>JAJECF010000086.1 GCA_022822125.1 Alphaproteobacteria bacterium
CCGGAATGTCGAAGGCGTCGCAAAGCTGCAGGAAGCGCGCGCCCTTGTCCGCGCCGTCGGAGTCCACCGCGCCCGCCAGATGGTGCGGATTGTTGGCGATGACGCCCATCGGGCGGCCTTCGATGCGGATGAGGCAGGTGACGATGCCGACGCCGAACTTCTCGCGCAGCTCCAGCACGGAGTCCCTGTCGGCGAGCGTGCGGATGATCGCCCGCATGTCGTAGAGCCGCACCCGGTTCTCCGGCACGGCATGGCGCAGCAGGCGCTGGTCGCCGCCTTCCTCCCAGCGGTCCGTCGGCCCCTGGAAATAGGAGAGGTAGCGTTTGGCGGTATCGACGGCCTCGTCCTCGTCCTCGACGAGGATATCGACCACGCCGTTCGGCACCTGGAAGTCCATCGGCCCGACCTCCTCCGGCGTATAGACGCCGAGGCCGCCGCCCTCGATCATCGCCGGGCCGCCCATGGCGATGGTGGAGCTTTTCGTGGCGATGATGACGTCGCAGCAGGCGAGCAGGGCGGTATTGCCCGCGAAGCAGCGCCCGTTATTGACGCCGACCAGCGGCACGAGGCCGCTCAGCCGCGAGAAGGTGGTGAAGGTGTCGGTGTCGAAGGCGACGCGCGGGCCGGTATTGTCGTCGCCCGGCCGCCCGCCGCCGCCCTCGGAGAAGAGCACGACCGGCAGGCGGAAGCGCTGCGCCAGCTCGAACATCCGGTCCTGCTTGTAGTGGTTGCGCCGTCCCTGGGTGCCGGCCAGCACGGTGTAGTCGTAATGCACGATGACGGCCCGCGAGCGCGTGTCGTCGAAATCCGCGCCGTTGATCGAGGCCGTGCCGGCCACCACGCCGTCGGCCGGGTATTTCCGCCTGAGCGTCTCGATGTCGTAGCGCTGGTGCTGGAGCGCGGCGAGCAGCGGCCAGTATTCCTGGAATGAGCCGGGGTCCACCAGCCGGTCGATATTCTCGCGCGGCATGCGGTAGCCCCGCTCATGCCGCCGGGCGACGGCTTCCGGGCGGTTCTCGTCCAGCGTGAGGGCGTGGCGCTGCATAACCTCGTCCAGGTCGGGGCGGATGAAGTCCGGATCGACCTCCCGGCCCGCCTCGGCGAAATCGCCCTCGACTTCCGCCGGTTCGACAAAAGCGATGGGCCAGCCTTCGCGCACCACGTCGCCCTTGTTCATCGTCACCCGGCGCACGATCCCGGCCCGTTCGGCCCGGATCTCGTGCTCCATCTTCATCGCCTCGACCACCGCGACCGGCTGGCCGGCCAGAACGCCGTCCCCCTCCGCGACGAGCAGGGCGACAATGGTGCCCTGGATCGGCGACGCCACGCCGGCAAGGCCCTCGGAATCGGGGCGCTGGCGGCGGTCCTCTCCCGTCCGGGCCGCCTTGACCGCGCGGTCGTGGGCGAAGAGCGCGAGCGGGTCGGTGCTGTCCACCCGGGCGCCGGCGAAGCCGTCCTCCTCCTTGCCCTCGGCTTGCGGCGCGGCGAAGCGCGGCCGCAACCCTTCCGGCGGGGCGGCCAGCGCGGCGGCGTTCTCCTCCACCCAGCGCGTGTGGGTGCGCCCGGCGATGAAATCCCCATGCGCCAGCACATTCATCAGGAAGGGGATGTTGGTGCCCACGCCTTCGATGCGGAACTCGGCGAGCGCGCGCCGGGTCCTGGCCGCCGCATCGGCGAAAGCGGGCGAGGGCGCATGGCAGACCGTCTTGGCGAGCAGCGAGTCGAAGGCGGCGCTGGTGCGGTAGCCCGCATAGCCGAAGCCGTCCACGCGCACGCCCGGCCCGCTGGGCGCCTCATAGGCCTCGATAAGCCCGGCTTCGGGGCGCACGGAGCCGTCCCCGGCCACGGTCTCCATATTGACCCGCGCCTGGATGGCGTGGCCGCGCGGGCGGACGGCGGCCGGGTCGTCCAGGCCGAGTTCGGCAAGCGTCGCGCCGTCCGCCAGCCGGAACTGCGCCTCGACGAGATCGACCCCCGTCACCGCCTCCGTCACCGTATGCTCCACCTGCAGCCGGGCATTGGCCTCGATGAAGAAGAAGCCCGCGCCCTGCGCGTCTTCGCCGGCGTCCACGAGGAACTCGAAGGTGCCGAGGCCGGTATAGCCGACCGACCGGGCGAGCCGGACGGCGGCCTCCGTCATGGCGCGGCGCAGTTCCGGGTCGAGGCCCGGCGCCGGCGCGGTCTCGACGATTTTCTGGTAGCGGCGCTGGACGCTGCATTCGCGCTCGCCCAGATGCGCGGCCTCGCCCGTCCGGTCGCCCAATATCTGGACCTCGATATGCCGGGCGCGCGGCAGGAACGCCTCGACATAGAGATCGCCGGAGCCGAAGGCCGCCTCCGCTTCGGAACGGCAGCGCGCCCAGGCCGGGGCGATGTCGTCCGCGTCGAACACGGCGCGCGCGCCCCGCCCGCCGCCGCCCGCCAGCGCCTTTATCATCATGGCGCGGCCGGGTCCGAGCGAGGCGAAGAAGGCCTCCGCCTCGCCCGGCGATACCGCGCGGTCGAGGCCGTCCGGCACCGGGACATCCGCAGCGCGCGCCGCCTTCCGCGCTTCGGCCTTGTCGCCGAACAGGCGGAGATGGCGCGGCTCCGGGCCGATGAAGCGAAGCCCCGCCGCCGCGCAGGCTTCGGCGAATTCCGCGCGCTCGGAGAGGAAGCCGTAGCCGGGATGCACGGCGTCATAGCCGCCGTTCCGGGCGGTCCGGACAATCTGTTCGATGTCCAGATAGGCGGCGGGGCCGGTCCCGGCGAGCGGATGCGCCTCGTCCGCCATGCGCGTGTGCAGGCAGGCGGAATCGTCCTCGGAATAGACGGCGCCCGCGCGCAGGCCGAGATCGGCGGCGGCGCGCGCAATGCGGATGGCGATTTCGCCCCGGTTGGCGATCAGCACGGCTGACAGCGTCATTTGGCCTCCTTCGCGCCGGCGGCGGCGCGCGGCTCAGATCTGTTTTGCGGCGTTCAGGGCGCGGGGGCCCAGGGGTCGTAGGAGCCGAAATTCCAGAGATGGCCTTCCGGGTCGAGGGTGCTGTAGAGCCGGCCGCCATAGGGCTGGTCTTCCGGGGCCGTGACGATCTCCGCCCCGGCGGCCGCCGCGCGCGCATGGTGGGCATCGACATCGGCGACGACCAGGTAGGGGCATTGCGTCTGCCGCCCGCCGACCTCGTCCGGAGACGCGATGCGCGTGTCGTATTCCCCTTCGCGCGCCTGGCCGAGCATGACCATGCCGTGGCCGAAGGTCAGTTGCGCATGCTCTATCGCGCCGTCCTCGCCCTCGACGACGAGATGGCGCTCGAAGCCGAACGCGCGGCAGAGCCAGTCCAGCGCTGCGCGGGCGTCGCGATAACGGAGCGTCGGGATGATCGTGGGCGTCGGCATTGGCAACCCTTCCGGAGAACGGGCCGTTACAGGCCCTCTCGGACGACCGGGTTGGAGAGGATGCCGAGCCCGGTAATCTCGATGTCGCAGAGGTCGCCATGCTTAAGGTTCGGCCCGACGCCCTCCGTGCCCATCCAGACGACATCGCCGGGGACGAGCGTGAGATAGCGCGACATGCGGGCGATGAAGGTCTCGACGGAAAAGATCATCGACGCGGTGGGGAAGCGGATCGTCTCCCCGCCGTTCACGCGCACGACCGTTTCCACTCCGGCGGGGTCGAATTCGGTGTCGATCCAGGGTCCCATCGGCGCGAAGCTGTCGGTGTTCTTGGCCCGCCAGAGCGTGCGGTCATGCGCCTGCCAGTGGCGTTCGGACACATCATTGCCGATGGTGTAGCCGAGCAGGTGGCTCCGCACCTCGGCCTCGCTTATATGGCGCGCCGTCCTGCCGATCACGGCCACCAGCTCGGCCTCGTACTGCACGCGCTCGGTCGCGTCCGCCGGGATGACGATGGGGCAATTGTGGCCGGTGAGCGAGTTGACGGCGCGGTAGCCGATATCGGCGGTCTCCGGCAGAGAAGGAACCTCGCCGCGCTTGTTCGCGGCCGCCACGGCGTGCTCGGGATAGTTGAGGCCGGCAGCATAGAAGGTGGGCGGCGCGACCGGGGGCAGGAAACGGGCGTTCTCCAGCGCGACGCGCCGGCCCGTCCGCGCATGGTCGCTGAAGGGAGACCCTTCCACCGTTGCGATGCTGTCCCCCTCGACGATGCCGTAGCGGGGTCCGTCCGCCGTTTCGATCCGCGCCCAGCGCATGGCGCTCCCTCCCACATGCCCGTTCCGAGCCCGCCATTGGTGGCGCGGCCCCGCCCGACGGTCAAGCCCGGCGCAGTGTCCCCGGCGTTCGGCAGCCGGCATAATGGCGCCTCCCCTCCTCGGGGCAGGAAAGGCAAAGGCACATGGTCGATCTCACACATCTCACGCTTGCCGGGGCCTCGCGGGCCATTGCGGCGGGGCAATTGTCCCCGGTCGAACTGGTGGAGGCGACGCTGGCGCGCATCGAGGCCTATGACGCACGCCTCGACAGCCATGTGACGGTGATGGCCGAAAGCGCGCTGGAAGACGCCAAGGCCGCGGAGGCGGAGATCGCCGCCGGCCGCCGGCGGGGGCCGCTGCACGGCGTCACCGTCGCGCTCAAGGACATCTACGACACGGCCGGCGTGCTGACCGCAGGCGGCTCGAAGACGCAGCAGGACCGCGTGCCGGCCGAGGACGCCGAGACGGTGCGCCGGCTGAAGGCGGCGGGCGCGGTCATCACCGGCAAGCTCGCGACGCATGAGTTCGCGCATGGCGGCCCCAGCTTCGACCTGCCCTGGCCGCCCGCGCGCAACCCGTGGAATACGGACCACTTCTCCGGCGGGTCCTCCAGCGGCTCCGGCGTCGCCGTGGCGGCGGGGCTCTGCCTCGGCGCGCTGGGCACGGACACCGGCGGCTCCATAAGAGGGCCGGCCGCGCTCTCCGGCGTCGCCGGGCTGATGCCGAGCTACGGGCTCGTCAGCCGGCGGGGCGTCATCCCCAACTCCTTCACTTTCGACCATTGCGGGCCGCTCGCCTGGACGGCGGAGGACTGCGCGCTGCTGCTGGATGCGCTCGCCGGCCACGACCCGGACGACCCGCGCTCCTCGACCCGCCCGCAGCGCCCCGCGCCGCCTTCGATGGCGGGATTGCGCGTGGGCCTGCTGCGCCACTACTGGGAGGAGGACCTGACCTGCACGCCGGAGATGGTCGCGGCCTGCGAACATATGGCGGAGGTCTTCCGCAGCCTCGGCGCGGGCGTGGAGACGGCGCGCATGCCGCCTGTGCAGGACTGGTACGACGTCAAGATCACCATTGCCGAGAGCGAGCTGTTCAATGTCCACCGGCGCGACCTCCAGACGCGCCCGCGCGATTTCGGGCAGGATTTCCTCTCCCGCGCGCTCGGCGCCGTCTGTTACACCTCGCAGGACTACATCGCCGCGCATCGGCGCTGGCGGCAGCTCCGCCGGGCGATGGAGCTGGTCTATGAGCGCTTCGACATATTGATCGCCCCTTCTGCGACAGGTCCTGCGCCGCGCCTCGACGCCCATGACACCGCGAATTTCTGGCTATACCCCAGTATTACCACGCCCTTCGACGTCACCGGCGGACCCGCGCTGACGATCACGGCCGGCTTTTCGGAGAGCGGTCTCCCGCTCGGCGTGCAGATCGCCGCCGCCCCCTTCTACGACCGGGTCGTGCTTGCGGCCGGCCAGGCCTTCGAGGAGGCGACCGAATGGCGGAGCCGGCGGCCCGTGCTGGAAGCCGGCCCGCCGCCGGAGCGCGAGGCGGTTTCGTTGCCCGCGCCCGCGCTGCCGCCGGAAGGCGCGCTGCTGGACGAGGTGCGGATGCTAGCAATCGCCGCCGGCCTGCCGGAGGACGACTATGTGCTCGCCCTCATCGCCGAGGCCGCCCCCCACGCCCGCGCCATGGCCCGGCGGCTGGACCGGGACTATGGCTACTGCGACGAGATTTGAGGGCGGTAGGGCGGTCCGCTCCAGATACCGGTGGAGTCGTTATAGTCCCCGGCGTCGATGGCGGCCTGCTCCGGATCGCGACTGTCGAACAGGTCGTCCGGCAAGCCGAGATGTTTGAGCGGCGCAGACTCCCGGTCCCCCGTCCTGTTCGCCGGAACGACGCCGGGAAGAAGCTTCTGCCCTTTGGCCATGACAGCCGCTCCTGCGGGTTCGACCCGTACCTGGAGTTTCGAGAAACGCGCGTGCGAGCCTTGACGGTCTTGTAGATGGCAGACGGCACGGGGTCCACCCCGATGTCCTCGCCGAGGCCGGCGCTCGCGGATTTTGGTTGTCTAGTGACAACCGACATTGCAAGGCTTATATGAGTTGAGAACCCGACATCCGAACAAGGAAATCGAAGCGGCATTGAGGACGTTGGAAGCCGAGGGCTGGACCGTGCAGAAGGCAAGAGGCCGTAGTTCGCATGCTTGGGGCTATGCGCTCTGCCCGGCGAACGCCGGAAACCTTTGCCGTTCGGGACAGTTCTGCCGCATGTCGGTCTGGAGCACGCCGAGGAACCCGCAGCTCCATGCGCGGGCGCTGGTTTCAAAGGCCGCCGGCTGCGTGATGAGGGAAGGCGAAGACCATGGCTGAAAAGGAGTTCGAGTTCGATCTGATCTTTGCCCTGCCGGACGGCGCGCCGGACGAAGACGCCATTCTCGATGCTCTCCACGAAGCCGGATGCGACGATGCGGTGGTCGGCCTCGGCAGGCCGGGTTCCGTCGGCCTGGCATTCATCCGGGCCGGGCGGGATCCGGAGGCCGTTATCGTCGAAACGGTCGGGCAGGCAGCGGCCGCGCTTCCCGAGGGGGCGGAGCTTCGAGAGGTCCGGCCCGACCTCGTGAGCCTCGCGGATGTCGCAGCCCGGTTGCAGGTGACGCGGCAGGCGCTGCAAAAGCGGCCCATGCCGCCTCCCTCCCTCGGCGGGCTTTACCGGGCCTCGGAAATCCCTGACCGGCTGCTGGCCGGCCGCGGGAAATTGCGGGCGCGCTATCTGGCGTCGCGGGCATGGTTCGACGCCGCGCCAGGCGCGCAGCGGGTAAATGCGAAGATCGGCCTCGGGGAATTCGTCCGTCGCCCTCCCGAGACGGATGCAAAGCCCGCAGACTGCGCTTCCGCCTGAGGCCGCCATGCCTTGGCCCGGCGGCCGGGCTGCGGCTACTCTGGAAACAACGGAGTCTGACGGCGGACGGGAGCACAGGTCATGGCGATCACCCTTTACCACTGCGCGCAAGCGCGCTCGATGCGCTGTGTGTGGACGCTGGAGGAAATGGGGCTCGACTACGAGCTGGTGACGCTCCAATTCCCGCCCCGCGTCCACCACAAGGACTACAAGCAGGTCAATCCGCTCGGCACGGTGCCCTGCCTGATCGACGGCGATGCCTGGATGACGGAGTCCGGCGCGATCTGCCACTATCTGGTGGACCGCTACGGGCCGACGCCGCTCCGCGTCGCGGCGCATGAGCCGGACTATCCGCTCTGGCTCGACTGGCTGCACCGCAGCGACGCCACGCTGACCTTCCCGCAGACGCTTGTCTTCCGCTACCGCGACCTGGAGCCCGAGGAGCGCCGCCTGCCGCAGGTCGTGGAGGACTACCGGCTCTGGTTCCTCGGCCGGCTTCGGGTGCTGGAGGCGGTGCTGGAAGGCCGCGACTATCTCTGCGCCGGGCGCTTCACCATCGCCGATATCGCCATTGTCTGGGCGCTGCATTTCGCGAGGCGGCTCGGCATCGAGGAGGCCTTCACGCCCAATATCCGGGCCTATTGGGAGCGCGCGACCGCGCGTCCCGCCTTCGCTCGCGCCGCCGCGCTTTGAGAGCGGCGGGGCTCGCGAGGACCATCCCGCCATTCGGGGCGCAAAACGATATTGACGAGCCGGCGCGGGTGCGGCCGGATATCGCCGTGGGTCAATGAAAGGGGGCATGGCCGCCCCCGCCTCGCCGCGAGTCGTCGCCATGATCGCTGCCCCCCGCTTCACCGCCCTGGTCGAGAGCCTGCCTTCGACGATTCCCTTCGTCGGCCCGGAGACGCTGGAGCGCCGTCGCCCCGCTCGACCGTTGTATCCGCGTGACGGTCGGAACGGCGAAGGAGCGGGCGCTGTTCGCGGAGGTCTTCGAGGCGGTGGCCGCAGAATTTCCGGGGACGCTCTGAGCGCCAGTTTATTCCATATTATCTGAGCCTCTTGCAGAACCGTCGAGCGGACATGGTTTCTGCGCTGATCTGAGATGATTTCGGTGTAGCTGTTTTCGGTTCCGGGGTCGCCTGGCGGTATTTTGGGTTTGCAACAGCCACAAGTGACCGCGGAGGCG
>JAJECF010000209.1 GCA_022822125.1 Alphaproteobacteria bacterium
ATCGCCCGGCTGGACAAGGCGCGCGCCAAGTATGCCGACATGGTGCTCGTGCATGGCGGCGGCCCCGGCGTCGAGAAGATCGCGGCGCGCTGGGCCGAGCGCAACGGCATCCAGCAGATCGTCTGCAAACCGGACTGGAACAAGCACGGACGGGCCGCACCCTTCCGGCGCAACGACGACTTGCTCAACCTTCTGCCGAAAGGCGTGATCGCGTTCCCCGGCTCCGGCATCACCGACAACCTCGTCGACAAGGCAAGGCAACTCGGCATCCCGGTTCAGCGCATCATGCCGAGCTCGGCATGATGCGCTTAATGCCGAGAAGTGTGTAATGCCGAGTGGGTTGCAGGAATCGGCGTAGCGGTGCCGTTTGCCTGCCGATTCGCTCGGCATTAATTCTAACGACCGGTTCACCGACATCTGGAGAGTCTCGATTTGGCTCGGTCACGCCGACATCAAGACCACCAAGATGTACCTCCGTGCAAGCCCGGCCGACAAGCTGGAAGTCCTTGAGGCCAACACGCCGCATTCCATCCAGCGGGGACTGCCGGGGATTAATGCCGAGCAAATCAACGGGAATTCGGCGTGGGTAAGCCGGCTCCCGCGACCCATTTGGCATTACATCCTTCTCGGCATTAAGCGCATCGCGGCCTGAACCGCAGCCTGAACCGGCGCCGTCGACACGGGCCGCGCAAGCGGGCGGCGCGGCCCGTGTCTCGCGCCGATGCAGTTGATTGGACATCGCCGCATCGACGCCGCGACAATGCCGGATGCGTCGCGCCGCCGCCAGTGTCGCCGCCGTCGCGCGCCGGTCCGCGCACAGACCGCACCGCACTGCCGCGCGCACTGCCCGCCGCTTAATCGCCGCTGCGGCTCCGATCCGCCGGGTTTGCCGGCGTCGATCTCCCCGATCCCCCGTACAGCGCGAATCAGGCTTCCGACCCGCCGGGGCGGGCCTTGGGGGTCACACCCCACGCATCGCTGATGCAGAGGGCGCATGCGCGCGTTTGCGAGGCCGTTTCAGGGCCCTTCGGCGACTTTCGATGCCTTCGGGCGTCGGGTTCCTGTTGGAGCGAGCGTGTAACGCTCCGAACTCGCCCGAGCGGCGCTTCCCGGCAAGGTGCGACTGCGCCTGTCGGCGACCGTTACACGGCCGGCCGCTGACCGGTTGCCCGGGAACTGCGTCGTTACACGGGCGTTACACGCCGATTCGCGAGCCCCCACCAGCTATCCCGGTCGATCGCGCTCGGTAATTCGCCGCCGTGACCATGCTTCGCCCGTTCTGCCGAACACCGAGGCGGAGTTTCTGCACCACCGGGTTCGCCTCCGAGGCTCCAATCCGGTAGAAACCGAACGCAGGATCGCGCCGTTTCCGGCCGCGTTCCCCTCCTGAACTTCGCAGTTCACCGCCACCCGTCCGGTACCGAAGAGGCTTGAAACCGTGACCGACAACGATACGACCGAACCCGAATCCGGCAGGAACGACGAACCGCAACAGGGCCTGCCCCGCAGGAACCGCGGCGTCCGCTTCTCCGACCTCGAGTGGGAAGAGGTCAGACAGGCCGCCCAGGCCCGGGGAGTCACCCCTGCAGAGTTCGTCCGGGAGCGGATACTGGAGCTCGTCCGCAACCCGACCGCCGGCGATGCCGTCTCGAATTCCGCCGACCTCACGCCCCTGATCGAGCGGATATTCCGCAGCACCCACATCCTGGCGACGCTGAAGCGCGATGAATTGGTTCGTGAAGGGCGCGACGGGGAGCTGGAAAAACTGATCAAATCCACGCGCAAATTGCAGGAATCGCTCCTTGATCGGACGGAAGGTTAGTCCGGCCATGACCGAAAGGCCGGTCCGGATCGCCCCGCCGCCGCGTTCAGAGGCGGGGCCGCCGCTCGGCGGCGAGATCGAGATAGCCGCCCTTCATCAGAAACTTCGCCTTGGCCACCAGGTGCCGCGCGCGGGCGCGCAATTCGCTGTCGGAGTGAAGGCCCGGGGCCGGCAGGTCCCCCGGACCGCGACGGTTCTCTTGACCGTGAGAGCGCAATCGGCCCCGAACGCCTGTAGAATCCTCCAATTCTGGAGGGATCGGGACCGCGCCGGGTCAGCGGATACAAGCTGCGCAGGAAGAGGCAGCGCCGGCTCCCGGCGGCTCCTCGGCACCGCGGCAGGGCGTCCACCGCCAGGACCTGCCGTATCAGCTCGACCTGTTGCCCCGATATGCCGAGCTTCCGATAGACCCGCTTGACCAGCCAGCGCACATACTCCTCGCTCCAGCCCTGGTCCGCGGCGATCTCCGCACCCGCAGGCCCTCGGCCAGCCGCGCCGCCATCCGGCTCTCGGACGGCGTCAGCCCGAGCGTCCGCTCGTTAGCGGCCCGGTGCCGGATATGAAAATGCCAGTTCGGGCGGGACTCATACTCGCAATGCATGGCAAGGAGTGGGTACGGCAGTATCGGCTCTTCACCGTTTCGATCCTCCGCAGAAGGCGCCACCGCGCAGCATCCCTTGGGACGATATCCGCCCCGAGCGGTTCGTTGATCGCGCGCCCGGCGGCACGATAGGGTGTCGGTCCCTCAGGTCGCCCGGTCTGCATGGCACACCCGGCAACGGACAAGGAGCGCGAGGCAGGCATGAATCGGATCGGCTGCGCGCGATTCCGGACGGCGCTCCTGCCCCTAGTTGCGGTGGCGTGGGCCCTGGCGGTCCACGGGCGGTCCGCCGCCGCCGCCGAAGACTCCGGCGGAAGCGGGACCGCTCTCCCGGCGGCGGGGGCGATCGCCCCCTACCAGAGCGCGGGCGTGGCCTTGGTCCGCCCGCAGGCCACCCGGTTCGTCGATGGCGCGGACACCGGCCATGCCGCGCTCTATGGAAGCCGGCAACGCTTCGACGCCGGCGCCCTCGACGACGGCCTGCGGTTTCATCTGGCGGCGGGGGTCCGCCTGCCGTACCGGCTGCGCGCGCAGCTGGAATTCGGCATGGCGCGCGCCCTCGACTGGCGGGGAAACGCGAACTACCGGGCCTCGGGCGAGCGTCAGCCGTCGGAGGCGACCCTGGACACAAGGCAGTTTCTCCTCGCCGCGTTCCACGATTTCCCGGGATGGGAGATCGCCCCGGGCCGCCGGGCGCAACCCTTTCTGGGCGCCGGACTCGGAATCACCGACTACCGCCTCGGCGGCTACGTCCAGCGCTTCCCCGAACCCGACGACCCGCAGGGCTCCCTGCGCCGGGGTCCGGGCGGCGAGGTCCCCTTCACCGCCCTTCCGGGCGGAAGCGGGCGGAACTTCACCTGGATGCTGACCGCCGGGATCGCGATACCGGTCGGCGCCCGCAGCCACCTCGACCTGAGCTACCGGTATACAGACGCCGGAGAAATCCGCACCGATGTCGGCGACATCGCCATCGTGCGCTACGGCGAGGACGGCGCCCGGCGGGAGATCCCGGTCCGGATCGACGAGACCTCCGCCGCCCACCGGACTCACGCATTGCTCGCGGCGCTGCGGTTCGAATTCTAGCTCTGGGGGGCTCCGAAACGGTGCTTCGGCGCCACACGCCGCCCGCCCAGGTCCGGGTTTGAAAAATCTGCTCGTTCGATTCGATGACCCGGTCCGCATTCATCGCCCGGTCGAACGCGGAACCGGAGCAGTCCGCAATCCGTCGAGACGCCCGATGCACCGGGACATTCGTCAGGCCGCTGCGATCCACCGTGAGACCGCAGACGACAACCGCTCCGGCTTTGCGGCCCGGCACCGTGAAGACCATGGATACGTCCTGAATCGACAGTGCTTTCATCGCCCCTCCCCTATCCTCGCCGCAACGGAACGGTGCGGGAGAAAGAAAAAGGTGCGGCCCCGAAGGACCGCGCCCTATCTTGCGCTATTTGAGGAAACTGGCGTCGACGGTGCCGCTATAGTCGGCGAGCGCCTTTTCCAGCTGTTTCTGCTGCACGAAGAAGTCGGCGACCTCCTTCATGAACTTCTGGACGGTGCCGCCCATCCAGGCCGCCGACGCCTGTTCTTCCTTGGTCGGGAAGGCGAACATCCGGATCATCCTGGCCGTCGCATCGAGATCCATGCCGGCCGCTTTTGAGATTTTCGGCAGTGCCGCCTTCGGATCTTTCCGGTAAGCCCTGTTCGCGCGGTCCGTGACGTCCATGAACTTCTGGACGAGATCCCGATGGTTCTTGATGAAATCGTCGGTCGCAACGATCACGTCGAAAACGCGGATGCCGATGGCTTCTTGTTCCTCGGCCGTCATCAGGTATTCGCCGCGTTCCTTCATGCGCAACATCGGCCCGCCGAAGGCGCAGCCCATGACGATGTCGCCGCGGGCAAAGGCGACGGCCGAGTCGGCGCCGTTCATCTGCACCATGTTCACCTTCGAGGCGTCGACGCCGAGATGGTCGAGCGTGCGCAGCAGCTTGTAGTGGGTCACGTTGCCGATCGTCGTGCCGACTTTCTTGCCTTCGAGCTGCTTGGCGTTGGCCTTGGTGATGCCCGAGGCCTTGCTGACCACGCAGTTGTCGGCCTCGGCGTAAGACACGGCGACGCCGATCAGTTTCAGTTTCAGACCCCGTGAAGCGCCGACCACGAACGGCACGAGGCCCTGGCTGTAGGCGATCTGCACTTTGCCCGATGCCATGGCCTGGGACATCTCGTTGCCGTTGCCGAAGGCGCGCCAGTTGACCTTGACGCCCATTTCCTTGTCGTAGGCCTTGTCCAACTGGGCGACCTGGTTGGCCGTCGGCCATTCCTGGAAATAGGCGACGGTGATTTCCTTGAGCTGGGCGTTCGCCGCCGGCGCAGCGAGGCCCAACGCTGCGGCGCCAAGAGCGAGATTGCGGAGGATTGTCATGGGTCTGCCTTTCCTGCTGGTGGTTACCCGAACACCTGGAGGCGGTGTCCTTCCCTGTTTACGCCGGGCTTCAAGAGGCAACTTCCCGCCCGGTCGTGACCCCGGCTTCTTCCGGTCGGTCATTGCGCAATTGGTTGCCTGGAAGTCCAGAGCCGGCTGCCCGCGCATCCGGCGGCGGCGATGGTTCCGGCGCTGGCGGGAATTGCCGGTGGCGCGGCGCGCGCCAGACTCGCCGCGAGGCGAGATGCGCCAAGATTCGCTCTCTCGCAGGTCCTCGACGTCCGTTCCACGCTCGCCAGGTCACGGAAATTCCACCCCATGGCCTCCAGCCAGTCCAATCGCTTCGCAGGCCGGTCCGCCGGCTCTTGACCGAACATGTGCAGCAGCGCGTATTCATCTGCGGTTTCCGGCCAGGTCGACTCTGGACCGAATTCCCGGCACTGCCTGACGTCGACTCTCGATTGGGATTGTCACAATCCCGCCTCCCGGCGCGATTGTTCGCACTTGTAGACATCAATTTGTATGCTTGATAAATGCCGGCAATTTACCGGGGCTTAACCCCACATTACGGAAGCAGGTATACTTGATATTATTCCCTGGCACTTTGAACGCGTTTAATGCATCGAAAATAAAGCGCCAAATTGGGCGCGGCAGGGGACCGATGCCTCTCCGACCTGAAAAAAATCCCGGCGAAGTTTGTTACCGGATCCAATCCCATTACCTGCTGACGCCAATTCGGTTCGATTCAGCAAACGGAGCGGAGATAGTTGCGCAAATTATCGCCACGTTTCAGGCCAAGTTTCTGACGTATATTGTTGCGATGAAAATCGACAGTACTTGTTGCCCGTGACATCAGGTTTGCAATCTCTTTCGTTGTATTGCCGCGCATGATCAGTTGGGCAATTTCAGCTTCGGTCGCGGTCAGCCCCTCGAATACCGTAGCGAGCTTCGACGAAAGCGTAGAGGTTATCGACTTGAGGTTGGTTTCAACCAGTTTCAGATACTCGCCGCCCGCGCAGTCCATGTCCACGAACCGCCATACCTTTGAAATGTGGGGAATTACCAGAGTATTGATTTCCCGCAGGATTTGCTCGTTGTGTTCCAACTGCGATTTCTCGACACTTGCGAGCAGGACCCTCAGAGCCGTGTTGGCCTCTTCGAGATCGTGAGTGCGCTCGGCAACACGCTGCTCCATCCGGTCCAGGGAATCCTGCAAAGCGGCTTCAAGGCGCTCGCGTTCTGCAATTTCCACAAGTGATCGGAGGTTTGACTCGATCACGTTCCCAAATGCCTGCAGGCCTTCCCGGAAGAGGAGAGCGCTTTCATTCCGGCGGCGATCCAGCACACAGATCGTTCCGAACGGTTCGCCGCTCGGCCACCTCAACGGGTACCCGATGTAAAAGCTCATGCCGTGATCGAGATCTTCGTTCTCCGACCAGTCGGGGTCGCGGGTCGCGTCTTCGACGACCAGTTCGCCGTCATTCTTGAAAACGCCATAACAGTACAGAGATTCGTTGAGTTGGTACTCCCGCCCGACGTCATACGGATTACCTTCAGTCCGACTGCTTACATAAACCGTATGCTTCGGCAATTCGGTACGCATGATCAATGCGGCGGGAACACCGGCAAGCTTCGCAACCAGATCGACAACCTGTTGCCATTGTGCAATCGTTTCCTGCGGAATTTCGGGCAGTCGAGCCGTCACGATAACCGATCCACGTTTCGAGGCTCCGTTTACGGACACGAACCGCACGAAGCGATCCGCTGCAGGCATGGCCCGAAAGAGACTTCAGAACAATATCCACTGGAAGCCTCGTTCCGGTTGATCGGCTGTCGGCTGGCTGTCAATGTCGGACCTCGACTTCGCATACACTGCATGAACTCGATGCTATCCGTTCGCCGGGTTAACCGGCATACTTGGAAAATACGGGGGTTTTTCAGGGTAAAGCTCCATAGTTCCAGTCTCATAACCTGGGGTATGGCGATGCTCCGCCTGCAGGGTATACCGTTCGCAGGCGTTCTGCCCACCCATGATGGCATGGGTGGGCATCCCGAGCCTATTCACAGCATTGCCAGTGACCGGAGACATTGTTGCCGGACCGCCTCAGACAACCGCCCTGCAATCGGCCGATCGGGATCCGGGCGCACATAGCGAAAGCAGGTGGCGGCTGATGCTCCTGGGGAAGTCGCACGGCCCGACGCGCTCACCGCCGGCGTTCCAGTCGCTCGGCTCGATCCTGCTGCTGCCCTGGCGGCGCCACTTGATCGCTTCACTGTCGACATCGCTCCAATAATATGGGGATTGCCCCCCTTTTTCTCCCGGCGCTCAACCCATCTGTTTCCCCGCGTCGCGTTCTGTTACCGGAATTATGACGGACTCTTGTCCGGAAATGCGGCGATCGCCGCCTACAGAGCATGGGGACAGGAGGAATTCGCGATGCGAAAAAGTCTGATATTCGGCAGCATCGGCGCCGTGGCGATAGCTGGTCTGGGCATCGGCGTCGTCACGGCGAACACCGATGGCCTCGACGCGTGGAAGTCGGGGAAAAACAACAACAGGCTCGTTCAGGTCCAGAACACAGGCGGCGTCCGGCCCGACAGCGGCAAAGTCGGCATCGCCTTCTTTTCCAACTCGGCCTTCAAGATAACGTCGCCCCGCGGCATAGAGATCATGGTCGATCCCTGGCGCAACGACCCGTCGGGCGTTTGGGGCGTCTGGTATCGCATGGAGTTTCCCCTGGTCGACGTCGACATCGGCCTGTCGACACACGCCCATTTCGACCATGACGCCCTCGGCCGGCTCGATGCCAACATGCTGCTCGACCGCATGGCGGGAACCTTCGTGCTGGGCGACGTCAAGATTACGGGTATCGCCGACAAGCACCAATGCGTGGCGGCGGGGATCATTCCGTGGACCGAGGCGGTCAAGCAGTTCGAAGGCCGCGAGAACATTTGCCCGCCCGGCAACTATCGGCATCTCGACAACAGCTTGTACCTTATCGAGACCGGTGGCCTGAGGCTTCTCATGTGGGGCGACAACCGTCCGAATCCTCCCAAGGAGGTATTGGAGCGGATCGGCGACGTCGACATCGTGTTCGTTCCGGTCGACGGATCGGGTCACATCCTGAATTACGAACAGGCCGATGCCGTGGTCGCCATGACCAGGGCGAACATCGCCATTCCTCATCACTATCTCGTGCCGGAAACCACCTTCTACACGTCGACCCTCGACACGGCGCTGGAATGGACGAAGACCCACGAGCACACCCTCCTCAAGGGGGCCTCGATCGAGGTCTCCCAGGCCGATGTCAAAGGCAAGTCCGGGCATGTCTTCTATTTCGGCTCCAACAACATGGTCTCGGAATTGGCGAAGAAGAAATAGGATCGACCGGCCCGTCGCCATCGCAATGCGGTTGCAGCCGTTATGGCGGGGGATCCGGCGCCCCGCCATTTCTCTTGTTGCTATCGCTACGCTCTTCGCCGCGATTTTCCCGTTTGCAGCGCCAGCAAAGGCGCACTTCAAACTCAACATCAACATCCGCGTCTTCCATATCGTCCACGACCCACGGGGGCTTCGCATTCTCGCCCGGCTCCCCATGGCCTACCTGGTCGCCGACAAGGTCGGCACAGAGGCGGCTGACGGAACGCGGAAGCCGGCGCCTTACACGACCAACCGGCTGGAAGACGATGTTCTCGTTCACTATCTGGATCCGGCCGCCCTGCGCGGCGATCCGGCGGGCCTCGGCCGGATTCTTGCCGAGGCGCTCGTCCTGGAGACCGGCGGTAAACAACTGCGCGCCTTCCAGGGGCGCCTGCGCGCCTATCCTGCGACGCACCAGCCGCCGTTCGCGCGTCTCGGAGAAGCCGAGGCGGCGCTGACGGGGCCCGTCTACAGCAATGGTTTCGCGACGACCTACGTCGGCGATACCGTCGTCGATATCGAATTGATCTATCCCTATCGAGGCCACGCAACCGCCTATTCGCTGCGCAGCCGTCTCGACCCCGGCCTGGCAGGCCAGGCAGACACGGCCAACCTCATCCTGGATCATGCGAGCGACCCGCCTCTGATCTTTCGTATCCGAGGACTGCTTTCCGAACCGGCGGTCGTCTCGCATTCGGTCCTGAGAGCCGCGTGGACCTTTATCAGGGAGGGCGTGCATCACATATTCGAAGGAACGGATCATGTCCTTTTCGTTCTTTGCCTTGTCCTGGGGGCCGCAACCGTGGGCGCGCTCGTGTGGCGCATCACTGGATTCACCCTCGGCCACACTGTCACCCTGAGCCTGGGATTCTTCGGATACGCGCCTCGCGGAGCATGGTTCGTTCCGGTGGTCGAAACCGGGATCGCCCTGTCTATCGTCTATGCTGCGGTCGCAGCGCTTGCGGGATCGAGACGAACGCCGACGATGGTGATCACCGCCGCGCTCGGCCTGCTGCACGGGTTCGGTTTTTCCTTCGTGCTGCGCGAGATTCTCCGGCTCGACTCCCCGAACCTGTGGCAGAGCCTGCTCGCCTTTAATGTCGGCGTCGAGATCGGCCAACTGCTGATCGCGCTGGCGGTGTGGCCGGTCTTGGCCTTAGTCTTCAGGACGATGCCTAAACGCATGACGATGGTACGCTGGAGCATCGCGTTGCCCTGCATCTTCGTCGCCACGCTGTGGACCGGCGAGCGGGGAGCTCAACTCTTGTCCGTCCTGTAACGACGTTTAGGCGCGACCGACACCTCGCAGTGTCATGAAGCTATCCGTACGCACCATGGCCGCCAGCCTGCTTTCGCCGTTCGATTCAAAGACAGGTGTCAATTTCCTCCCTATCCATCCAATCGCCAAGAAGAACGGGTAAACGTCGAGCCTTTGCGACCCGACGCGAGACCGACCGCGGCAGCCGCCCTGGCTAAGGGGCCGGGGCACGGGAAGTGGGGCTTCAATTTCACCCTGCACCAGGTGCGCTCTCGATATGCCGGAGGCTACCTCCAGCACTCGACAAGAACGGTGGACTTCCGTGCCGCCGCGGCCACGTCTTCCGGCGAACTGGGCTTGTCCGACCGGGCCGTTGCACAACCGGCGATCCCGCCCGGCTTCCAGCGGACGCTCACGCCTGCGTTTCCCCCTTCCACGGTTCGCCCGGAAGCAGCGGGATCAATCGCTCGGAGACCACCTGCGCCGCTTCCGCCGGCCGCCACTCGAAGCCCGGCCGCAGCAGCGCGCTCATGCCGGCATCGAACTGCGCATTGCCGATCTTTCCCGCCAGGTTCCGCTCGAACATCGCGCGGGTCACCGGACTTCCCTCGTGCTCCGTATACGCCCGGAACGCCGCAACGATCCGTCCGGCATCGCTCCGCCGGTCCGCCAGCCCGATCGCCAGGTCGAACAGATCCCGGCCCTTTCGGCGCTGGTAGAGCGCCCGCATCTTGGTCGCCAGCAGTTCGTCGAGCTCGTAGGTCGCGATATCGGCCTGCCCGGAATACCACCGCGACTCGACCGGGAACGGGTGTTTGGTAAAACCCAGCACCGCAAAATGCTCGCGGGTGGCGATCTCGACCTTGAGGCGCAGCCGGATCGCCGGCACGTCCTCGGACCGGAACCGGTAGCCGAACGTCACCCGGCCCTGGGACTGCTTCCACCGCGCTTCGCCGAGCCAGGGATCGAGCGCGTTCCGCAAGCCGTCCATGATCGGCCCGGCCGGCCCGGCCGCCACCTGGACCAGATCGATATCCTCGGAGTAGCGCGCGGGCGGCGTCAGGTAGAGCTTGTAGAGCGCGGTGCCGCCCCGGAAGGCGAGCGCCCCGGCGAGGACGGGATCGGAGAATATCTCGACCAGGGCCCGGCTGATGACCAGGTCCTGCTCGACCTGGAAGTCCTCGGCCCACGGCGCCCGCTCCCGCCACTGGGTGATGTAGTCCCGCGGTATCACGAGTCCGCCTCGATGCCTGCGTTGACGAACAGCCGCCAATCCTTCGACCGCGGCGCGCCCGCGGCTTCCGCGCCGGGCAGGAGCTTCGTGAAGTTGCGCGCGCGCCGCCGCACATGCGCCTTGAGCAGCGCCGCCCGGTCTGCGGCCCCGACATGCTCCAGCAGGTAGCCCAGGCGCTGCGCCCAGAGGACCGATGCGGATCGCGAGGCCTCGACGAGACGCTGCGGGTCCATGTCCTCGCCGAGCTCGGAAAGCACGCCCGCCACCCGGTCCAGGCCCCCGGCGCGGCGCATGTACCCGACGAGATCGACCGCCGTCGCCTCCACGGTCGAGACAAGAACGGTTCCGCGCGGATTGTTGACGCTCTCGACCGGCACTGCGGCGAGGTTCCGGCGCGCGACGAACGCGACCCTGACGGCGCCGCAGACGATCGCCTCCCGGTTCCTTTCCACGACCACCTGGAGTTCCTGCGGGCGATGATGGGCCGCGCCGTGATATTGCGCGGCCGAGAGGAGGCCGACATAGTAGCGGATACTCCGCCGCTCCATCAGCGCCGGGACGAACTGGTCCGCCGGCAGGCAGCCGAGCCGCCTGTATTCGGGGGGCACGATGACGTAGAATCCGCGCGCCGGACTGGCGATCTCCCCCTTTGCCGCGAGGCGGCTCAGCGCCTGTCGCGCCGCCGCTCCGGAGACCCCGAGGGCCGAGCGCAGCTCGGACGAGGTGAAGTGATGGCGGCCGCGGGCGGCCAGATCGGCGATGACGTCGCGCGCGCGCGGTGCGGTGGACTCAGACATAACGCCCACAAAGTAGCATTTTTAGTCACTTTATCAATCTAATATCGTAAATTGCGAGTCCATCCGCTCGATTGCGGACCCTCGACGGTTCCTTCGCCTGCTCTCGAGACCATGCCGGTCGCGGCACGCACACGCCCGCGCCGCCACAGCCCGAGGTCCATGCCGCCCCTGCCGCGGTCGCGCGCCGGCGGCTCCGGGCAAGTTGCGTCCACCGAGCGGCGCAGGCAGATTTCTACCACCTTGCAGGTTTGCGGATGTTCGTGCCGGGAATCGGATTCGGCAACTGCGAATGCTTCAGTGCGTTGGTCCGGATACGGCGGGCGAAGTCGGCATGCGCCAGAAGCTGGCGAGACGGCTCCCTGCGACCCGGCGTCACCAGTCCGATCCGCTTGCCACGGTGCAGCTTCACAAGGCGCATGGCCTCCGCCAGGTCGCTATCGTTGCCCACCACGACGGTGCAGTCGCAGGCATCCAGCCATCCGTCATTGAGAAGATGCACGGCAAGGTTGACGTTCGATCCCTTCTCCTCGGTCCTGACAACCTCAGCCGAACGCCGGTTTCCTGCCGGCCTTGCCAGCGGCATGCGCACGGGATGACTCAGGAAATGCCCGAAATACACCTCGACCTCGGGCCGGAACCGTTGCACGGCGCGCAGATACGCGTCCTGGCGCTGCGGCTTGGACGGATCGCCG
>JAJECF010000162.1 GCA_022822125.1 Alphaproteobacteria bacterium
GGGCGGCGGCGGCGGTGGCGGTCCCTGGGGCGGCAGCGGTGGCGGCGGCCCGTGGGGCAGCGGCGGCGGCGGCAACCAGGGCGGCGGCGGAGGCTGGGGCGGCGGACGCGGCCCCGGCGGCGGTCCGCAGGCTCCCAATATCGAGGAGGCGGTCCGGCGCCTGCAGGACTGGCTGCGCCGGCGCATGCCGGGCGGCGGGTCCGGCGGCCGCGGCGGGCGCATCGGCATCCTGCTGGTCGTAATCGTGCTGCTCGCCATCTGGATGCTGAGCGGCTTCTATCGCGTGCAGACGGACGAGCAGGGCGTGGTGCTGCGCTTCGGCGAGCGCGTCGGCACCACCACGCCCGGCCTGAACTACCATCTGCCCTATCCGATCGAGTCGGTGGAAACGCCCAAGGTCACGCGCGTCAACCGCGTCGAGGTCGGCTTTCGCAGCGCCGAGGAGGCGCTGATGCTGACCGGCGACGAGAACATCGTCGATATCAATTTCGTCGTCTTCTGGATCATCAAGGACGCCGGCGACTACCTGTTCAACGTGCGCGAGCCGGAACGCTCGGTGAAGGCGGCGTCCGAGAGCGTGATGCGCGAGATCGTCGGCCAGACGCCCATCGCCGCCGCGCTCGCCGAAGGCCGCGGCCAGATCGAGGACAAGGTCAAGGCCGGCGTGCAGGGCATCCTGGACGACTACCGGACCGGCATCGAGATCACCAATGTGCAGCTCCTCAAGGTCGATCCGCCGAACCAGGTGGTCGATGCCTTCCGCGACGTGCAGCGCGCCCGCGCGGACCAGGAGCGGCTGCGCAACGAGGCGGAAGCCTACGCCAATGACATCATCCCCCGGGCGCGCGGCGAGGCGGAGCGGCTGGTGCAGGAGGCGGAGGCCTACAAGCAGGAGGTCGTGGCGCGCTCCGAAGGCGACGCCCAGCGCTTCACCCAGGTCTATACGGCCTTCAGCGCCGCCAAGGACGTCACCACCAAGCGCATCTATCTGGAGACGATGGAGGAAATCCTCTCCAACGCGGAGAAATACGTCATCGACCAGAGCGGCGGGGCGTCCGGCGTCGTGCCTTATCTGCCGCTGCCGGAGGTGCAGAAGCGGATCAAGGCGAATGAGGCGGACGGCACGCAATCCAGCACGGGAGGCCTGCAATGAGGCATGCGGCGCTATTCGGCGGGGCGATCCTCGTGATCGTGCTCGCTATTCTCGCGGCGAGCGCGCTGTTCACCGTCCACCAGACGCAACAGGCCATCGTCATGCAGTTCGGCAATCCGAAGCGGGTGGTCCAGGAGCCGGGGCTGCATCTCAAGGCGCCCTTCTGGCAGAATGTGGTCTATTTCGACGCCCGCGTGCTGGACTTCGCGCCGCAGGGCGAGGAGATCATCACCTCGGACCAGAAGCGCATCGTCGTGGACAGCTTCGTGCGCTACCGCATCGACGACCCGCTGCAATTCTTCCAGTCCGTCGGCACCGAAACGCGCGTCCAGAGCCGGCTTGCCGGCGTGGTCGTCTCCAGTCTCCGGCGCGTCGTCGGCAATAACAGCTTCGGTTCGATCCTCTCCGAGGAACGCGGCGACATCATGGCCAACATCCAGAGCGAGGTGAACGCAGCCGCCTCGGAGTTCGGCATCGAGATCGTCGATTTCCGCGTTCGCCGCACCGACCTGCCGGACGCCAATGCGCAGTCGATCTACCAGCGCATGCGCACCGAGCGGGAGCGCGAGGCCAAGGAGTTCCGCGCCCAGGGCGCCGAGGTGGCGCAGCGCATTCGCGCCCGCGCCGACCGCGAGCGCACGGTGCTGATCGCGGAGTCGAAGAAGACGGCGCAGATCCGGCGAGGCGAGGGCGACGCGGACGCGATCCGCATCTATGCAGAGAGCTTCGGGCAGGACCCGGACTTCTTCGCCTTCTACCGCTCGATGGAGGCCTACCGGAACGCGCTCGGCAAGGAGAACACCACGCTGGTGCTGAGTCCCGACAGCGACTTCTTCAACTTCTTCGGCGACATTTCCGGCAAAGACGCCAAGAGCGAATAGACCGCCCCCCGCCCGCCCGTGGAAGACTTCGCCTTCCAGGACTTTCTGGTCGCGCTCGGCCTGGCCCTGGTACTGGAAGGCGCGGTCTGGCTGGCCGCGCCGCAATCCATGCGCCGCTTCATGCTCCGCCTCGCCGGTCACTCGCCGGCGATCCTCCGCTTCTGCGGCCTGACGGCAGCCATGCTGGGGCTGGCGGTGATCTGGGCGGCGCGACGGTGGGTGTGACATTGCCCGCGCCCGGCGGCTGTGCGACAGTGCGGGGAGCCGCCTGGGCCGGAGGGTTCCCGACATGATGCCGGAAACGATATCGGCGTTCGAAGCCGCTGTCGGCCTGTTCGCTGCATTGGCCGGCCTTGCTCTCATCATCTATGCGCTGTTACGCGCGGATATGCGGCAAATGCGCGGCGAGATGCTGGCGATGCGCACCGAGTTGAAGGCGGAGATCGAGGCAAGCGAGGGCAGGCTCCAGCGCAATATTCGGGAAACCGAAGCGCGGCTGAGCGCCGGCATAAAGACGAATGCCGAAAGGATCGATGCGCTGGAAGGAAAGCTGAACGAACTGGGCGAGAAAGTGAACGGCCTGGGCGAGCGCGTGGCGCAGATCGACGGCAAGCTAGAATTCCTCTACCGCTTCATCACCCGCCAGAACGAGCCGCCGCCTGCGGCGGCTGAATAGTGCAAGCACGGCCTTCGACGGATTTCTTGGTCTCGCTCTTAGGTACCTTCATTCAATGACGAGGCGATGATGGCCACTTGGATCATCTTTATGGGATGTATCGATTGCGAATCACTGGCGATGATTTAACGTCAGACCCAACTTCAACAGTGACGATTAAAAGTATTTGATAGAACAGGGGGTTACACCGGCGTCGGCGGGTGTACCCACTACATTTCGTTGATTTTGGGGACGGTCAGGCTTTGTGTTCGCGCCAGTTGGGCGGGAGGGCGAT
>JAJECF010000189.1 GCA_022822125.1 Alphaproteobacteria bacterium
CCGCGCCGCGGGAGGGGGAGGCGGACGTGCTCGGCCCCGCGCCCGCGCCGCTCGCGCTGCTGCGCGGGCGCCACCGCTGGCGCCTGCTGCTCAAGGCCCCGCGAGAGCAGGCGGTCCAGCCCATACTGCGCGCCTGGCTGGGCTCCGTCAGGCTGCCCGCCAATGTCTCCCTCCAGATAGACGTGGACCCCTACAGCTTCATGTAGGCCGGCGTCCCTGCAAGGGCTGCTGTTTCCGCCCGCGGGCGCGGGGATGCGCTCAGTCCATTGCGATGCGTATGACCACGCCGCCCATCACGTCCCCGACTTCGAGGTCCGAGCGGGGCGAATCCTTGTGGTCGTTGTGGCAGGCGACGCAGGCTTTGACGACCGCCAGATCGGGATAGACCGCCGTGAAATACCGCTGGCCTCCGAGCTCCTCCTCGCCATAGAAGGTCTCATCGGGGTTGTCGGCCACGAATTCGAGGCCTTCCTTCTCCAGCGGCGTGCCCGGGCCGTTTTTCCTGTTGATCGGATTCAGCGAGAGCAGCGAGTAGGAGAACTCCTCGGTCTCGTCCATCACCTTCTCGGCGCCGAAGCGGAACATCTGCGCCGGGAGAGGCAATGCCGCATCGTCACCGAAATGCTCCGACGCGGTTATGATCTTCTCGTCCACCGTGAGGCGCTGGACCACCATGCGGGTATAGACCTCCCGGTCCGCGGACATCACCCGATACAGCATGTCGGCCACCCGCTGGTACGGGAGCCCGTCGGCCGCGGCTGCCGCCGTCGCCGCTCCAAGGCCAAGCGCAAGTCCGGCCATCCATAACGATCTTCGTTTCATCCTGCTTGCCTCTCTCGTGTTCGGGGTTCCGATTGACGAATGCGCACCCCGGCGCCTTTCACTTGCCGCCCTTCCGCTTTTGCGCCTCCGCCCGGCGCACCGCCCAATCGATGCTCTCGACATGGACGGTGGGTCTGCCGGAGAAATTGCGGCGGATCAGGTCCGCATCCGCCAGCGCGTCCAGAGAGAAGGCGAGGCCGTGGCAGTCGAGGCACACGGTCCGGATCATCTTCTCGTTCGGTCGCAGATTGTCGTTCTGGTTGTGGTTTGTCGCGATCTTTCCTCGGCGCTCGATCTTGCTCATGTGGCAGGTGGCGCAACTGACGCCGGCGCCCGGCTCCGCCAGGCCGTCGCGTTCCGCCAGCCAGAGCGCGTGGTGAGGACTGCCGACAAAGGCCCGGCTGTGCTCGTCGTCATGGCAGGACGTGCAGGCTTCGACCGCTGCCCGCACCACGTCGACGGCATGAGGCATGTGGCAGGTGCCGCAATCGAGCGCCCGGTGGGCGGCGTCGGCGCGCATGGGAAGCCGCGCTTCGCCGGCGGTCATGCGTTCGGGCACGGCCGGGTCCTCGAGCCATGCCATGACCGTTTCCGGGAGCATGCCGTCGAACCCCAGCCCCCTCAGGGCGCGGCGCGGATCGCGCGGCTTTGCAATCCGCGGATGTTGGCGCATGCCGTGCCGGCCCCTGACGAAAGTGCTTGCCTGCGTCCTGTGGCAGTCTGCGCAGACCGACATTTCGGGCTCGTCAACCCAATGAGCTTCGACCGCGTCCGGAGAGGCGTCCCCGGCGGCGGGCGCGTGGCAGGCGCCACAGTTGATCCCTGCCGCCGCGTGGCCGGATCGGGCCCAGTCTTCGAGGACGGCGGGATCGGCGAGCGCGGACGCGGGCGCCACGGCGTCGCCCGGTCCGAGCGGCGTTGCCGCGGATTGCCCCTCCGCGCGGGCCCGTGCGGCAAGCGCGTGCATCGGGGTCAGCGCGAGCCAGGCCTCGTGGGAGTGCTTGACCAGGAAATCCTCATAGAGGGCGCGATTGTCATGGTAGTTGTGGCAGCCGCTCGACGCGCAGCTGTCGAAGGCCAGGCCGGCGTGGCTCGGTCGCTCGGTCCGTACGTCCTGCTCGCCCTCGGCGTGGCAGGCCATGCAGAAATCCATCGCCACGGTGACCGCGCCCACCCTGGTGATCTCCGGTCGGTGCTCTGCGTGACAGGTGGTGCAAAGGCGCGCATCGAGCTTCTCCCAGTAGCCGGCCATTCTCGGGTTGCGGAATGTCTTGCGCGGATGGCTGTCGTCAGCGGCCTTCAACTCGTCCTCGTGACAGCCCAGACAGGATTTGTTCAGCGCCTTCTCCGCTGCCGCCCTATCGGCGAAGTCCGGCGTGCCGTGACAGGTCTCGCAAGACAGTTCCAGCTGATGGTGGGCGTCGGTCATGGCGCCGGCCGGCAATATCCGCCGGTCCCCGCTCACGAACATCGATGCCACGACGAAGGCGGAAGCCAGCAACGTCCCCGAAACAAGCCACCATACGGTTCTCCGGGACATCGGCCGGTTCCCTCAGTACCGGTAGGCGGTGAGGATGTGGACGATCAGGAGCGCCGGCAGGGGGCATATGGCCATGACGTGCAACCACATCAGATGACGGCGCAGCTTGGCCGGCCTGGCGATCCCGACCGCCCGCAGCCGGGACGGGGCGCCGGTGCAGATTTCGGCGAGCGCGCCCGAGAGCAGCACCGCAAGAAAGCAGCCCATGAGCGCCGCGTTGAGTCCGGAGCCCAGGCGAAACCCTGTATGGGCGAACAGGACGAACACGCAGCCCAGACCGAGGACGAAATGAGAGAGCCTCCATCGATGGGAACGGGCGATCCGGGTGACCAGCCGCTTCCGGATGACGATGGCGACGGCGAGCCCCGCGACGGCGAGGCCGAGGATCAGATAGCCGCTCCATTGCCGCCAGAGTCCGTCGAACCAGAGATGTTCGAGCAGGCTCGGGCCGTAGCTGTCCGGGAGTGGAACCCTCGGCGCGAGGAGCGTGACGGCGGCCGCGCCGCCGCCGAGGGCGGCAAGGGTCAGCCGCAGCTTCCTGAACCGGGCCGCCTCCGCCCGGGCCGCGAGAACGATCATGCGCTGGATATTGGCGATGGTGCCCGCGACTTCGCGTCCGATCAGGTCCATCTTGCGCAGCAGCGCGATCCGGGGCGCCGCCTCGTCGAGCTTCCGGTCGGGAAAAAGGTCGGGAAGGATCCGGCAGGCGTCCGCCAGGCTCAGCAGGGCGACATCCCGGGGGTCGGGAATATTGTCGGACAGCGCTTCCTCGATCCGCAGCTTGATCCCGCGCACTGCCTCCCCATCGATCGTCGGATAGCGGACGGAACGGAAAATCCACAGGAAAGACTCCTCCTTTCTTTCCAGGACTCCCCGCTTCACGAGGCTGGCCAGCGCCTGTTCGCGAACGGTCTCGGTGTCGTCCGCGGACAGCTCCCTGATCCAGCTCGCGGCATCCACCATCTCCGCGCGCGACACGATCTTTTCGAGGATGCGGTCGAGCATGGGCATCCCGGTCGGCGCGGAATCCGTGACCACAAGCGCCTGCAGGTCGGTATCGATCCTGTATCTGAACGCCAGGTCCAGCAGCGCCGCGCCCGCAAGCGCGCAGTCGAAGGCGTGCTTGTCCACCGGAAGGAACGCACCCTCCTCGTCGCCCAGCAGCAGCAGGATTTCTTCCGTGAATGTCAGCATGCGTCCGGCCTCCGAACGCCGCTGCCGGGCCGCGGCCATATTGTGGAAAGGCCATCCATTGCCTTCAGGCCTCGTCGCGTGCCGGCATCCCGGTGTCCCGGTCGGCGCTCCGGGCCTGGAATCGCTCCCGACCTGGGATTTGCGGTACGGTCGGCCACCATAACCTCTCCGGGTTCAAACGGCGGACGCAATGCGATCGGCAATCGGCCTTTCGTCAGCGGGCATTCAACAGGTCACAGGAGGATAGACTGCGGAAGCTCCTGTCGAAAGCGCCTTGCGGGACGTTCCGGGGCGGGCGGCTGCATATGCCGCGCTACGCGGCTGCGCCCGGCGAGACCGCCAGCGGATGGTCGATCAGGAGCCGGTCCCGGGTCAGCAGTCTCAGTCCTTCCTCCTGCGCCTGGACGAGTAGCAATTCATCGAACGGGTCCCGGTGGGGAACCGGCGTTTCGAGCGGCCGCGCCGCGTGGGCCGGGGTCATTGCGAGCACCGGAATGGCCAGATACTCCAGAGCCGCCAGCACATCGTTCGGATCGAACCGGCTCTTGCGCGCGCCGTCCCGATGGCGGGCGTGAAATTTGAGCCGCATTTCCCAGATGGAGACGGCGCTCACGTGAAGTTCAGCGACCGGATCGGCCAGGTAGAGGCGCTCGGTCGCCGACAGCTTGTCGCGAGCCGGCATGATCGCATACAGCCAGTGGGTGTCGAGGAGAAGCCGCACCGGGCTACTCGTCATCCAGCCCCAACACCTGCCGGCTGAAGGCCGGATCGTTCCACTCCTCCGGCCAGAGCTCGCCGTCCCCGTCTATACCGAGGCGTCGGCACACCTCTTCCAGCTTGTCGAAGTCGAGGCCGCCGCGCGGTTTGCAGGCGACCAGTTCGGCCGCCGGGCGACCGTGCTTCGTGATGACGACGCGCTCGCCGTTCCCGGCGGCGACGACGAGCTCGGAGAGACGCGCTTTCGCCTCGCGTATCGCGACTTCCATTGCAGCCTCCATGCGGGGTTCGATGCGGTGTGCGCAGGATAGGGCCGGCAGCGCCCCAATTCAACACTCCCCCGACACCACATCGGGACGACAAGCCAATATGTCGCGGAGCCTCCGGTTGCGGTTTCGCCGGGCGCTGTGATAGCAGGATGGCCGCGCGGCGCTCTCGGGCTCGCGCCCGTTGCGCTTGGCTTGGCGGCCGTTTTTCGCCGGGGCTTTCGAGCGGCGGCGGACCAGAGGCGGCACGCATTCGGGGACATCGTCACGTGGCTTCTCAGGCAGGACCGGTTTCCGCACTCGCCGAGCGCTATGCGACCGCGCTTCTGGAGCTCGCGGAGGAGCGCAAGGCGCTTGACCGGGTCGCGGAGGACCTGGAGGCGCTGAAAGCGCTGCTGGACGGGAGCCCGGAGCTCACGCATCTGGCGCGCTCGCCGGTGATCGCTCGAGACGACCGCGCGCGCGCCATGCAGGCCGTGGCGGAGCGGGCCGGCTTCTCCGAATTGACGCGCAATTTCATCGGCGTGGTCGCACGCCACGGCCGGCTGTTCGCGCTCGGGGCCATCGCCGCGCGCTTCCTCGCCGTGCTGGCCGAACGCCGGGGCGAGGCGGCGGCGGAGGTCACCGTGGCGCACGCCCTCGACGACGCGCAGCTTCGTGCGCTCGAAGCCGCGCTCGGCGGCATTGCGGGCGGCAAGGTATCCATCGACCTCAAGGTCGATCCCGACATTCTCGGCGGGCTGGTCGTAAGGCTCGGCTCGCGGCTTTTCGACAGCTCGCTCGGCTCCCGGCTGCGCCGGCTCGAACTCTCCATGAAAGGGGCTTGAGGGGATATGAATATCGACGCCTCCGAAATCTCCGCGATCCTCAAGAACGAGATCGCCAATTTCGGCGACGAGGCCGATGTCGCCGAAGTTGGCACGGTGCTGTCCGTCGGCGACGGCGTGGCGCGGGTTTACGGCCTGGACCGCGTGCAGGCGGGCGAGATGGTCGAATTCGCGGACGGCACGCGCGGCATGGCGCTCAATCTCGAAGCCGACAATGTGGGCGTGGTCATCTTCGGCGAGGACCGTGACATCCACGAGGGCGACCTCGTCAAGCGCACCTCCGCCATCGTCGATGTGCCGGTCGGCAAAGGGCTGCTCGGCCGCGTGGTGGACGGGCTCGGCAATCCCATCGACGGCAAGGGCCCGATCGAGGCGGCCGAGCGCCGGATGGTCGAGGTCAAGGCGCCGGGCATCATTCCGCGCCGCTCGGTCCACGAGCCGATGCAGACCGGCCTGAAGGCGCTCGATGCGCTGGTGCCCATCGGGCGCGGCCAGCGCGAACTCATTATCGGCGACCGGCAGACCGGCAAGACCGCGGTCGCCATCGACACCTTCATCAACCAGAAGCAGATCAACGAGAGCGACGACGAGTCGAAGAAGCTTTACTGTATCTATGTCGCCGTCGGCCAGAAGCGCTCCTCGGTGGCCCAGGTGGTCAAGACGCTGGAGGAATACGGCGCGATGGAATATTCCATCGTCGTCGCCGCCACGGCCTCCGATCCCGCGCCGCTGCAGTTCCTGGCGCCCTATTCGGGCTGCGCCATGGGCGAGTATTTCCGCGACAACGGCATGCATGCGGTGATCGTCTATGACGACCTCTCGAAGCAGGCGACCGCCTACCGCCAGATGTCGCTGCTGCTGCGCCGTCCGCCGGGCCGCGAGGCGTTCCCGGGCGATGTCTTCTACCTCCATTCGCGCCTGCTGGAGCGGGCCGCCAAGATGTCGGACGACCACGGCGCCGGTTCGCTGACCGCGCTGCCGGTGATCGAGACCCAGGGCAACGACGTATCCGCCTTCATCCCGACCAATGTGATCTCGATTACCGACGGGCAGATCTTTCTGGAGACCGACCTGTTCTACAAGGGCGTGCGTCCGGCCATCAATGTCGGCCTCTCGGTCAGCCGCGTCGGCTCCGCCGCCCAGACGAAGGCGATGAAGAAGGTGGCGGGGCGCATCAAGCTGGAGCTCGCGCAATTCCGCGAGATGGAGGCCTTCTCGCAATTCGCCTCCGACCTCGACGCCTCGACGCAGCAGCTGCTGGCCCGCGGCGCGCGGCTCACGGAAGTGCTGAAGCAGGGCCAGTATGCGCCGCGCAGTGTGGCCGAGCAGGTGGTGGCGATCTTCGCCGGCGTGCGCGGCTATCTGGACGGCATCGGCGTGCGCGATGTGACCCGCTTCGAGGAAGGATTGCTCGGCGAGATCAAGGCCCGTCACGGCGAGCTCCTGGCGCGCATCGACGAATCCGGCGACCTCGATGACGACACCGAGAAGGAAGTGGACGGGATCGTCGCCGCCTTCGCCAAGACCTTCGCCTGAGCGCCCGCTGCCGCCATGCCCAGCCTCAAGGAACTGCGCAACCGTATCTCCAGCGTCCGCGCGACGCAGAAGATCACCTCGGCCATGAAGATGGTCGCGGCCGCCAAGCTGCGCCGCGCCCAGGAGACCGCCGAAGCGGCGCGCCCCTATGCCGAACGCATGGAGCGGATGCTGGGCTCGCTCGGCGGGTCGATGGCGGGCAGCGCCGGCGCGCCGAAACTGCTGGCGGGCAGTGGCGAGGACCGGGTGCATCTTGTCGTCGTGGCTACGGCCGACCGCGGGCTTTGCGGCGGCTTCAACGGCGGCATCGTGCGCCGCGCGCGCGACCTGATCGAGGAGCTGGAGAGCGCGGGCAAGACGGTGCGCATCCTCTGCGTCGGCCGCAAGGGCAGGGACCAGTTGCGCCGCTTTCACGGGGCCAAGATCGTCGATGTCATCGAGGGCGTCGGGCGCCGTTCGGTCGAGTTCGCCGAGGCGGACGCCATCGCCGAGCGCGTGCGGACCATGTTCGACGAGGGCGAGTTCGACGTCTGCACCATGGTCTATGCCCGGTTCAAGTCCGCGATCAGCAATGAGGTGACCGTCCAGCAGCTCGTCCCGGCGCCGCTTCCGGAAGCGGAGGAAGGCGATGCCGCGGAGGGGCCGTCGGCGGTCTATATCTACGAGCCGGACGAGGAAGCGATCCTCGAAGACCTGCTGCCGCGCAATGTCTCGGTGCAGGTCTATCGCGCGCTTCTGGAAAACGCGGCCTCCGAGCACGGAGCGCGCATGGCCGCCATGGATAACGCCACCCGTAATGCCGGCGACATGATCGCCCGGCTCACATTGCAGTACAACCGCACCCGCCAGGCGATGATCACGAAGGAACTTATCGAGATCATCTCCGGCGCCGAAGCAGTCTAGGAGCAGCAAGAATGGCCAGGAATGCGGTCGGCCGCATCAGTCAGGTTCTGGGCGCCGTTGTGGACGTCGAGTTCGAAGGCGATATTCCGTCGATCCTGAACGCGCTCCATGTCGATCGCGGCGACAGGACGCTGGTGCTCGAAGTAGCGCAGCATCTGGGCGAGAGCATCGTGCGCACCGTCGCGATGGACACGACCGAAGGGCTCGTGCGCGGCGAGGAGGCGGTCGATACCGGCAGCGCCATCGCCGTGCCGGTCGGCCCGGAGACGCTCGGGCGGATCATGAACGTGATCGGCGAGCCCATCGACGAGCGCGGCCCGGTGAAAACGGCGAAGACCTATCCGATCCACCGCCCGGCGCCGACCTTCGTGGACCAGTCCACCGAAGCGGAGCAGCTGGTGACCGGCATCAAGGTGGTGGACCTGCTCACCCCCTACGCCAAGGGCGGCAAGATCGGCCTGTTCGGCGGCGCCGGCGTCGGCAAGACCGTGCTCATCATGGAGCTCATCAACAATATCGCGAAGGGGCACGGCGGCTATTCGGTGTTCGCCGGCGTCGGCGAGCGCACCCGCGAGGGCAACGATCTCTATCACGAAATGATCGAGTCCGGCGTGATCGACCTGGAGGGCGGCGAATCCAAGGCGGCGCTGGTTTACGGGCAGATGAACGAGCCGCCGGGCGCCCGCGCCCGCGTCGGGCTGACGGGGCTGACGCAGGCCGAATATTTCCGCGATGAGGAGGGCCAGGACGTGCTGCTCTTCATCGACAACATCTTCCGCTTCACCCAGGCGGGCTCCGAGGTCTCGGCGCTGCTGGGCCGCATCCCCTCGGCGGTCGGCTACCAGCCGACGCTCGGCACCGACATGGGCGCGCTGCAGGAACGCATCACCTCGACCACCAAGGGATCGATCACTTCCGTGCAGGCGATCTATGTGCCGGCGGACGACCTGACCGACCCCGCCCCGGCGACCGCCTTCTCGCATCTCGACGCCACCACGGTGCTCTCGCGCCAGATCGCCGAGCTCGGTATCTATCCGGCCGTGGATCCGCTCGACAGCACCTCGCGTATCCTCGACCCGCGCGTGGTCGGCGACGAGCATTACGGCATCGCCCGCGGCGTGCAGGAGGTGCTGCAGCAATACAAGAGCCTGCAGGACATCATCGCCATTCTCGGCATGGACGAGCTGTCGGAGGAGGACAAGCTGGTGGTGGCGCGGGCGCGCAAGATCCAGCGCTTCCTCTCCCAGCCCTTCCATGTGGCCGAGGTGTTCACCGGCTCACCCGGCGTTTATGTCGAGATCGAGGATACCATCAAGGGCTTCAACGGCATCGTTTCCGGCGAATATGACGACCTGCCGGAGGCCGCCTTCTACATGGTCGGCACCATTGAGGAGGCCGTGGAGAAGGCGCGCGGAATGGCGGCCGAGGCGGCTTAGCGATGGCGGACGGCAAGGTCTCCTTCGAACTGGTCACGCCCGAGCGCCTGCTGCTCTCGGAGGAGGCGGACATGGTGGTGGTGCCGGGCGGCGCCGGCGACTTCGGCGTGCTGCCCCGCCATGCGCCGCTGATCTCCACCGTGCGCCCCGGCGCGATCCGCCTGCATGACGGCGCGGGCGAGCCGAGCGCGATTTTCGTAGCGGGCGGCTTCGCGGAAGTGACGCCCGAACGCTGCACCGTGCTGGCGGAAGAGGCCGTGCCGCTGGCCGAGCTCGACCGGGCGGTGGTGGAGCGCGAACTCCGAGAGGCGCGCGAGGATGCGGCCGACACCCAGGACGAGCGCCGCCGCGCCGCCGCCGAACGCCGCGCGGCCGTCGCCGAGGCGAAACTGGCCGAGCTGGGCTGAACGCCGCCCCGGTGCGGCCGTTTGTGCCGCTTCCTATGCGACCGCGATTCGCTCGACGGTAATCGTGCGTTCCAGGTGACGCGATTGGGCGAGATCGAATGCCAACTGCATGCCGAGCCATGTCTCGGGGGTCGAGCCGAACGCCTTGGAGAGGCGATAGGCCATCTCGATCGAGACGGCCGCCTTTTCGTTGACCAGATTGGACAGCGTCTGGCGGCCCACGCCGAGCCGTCTTGCGCCTTCGGTAACGGACAGGCCCAGCGGCTTCAGGCAGTCTTCGCGTACAATCGCGCCGGGATGCGCGGGATTCTTCATTGCCATGCCAAGACCTCCTAGTGGTAGTCCATATAATCGATGTCCGCTGCGTGGCCATCCTCGAACCGGAATGTCGCTCGCCAGTTGGCGGAAACGGATGCTGCATAATGTCCCTGCATACGTCCCCTGAGAGGGTGGAGTCGAAAGCCGGGAATATCCATACCTTCCGGGCCGGAGCTCCGATCCAGAGCGGTCAGGATGCGCGAGAGCTTCCCGATGTGCCCTTGCGCCAATTTTGGCGACCGTCCCTGCTCATAGAGCTCTCGCAAGCCCCGATGACGGAACGTTCTGATCATTTAAGAACTGTACAGCGTAAGCCGACAATACTCAAAGTATCTTGAAGACTGAACAGTCGGCCGGTGGCGCTGGCTCGCGGCTGCTGAAACGAAATCGCGCGAAAGAAGCCGATCATGGGTACCGCGAAAATACCGGGTCCGGCCAAGCTGCCCGACCTGCTGCCGCCCGGCCTCGACCTTGCGGTCTGCGGCGCGGCCGCCGGACGGCGCTCGGCGGAGGTCGGCGCCTACTATGCCGGCCCCGGCAACAGGTTCTGGCGCATCCTGCACGAGACCGGGCTGACGCCACGCTTGCTGGCGCCGGAGGAATTCCGCCGGCTTCCCGAATTCGGCATCGGGCTCACCGACCTTGCCAAGACGGCCAGCGGGCCCGATTCCGGAATACCCCGTGGCGCATGGGACGCGGGCGGGCTCCGCCGCAAGATCGAGGCGGCCCGGCCCCGCATTCTCGCCTTCAACGGCAAGAACGCGGCGCAGAGGTTCATCGGCGCAGCCCGCGTCGGCTACGGCCTCCAAAGCCAGCGGATCGGCGGCACGGAGATATTCGTACTGCCGTCCACCTCCGGCGCGGCCAGCGGCTACTGGGACCCCGGACCCTGGCGCGAACTGGCCCGCCTGGTGGCGGCTCTCCGGCGCTGAAAAGTCGCCCTACGCCGCCTGCCGGGGCGCGTCCGCGTCGAGGATGCCGATTGTGGGCCCGCCCTCGATGGTGATGCGCTGCATGACCCGGCGCTGGCCGAAATAGTCGTTGACGGCCATATGCATCAGGCGGCGGTTGTCCCAGATGGCGAGCGTGCCCTTCTCCCAGCGCAGCCGGCAGGTGAATTCGGGCCGCGTCGCATGGCCCATCAGCCAGTCGAGCAGCGGCAGGCTCTCCTCCTCCGTCATGCCCTCGAAGCGCCTCGTGCTGCGGGAATCGCTGAGATAGAGCGCCGGGCGCCCGGTCTCCGGATGGATGCGCACCAGCGGGTGGTAGGCCGGCTCCGAAGGCTTGTCCTTCTCGGTCACGCGCGCCGCCATTTTCGCCGAACGCGGCGCGTGCTTGTTGTAGAGATTATGCGTGCGCAGCTTCGCCGCCATCGCCTTCATGCCGTCGGAGAGCGCGTCATAGGCGGCGTAGAGATTGGCGAACAGCGTGTCGCCGCCGGCCGCCGGCGCCTCCCTGGCATAGAGCAGGGTCGCCATGGCGGGCGTCTTGGTGAAGCTCTGGTCGGTGTGCCAGTGGTCGGCGAAGCCGGTCGGATCGTCGGCCTCGCGCACGATCTCGATGATCTCCGGGCGGTCGTCCAGCCCCTTCAGATGCGGATGCAGGTGGATGCCGCCCCAGCGCTTCGCGAAGGCGAGATAGGCGTCCGGGTCGAGCTCCTGGCCCCGGAAGGCGACCACCCCGTATTCGAGCAGCGCGGCATGGACCCCGGCGAAACCGGCATCGTCGAGGCAGCCGAGATCGACGCCCCTGATCTCGGCGCCAAGGGACCCGGACAGCGGAACGGCTTCGAACGGCATGGCGCATGCCTCCCCTGCAGCTTGCGATCGTCGGCAGTCTAGCCGTGGCCGGAGCCGGAGGGTAGGGCGGCGGCGGTCTTGCGCGAAGAACTTTGTTTAGCTAAATATGGTGGACTAACTAGCGGGGAGGCCGTTCCATGCTCACCGTCAACATGCACGAAGCCAAGACGCATCTGTCGCGCCTCGTCAAGGCCGCCGCTGGAGGCGAACCCTTCATCATTGCGCGCGCGGGCAAGCCGGTGGTCAAGGTCGTCGCTCTGGACACGCCGGAACCGGGCTCCCGGATCGGGTTCATGGCCGGTGAGATATCCGTGCCCGACGATTTCGACAGCATGGGCGCCAGCGAAATCGAGTCCATGTTCCAGGACGATGCGTGAAATATCTTCTGGATACGCATCTGCTCCTCTGGGCGGCAACCGGGTCGGCGCGGCTGCCCGCGGAGGCGCGCAGGATTATCGATCTCCCGGAGACCGAGCCGGTTGTCAGCGCCGCTTCGCTCTGGGAAACAGCGATAAAGAGCGGGCTGGGGCGAACCGATTTCCGCATCGACCTGCGCTTGCTTCGGCGCAGGCTGTCGGTTCACGGCTACACCGAATTACCGGTAACCGGAACCCATGCGGCGGAGGTATGTCTGTTGCCGCCGATTCATCGCGACCCCTTCGACCGCATGCTGGTTGCGCAAGCGAGGTTTGAAGGCATCACGCTCCTGACGACCGACAGCATCGTCGCGCGATATCCGGGCCCCATCCGCGCGCTATGATGGCCGCGAACGCCGCCGGAGGTCCCGCGATGAGCATCCGCCCGCCTGAAGACGCCGACCGCGCCGCGCTTGCCGGCCGGGTGTGGAGAGACCATGCCGGGGGGCCGTCCGTCGTCGCGCTGAGGGAGGGCCGTCTGGTCGATGTGACCCGGAGCTTCCCGACCATGACAGACCTCCTCGCGGAAGACGACCCGGCGGCGGCCCTGCGGGCGGCTTCGGGCGAGGACCTCGGGCCCCTTGCGGCCCGGGAGTCGCTGCTGGCGCCGGTGGATCTGCAGGCGGTCAAGGCCTGCGGCGTCACCTTCGCGGCCAGCATGCTGGAGCGCGTGATCGAGGAGCAGGCGCGCGGCGACCCCGCCGCCGCCGAGGGCATCCGGCAGGTGCTGGCGAAGGAGATCGGCGCGGACCTGGCGGCGATCGCGCCCGGCTCGGCGGAGGCCGCGCGGCTCAAGCAGGCGCTGGTCGCGCGCGGGCTCTGGTCGGCCTATCTGGAGGTCGGCATCGGGCCGGATGCGGAGATCTTCACCAAGGCGCAGCCCATGTCGGCGGTCGGGACCGGCATGGAAATCGGCATCCGCTCCGATTCGGTGTGGAACAATCCCGAGCCGGAGCTCGCGCTCGTCATCGCGCCCTCAGGCCGGATCGTCGGGGCCACGCTCGGCAACGATGTGAACCTGCGCGATATCGAGGGCCGCAGCGCGCTGCTGCTGGGGAAGGCGAAGGACAACAACGCCTCGACCGCGCTCGGCCCCTTCATCCGACTGGTGGACGAGCATTTCGGCCTGGACGACATGCGCCGGGCGGAGATCGCGCTCAATGTGACGGGCGGGGACGGCTTCGTGCTGGAGGGCAGAAGCTCCATGGCGGAGATCAGCCGCGATATCGAGGACCTTGCGGGGCAGACCATCGGCGCGGCGCACGACTATCCGGACGGGCTCGCGCTGTTCACCGGCACCATGTTCGCGCCCATCCAGGACCGCGACGCGCCCGGCCAGGGCTTCACCCACAAGCAGGGCGACCTGGTCACGATCTCAAGCCCCCGCCTCGGCGCACTCGCCAACCGCGTCACCACCTGCGAAAAAGCCCCCCGCTGGACCTTCGGCGCCCGCGCGCTATTGGGGAACCTGGCGCGGCGGGGGCTGCTGGGGTGAAAGCCCACACATTATGGCGGTAGTCCGCGTGTATAATGGTGAGATTGTTGCACCGGTCAGGTCGCTGGAACGCTATTTCCTGGAAGGTGGCGTAACAGTTATTCAGGCCGCATTCGAGCATTCGTATTTCGTCCATCCAGATCGAGTTCGCCAGGACACACCGCTCTATCCTGATCGAGCGCGACGCAGCCGGGAGTATTATCCGAAACGCGATAAAGGCGACCGCGCAATATGGCTAGGACGGGAAGTCAGGCTGGATGACAATTCCGCGGCTCAGCGGGCTTGGGCCAGATATGCCGGACGACCCATCGAACGCGCTTCTGGCTATGGCGTTCGACATATCTGGGGACATCCTTGGGACCCGGATGCATTCACTGCCGGATGGAATCTCTGCTACATGCCCTTCTGGGCAGGCATGCTGACAGAACGGCAGCATCCCCATCCCGAACTTGAAATCGCCATTCGCCAAGCAGCTTGGGACCTATATTTCCGCAACGACCCTGTATGCGAACCGCCGGAATTCGTAACCGATCCCGGTACCGATTTGGACACAATTCTTCGCGGACAACCCATACTGTTATTGGTGATTATACGGTTTGCTAGCCAATCGACTGTTCCAGTGTGGGAGCGTTGCGCTTCCGCAGGGACGAGTCGGGAGGCGTAGCGCTAGCGAATATCGCCTGTGCGACCTCCTCCGGCGTCGCGTCCAGTTTCGGGATTGGCTTCGGTGGCCGCCCGCGAGGCCGCTTCGGCTTGTCTTTGTCGGTCATTGTTTGATGCTCCTGGCTTGAGGCGCGACGCCTCTCGTGATAAATCAGCCGCATGACGCAGGATGATGTCGATATCGCAGTCGGGCGGGCCGTCCGGGAACTCCGGGATGTGGAGAAGAAAATCGCCTGCCTCGAACTGCGGCTCCGCATGGTAGGCAAAGCCCTGAGTGCGGTCGTCGATAATCCTGTGCATGAAGAGTCCAACCAGATTCTCGACAATGCAGCGGATCCCCTCGTCGATTGGGCAAGCCTGAAAGCCGCCCATGATCGTCGAAGAGAACTCCAGAGGATCGTCAACAGCTAAGCAGCCCACGGCTGATCGGCCTCCCGGTCCTGCACTTCCCCATCAATGCCGCTCCTTCGCCTGTAGCTGGCGCACGACTTCGATATGCTGGCGGACCTTCACCACCCGTTCGCCAAGCACGGACAGCAGCCCGTCCATTTCGTCATCGGTGTGCCGCTGGGAAAGCATCATGCCGGCGACCTCGCCATAGTCGGCCAGTGACTGGTCAGGGTCTGGCTCCCGCAGCATGTCGTGGGAGGTCATCATCTCGACCATGACTTCCAGCACGGCCAGACGGTCCGACAGATTCCGGGTGGATGTCATGGCTTTCTCCCTCTCGTTTCGTGGGGCAGCTTCGCCCGCTCCTCGTCGAGAAACAGCCCCCACGCCTTCTGCCCCTTCCGCCCGTTGCAGTTGCCACACAGTCCGATCCGGTTGAGCGCATCGTTGTCGCCGCCGCGCACCTTCGGGATGCGGTGGTCAAGAGCAAGGTCCACCGCTCGCAGGTTCTCAGCATCGCAGTAGGGGTTGGCGCACTGGTGCCCCTGCCGAGCCCATAGAGCCTGCCGCAGTTTGGCATCGGGGATATTCGGTATGTCCGTACGCCGCAGGGATTTCCGCACCGTGACAGGCGTTCCCACCATGTCGAGGCCGGTTTCGTCCTGCAACCGCTCCAGCGTCACGGTCTCCGCCACCGGGTCAATGTCGATCCCGACCCACTCGCGCTGCGCCTGCTCGGCGGCAACGCAGGTGGTCGCACACCCTGCGAACGGGTCCAGCACCGTGTCGCCGGGGTCGGTCGCGCACTCAATGATCCGCCGGTAGAGCGCCACTGGCTTGCGTGTCGCCCATTCGACATCGTTCGACTCCGCCTGTCCGACATCGCTCCAGATGTCATCGCGCGGCTTGCCTGGCTGTTCGTCGAGGAACCGCTTGAAGCGCGGGACCCGCCCAGGGGCGACCTGCACGACGCGCCCGGCGTCATAGGCGGCCTGCATACGCTCCCGCGTCCAGCGCCAGACTCTAGTCACGCCAAGAAACTCGTATGTGAGGTTCGGGCGGTCGCGGTTGGGGTTGGTCAAATCCGTAAGTTGGTAGCGTCTCCCCCCCCCCCCCTCAATCTTGTCGTATTGCGCCAGCGTTTTCGCATCGAGATCAGCGAGATCGTAGGGTTCATAGGACGGGTTCCACTTCCATTCCCGGCTCTTGCCATAGGCGAAAATCGTGTCGCTGTTCCGGGGCAGTCGCCTTGAGGCCAAACCCTTCGATGTCGTGCGGCGTGTTGTGACCTCATTGATGAGCAGAGCGCGGCCGAACACAGCGTCCAGCAGCAGCCGAAGATAGGCGTTCGCCTCCGTGTCGCACTGAAGGAACAGGACGCCGGTCGGCTTGAGGATACGGTGCATTTCGACGATGCGAGGGGCCATGTAGGCCAGATAAGCGGCAATGGAGTTCTGCGCACCGGTGCTGACCTTGCCGGTGCGGTGGTCAACCCGGCCACCCTCGATGACGGCCGCCGCCTCGATGATCTCCTTGATTGCCGGATGGTCCGACGCGATGAGGTCCTGCCACTCGTCCGTCACTTCGTCCCAGCGCCAGCGGTCATCGAACCGTTGCGCAGCGGACCGGGAGCCGAGCGGCGCATTGAAGACGCGCTTGGCGTTGAACGGCGGGTCCGTAGCAATGCAGTCCACGCTCTCGCTGTTCATGCCGCGAAGGATGTGGATGTTGTCCGCGACGAACAGGGTCCGGTTGCGCCAGTTGGTCATCTGGCAGGACGCGCCCCGGAGGACAGGCCGTTGTCCTCAATGAGCTCCGCATAGGTCAGGCGCCGTCCGATGAAGCACCGGGCAATCGCCGACATCTGGTCCAGCGTGTCCATGTCCCGGATGTTGTTGCGCCCGGCAAACTCCTGCACATAGCGGTCAAGATGCTTCGGCGAGAGCTTGTGGAATGTCCCGTGGTATCCCCGCTTGAACAGGCTCCAGAAGCCCTCCATGCCGTTGACCGTAGCATCGCCCCGGACATATTCGCCTGCGCTGTGATTGACGGCTTCATGGGCGCGGGGTAGGCCGGTATAGGCCCGCGACTCATCGGTATAGATCTTCGCTGTGCTTTCCGTCCGGTCCAACACAAAACCCTGCAAGGTCTTCGCGTCTGTCCGCTCGACAACTGACGCGCTTACCTGCTTGCTGTCCCGGTCCTTCACGCCCACGACAATGGTCTTGCCGACGCTGCCGCGCCCGGTGAGAGCCTTGCGCTTCTTCTTCGGCATGTTCTTGCGCTTGCCACCAACGGCCGTTTCGTCCGCTTCCACGGGGCCGGGGAACGGCTTGTCGGAACCGGGCATGAAGCCTTCCCGGATGCGCTGCATCAGGAACCACGCCGTCGCCTGCCGGATACCGACATCGCGGTAAATCTTCATGCTGCTCGTGCCCTTGAGGCCGGTCGTCATCATGTAGATGGCAATGGCCCACTTCTGGAGGCCGAGATTGCTGCCCTGCATGACCGTGCCCTTCTTGACCGAGAAATGCGCCCGGCAATCCCGGCAGCGATAGGGCATCGGCTTCCGGCTCTTGACGACGACCGTGTTGACGGACCCGCAGTCCGGGCAATGCCGCTCGCCGCCCGGCCAACGCTGTTCCTCGAACCACCTCTCAGCCGTCGCATTGTCAGGGAACTTTGCCGTGAGTTCCATGACCGTCATGCCTTTGCGGTGCGAGCGTCCCGGTGCTTTCTTAGCCATGTCACAGTCTCCGATTTATTACGCATATACTAGCCGAAACATGGCTAGCATACAAGTATAAAAGCGCGCTATTCGTCGCTCTCCCAGGTGTCGCCGCACTCCATCACCATCCAGAGATACTGTTTGTCGCGCTCTTCCTCCGCGGCGTCGCCGGTCATGCGGTCCGCCATGTTGACCCGCATGAACTGGTCCTTCTCGCCCTCCACGAAGCGCCATGTCTCTGGCGTCCTGCCCTCCTTGCGGAGCCGCTCGACCATCGCGGCATGAAGCAGGTCCAGACGACGAGGGTTGGCGTCGTGCCGGCAGTCGTTGAAAGCACTTTCGGCTCGGCGGAAATCCGATGCTCCCTCCACGATATGCGCCGCAAGATCGCCACGCCCCGGGTCCTGTCGAAACTTGCGCCGGTCGGACGCGGGCAGATGGAAGGAGCTTGGCCATACCCAGTGCCACGCCTGCCGAAGCTCTTGCCGATAGGCCCATGCGCTGGCAGCAGCGAGAATCGCTGAAGCCGCGCCGAACACCTCCGCGCTGAAGACAGTCCCAATGAGGCCGTTCACAGCCAAGCCCAGCCCGGTAAGCAGATGACGCCGCATCCCGGCATCATGACTTGTCCTCCGGGGGAGTCCGAGTCGGCCGGACATCGCCGATGGGCCGGCCAACGTCCCACAACGCCGCGACCGGCTTCGCACTCACGCGCCCGAGAATGGCGGCGCGCCTGTCCGGGTCCGGCTCCGCAAGGGCCGCCATCAGCAGGCGGTTGTCCTTTCTGAGGCCGCGAATCTCCTTATCCTGCGAGGCTAGTTTGCCCATCAGACCACGCCGATGCAGCCAAGTCAGGAACCCGCCCACGACTATGACTCCCGCCTTGCCGATGGCGAACAGCCAAGCATATTCTCGGAACCACTCTGCGAACCATTCCATCCGGGCATCATGACTCGTCCTCCGGGGGAGTCCGAGTCGGCCGGACCTTGCCTACGGGCTGCCCGACCGACCAATGGGGGCGAGGGAGTGGTTTCAGTCTCACGCGCCCGAGAATGGTCTCGCGTTTTTCTTGGTCTGGCTCCGAGACAGCCGCTATCAGAAGCCGCAGTGCGGAGTGCATGGACACCGTGAGGTCTGCCGCCGCCGTGGCTTTCGCAGACTCCTCAGCGTCAATCTTCGACAGCTTCCAGGCCGTGTAGATCGTGAGTAAGACCAAGACAGCAGCGAGCGAGCCCCAGTGCCACCATGTCCACTCGTCGAGGAACAGTTGCTCTAGCATGAAACCGGCCGCGATCGTTGCGCCTGTCGAAACGACACCGAAAGCGATCTGCCAGACGAACCTTCGCATCCCGGCATCATGACTTGTCCTCCGGGGGAATCCGAGTCGGCCGGACCTCGCCGACGGGCCGGCCAACGTCCCACAACGCCGCGACCGGCTTCGCACTCACGCGCCCGAGAATGGCGGCGCGCCTGTCCGGGTCCGGCTCCGCAAGGGCCGCCATCAGCAGGCGGTTGTCGTCTCGCAGACTTCGATTGTCTTTCTTGATTTCGCGAATGTCGCGTTTCAGGCTCCGCCGATGCAGCAAACTCCAGATGCCGCCGCCCATCAGGATGATCGTCTCTGCGATGAGCAGAGAACGCTCCCAAGGGCTCTTGCAAATCCAAGCCCAGATGTCTGCGAACCATTCCATGCTCGCATCATGGCCGGAGTCCCGAGCGAATCCGAGTCCGATTGGCTAGCAAAGCGTATAATTGCCCTGTTATTGGATGGGCGCGCGGCCCGTCACAACCGACGTCAACCTGCCGCTGGAGCCAATGATGGAGATATAGATTCACGCATTCGGGAAATCAGGAGAATCACCAATCAAAGCTGGTCTAACCTCGTGAAAGCAGCGTTTTCGCTTCAAGGTAAACCGCATAAGCCTTTCGGAACCCCGAACGTCCAAGCGAGTGCCAAGAGTGTGCTTCGGCGCATTCAGCGTGAAACAGGACTCGATTTGCCGGCGCTAGAGCTTCGTTTGACGGCGATACGGCGCTAGCTTGCCGGCGACGCTATGTTCTTCATGACCTTCGATTTCCCGTTTTCTCAGCCGTTAACTTCGCATGCCGAAGGAGAGTGTCAGCGATTCCAACCATCAGAGGCGTTCGTCGCGATTGCGTCCAACCGGGCCGGCGAACCCACGAATGTGGAACTGACGGACTACCATTGATGATCGGACCCATTCATCCCGGGGTGACGCTCCGCGAAGATTTCATGGCGCCGCATAGGCTGAGCGCCGCCCGGCTTACTGAGGCGCTGGGCGTTTCCCGGAGCCGGATCGCGGATATCCTGCGCGGGCGTTGCCGTATCACCGCCGACACAGCGCTTCGGCTGGAACATGCCTTCGGGGTCTCGGCCGCGTTCTGGCTCAATCTGCAGTCCCATTACGAACTGGAACTTACGGCCCGGGACGCAGAGCCGGCGATTGACGAGACCGTCGAACGATTCGCCTCGCCGGCTTCCGCCTGATAAGGAGTCCCGGCGCCGTGCGGGCGGCGAGATCGAGAAAGCGCCTTGTTCGTCCAATTTGTGTAATATTTCCTATGACAACTTGGCTCCGGAAGCTCGGCCGCCATATTGGGTCGGTCGGGGCGGCCATCCGGACGCTGCCTCACCATTCGCGCCGGCGCCGGCGCGAAAATCATGGGAAACCGAGGGTAGAGGCGCGCCTTGCGCCCGGTCCCGGCGCAGGCCTGCCGGCGGCGTGGAACGGAATGAAACGGGAGCGGGAAAGGAGGCCCTATGCCTGTACGGGCCGAAAACATGCGTGATGCGCATGGCGAACATGACAATTCATGACATCTATGCAGCGGGCGGAGCGCTGTTGCAGGGAGGTCCCGGCTTCCCCGCCCGGCATCGCGCTCCGTGAAGGCTTCGTGGCATGACGGCGTGACAACCGGGCAGCGTCGAACCGGACTCGAGCGGCCTTGCCGTCTGCGCCCATACGGTGTTCCCTTCCGGAAACCGAATATGACAAGGGAAAGGAGCGTCATCCGATGGACCTGCGTCTGGCCGGAAAGACCGTGCTGATTACCGGCGCCTCGAAAGGCATCGGGCTCGCCTGCGCCGAACTCTTCGCCGAGGAAGGCTGCGACCTGCATCTCGTGGCGCGCACGGAGGCCGATCTCGAGCGCGCGCGCGACGCCATCCGCAGCCGGCACAATGTCGCGGTGACGATCCACCCGCTCGATCTCTCGGACGGCGGCAATGTCAAGCGCCTGGTTGCGGAGACCGGCGAGGGCCTCGACATCGTCGTCAACAATGCCGGCGCCATTCCGGGCGGCCCGATCCACATGATCGACGAGGAGCGCTGGCGCGAGGCCTGGGACCTCAAGGTGTTCGGCTATATCAACATGTGCCGGGAGCTCTATCCGGTCTTCAAGGCGAAGCGCGCCGGCGTGATCGTGAATGTCGTGGGCACCGGCGGCGAGCGGCCCTCGGCGGGATATATCGCCGGCGCAGGCGGCAATGCCGGCCTCATCGCCTTCACCCGCGCGCTCGGCGGCAAGAGCCCCGATGACGGATTCCGGATCGTCGGCGTCAATCCCGGCCCGATCCTGACCGAGCGCCTGACCACGATCATGCGCGCCCAGGCGCTGGACAAATTCGGCGACGAGGAACGCTGGCAGGAATGCATGCCGACCAACCCGCCGCCGGGAGAGTCCGAGGACTGCGCGGACCTCGTCGTCTTTCTCGCCTCGGAGCGCGCAAAGCATATTTCGGGCACTGTCGTCACCATCGACGGCGGCGCCGTCTCACGCTAGGAGCCTCACGACGCCATGAGCTGCACTCTCGAATTCTTCTTCGACGTCTCGAGCCCGTGGACCTATCTGGCCTTCCACCGCATCGAGGATTTCTCTGCCGAGCTTGAAGTGGACCTGGTCTGGAAGCCGTTCCTGGTGGGCGGCGTCTTCAACAAGGTCAATCCGAGCGTCTATCAGCGCCGCGAAAACCCGATCCCGCCCAAGGACGCCTATTACCGCAAGGATATGGACGACTGGGCGCGCTATGAGGGCATCGTCATCGGCAGGCCCTCGGTCTTCCCCGTCAACTCGGTGAAGGCCATGCGCGGCTGCTTCCACGCCATCGACGAAGGCCGGGTGTCCGCCTTCGCGCGCGGCTGCTTCGAGGCCTATTGGCGCGACGACCGCGATATCGGCCGGGAGGACGTGCTGGCGGAGGTCGTCGAGGCGGCCGGCCTCGACAAGCAGCGCTTCTTCGCCGCCATCGCCGACCCGGGGGTCAAGCAGAAGCTGTTCGACACGACCGACGAGCTGATCGAGCGGGGCGGTTTCGGCTCGCCGACCTTCTTCCTCGACGGCGAGGACATGTATTTCGGCAATGACCGCCTGGAGCTGATCCGCGCGGCGATCGAAAGGAAACACGATGACTGAACCCGCGCTCACCGCCGAGGAAACGGCGCTCCGGGACACGGCGCGCCGCGTGCTGCCGGCCGGCAGCCTCGGCAATGTGCCGTTCGAGACCGTCATCCGCTCCGGCCGGGGCAGCCATGTCTGGGACGTTTCGGGCAATGAATATATCGACTACCTGCTCGGCTCCGGGCCGATGCTGGCGGGCCATTGCCATCCGGAGGTCGTCGAGGCGGTGATGGAGCAGGTGGGGCGCGGCTCGACCTTCTTCGCCAATAACGAGCACGGCATCCGGCTCGCCGAGGCGGTGACCGAGCGCGTCGCCTGCGCCGAGAAGGTGCGCTTCGTCTCCAGCGGCACGGAGGCCACGTTCTACGCCATGCGGATCGCCCGGGCGTTCCGCGGCCGCGACAGGATCCTGAAATTCGAAGGCGGTTTCCACGGCATGAACGACTATGCGCTCATGTCGATGGCGCCCCAGCGGCCGGGCAATTTCCCGCAGGCGGCGCCGGACAGCGCCGGCATCCCGGCGTCCGTGCGCGACGAGGTGCTGATCGCGCCTTTCAACGACGCCGAAACGGCGGTGCAGCTCATTCGCGACCATGCCGACGAACTGGCGGCCGTCATTGCCGAGCCGTTCCAGCGCCTGATCCCGCCGAAGCCGGGCTTCCTCGAGGCCTTGCGCGAGGTCACGGAGGAAACCGGCGTCGTGCTGATCTTCGACGAGGTGGTGACCGGCTTCCGCTTCGCGCGGGGCGGGGCGCAGGAGCGCTACGGCGTCACGCCCGACCTTTGCTCGCTCGGCAAGGTGGTGGGCGGCGGCTACCCGCTGGCGGCCATCGCCGGGCGCGACGACATCATGGCGCATTTCGACGCCGGGCGCGTGGAGGGCGACCGCTTCGCGCAGCAGATCGGCACGCTCAGCGGCAATCCCGTGGCCGCCGTCGCCGGGCTCAAGACGCTGGAAGTGCTGGGCCGGCCCGGCGTTTACGAGCGCCACGAGCAGATCGGTCAGGCGCTGATCGACGGGCTGGAGACGCTGCTTGAGGAGAGCGGGCATGAGGGGCAGGTGCTGGGCTCGCCGCCCATGTTCGATGTCATCTTCACCGGCGGCGAGGTTTCCGACTACCGCGCCACAATGCGCGCCGACGCGGCCAAAACCGCCGCCTTCAACGCCGGGCTGCGGGCGCGCGGCATCTTCAAGGGGCAGAGCAAATTCTACCTCTCCGTGGTGCATAGCGACGAGGACATTGCGAACACGCTCGACGCCGCGCGCGAGTCGCTGGCGGCGCTGTAACCGGCGCCACCCTCGTTATTGCCCGGCGCGCGCCCTGATCCGCGCCCAGTCGTCGCGGAGCCCGATGGTGCGATTGAAACCGCCATCGGGATCGGCGGCGAAATAGCCGAGGCGCTCGAACTGCACCGGCCTGCCGGGCTCCAGCCCTCCCAGGCCGGGTTCGAGGCGGCAGTCCTCCAGCACCTCCAGCGAGTCGGGGCTCAGGTCCTCAAGGCCCGCCGGCTCGTCGGAGGCGAAGAGCGGGCCGTAGAGCCGGACCGGCGCGCGCTCGGCATGGGGCGCCGAGACCCAGTGGATCGTCGCCTTGACCCTGCGGCCGTCCGGGGCGCTGCCGCCGCGCGTTTCCGGGTCGTAGCGGCAGCGCAGCTCGACGACCTCGCCGTTCCCGTCCTTCACCGCCTCCAGGCATGTGAGGAAATAGGCGTAGCGCAGCCTGACCTCCCGGCCGGGAGCCAGGCGGAAGAATTTGCGCGGCGGGTCCTCCATGAAGTCGTCGCGCTCGATCCAGAGCTCGCGCGAAAACGGAACCTTGCGGCTGCCCGCGTCCGGGTCGCCCGGATTGTTGGCGGCGTCCAGCCACTCCGTTGCATCTTCGGGGTAATTCTCGATCACGACCTTGAGCGGTCGCAGCACGGCCATGCGCCGCTCTGCGCTGCGGTTCAACTGCTCGCGCACGCAATGGTCGAGCAGCGCCGCCTCGACCCGGCCGGCGCTTTTCGAGATCGCAAGCCGGGAGACGAAATCGCGCACGGCCGCCGCCGGCACGCCCCGCCGGCGCAGGCCGCGCAGCGTCGGCATGCGCGGGTCGTCCCAGCCGGCGACATGGCCTTCCGCGACGAGGCGGGTGAGCGCGCGTTTGGAGAGGATCGTCCCGGTCATGTCGAGCCGGGCGAACTCGTACTGCCGCGGGCGCGCCGCCGCCGGCACGCGCTCCAGCAGCCAGTCATAGAGCGGGCGGTGGTCGGCGAACTCCAGCGTGCAGAGCGAGTGCGTCACCCCCTCGATGGCGTCAGACTGGCCGTGGGCGTAGTCATAGGTCGGGTAGATGCGCCAGGCGTCGCCCGTGCGCGGGTGGGCGTGGTCGAGAATGCGGTAAAGCACCGGGTCGCGCATGTTGATATTGCCCGAGCCCATGTCGATGCGCGCGCGCAAAACGCAATGTCCGGGGGCGAATTCGCCGGCGCGCATCCGGCGCAGCAGGTCCAGGCTCTCCGCCGCCGGGCGGTCCCGCCAGGGGCTCGGGCGGCCCGGCTCGGTCAGCGTGCCGCGCGTCGCCCGGATCTCCTCCGCCGATTGCTCGTCGACATAGGCATGGCCCGCCTCGACCAGATGCTCGGCCCATTCGTAGAGCGTCTCGAAATAGTCCGAGGCATGGACCGGCTCGCCCGCCCATGCGAAGCCGAGCCAGCGCACATCCTCCTGGATGGCGTCGATATAGGCCTGCTCCTCCTTCGCCGGGTTGGTGTCGTCGAAGCGCAGGTTGCAGCGGCCGCCAAATTCCTCGGCCACGCCGAAATTGAGGCAGATCGACTTGGCGTGGCCGATATGCAGGAAGCCGTTGGGCTCCGGCGGAAAGCGGGTGACGACCGCCGCCGCCCGCCCTTCGGCCAGATCGGCGCGGATGCGGTTGCGGATGAAATCGCCGCCCGTCGGCGCGTCCATGAGGCCGGCGCTCCCGCTCAGAAGGGCGAGGTGCCGCGCGTGACGGTGCGGTGCAGCACCCGGGCCTCGCAGGCGCGCCCCTCGGCGCGGTGCAGCAGGCAGCGATTGTCCCACATCAGCAGGTCGCCCGGCCGCCACCGGTGGCGATAGACGAAGCGTTCTGAAGTGCTGTGCGCCTCGATTTCCTCCAGCAGCGCCTCGCCCTCATCCTTCTCCATGCCAAGGATATGCGAGGCGTGGTTGCCGGTGAAGAACGCCTCCCGGCCGCTCTGCGGGTGGCGCCGCACCAGCGGATGGGCGACCGGCGGATAGACAGACGCCTCCTCCGCGCTCGCCTCGCGCTCGCCGGACTTCTGGCAGGAGCGCACCCAGTCATGCACCACCTTCATGCCCCGGAAGGCGTCCTGCCGCTCCGGCGGATACGCCTCGAAGGCGCGGTTCATATTGGCGAACTCCGTGCGCCCGCCTTCCGCCGGGACCTGCACGGCATAGAGGAAGGTCGCGCAGGACGGCACTGTCCGGTAGGACTTGTCCGAGTGCCAGCGCAGGTTTCCCTTCGCCGCCGCCTCGGGCTTCGGGTTCCCGCCGGCGTCGAGGTTCGAGACCGTGTGGACGAGCGAGATGTCCCCGCCCTTGTTGCGCTGGATATGCACATCGAGCGCGCCGAACTGCCGCGTCGCCGCCAATTGCGCCGGCTTGTCCAGCTCCTGGCCCCGGAAGCAGAGGATATGGCGGTCGAGGAAGGCCTCGTTGAGCGCGGCCCGGTCGCCGTCACCCAGCGGCGCGCGCAGATCGACGCCCCGGACCTCGGCGGCCAGCACGTCGGAAAGCGGTCGGATAGAGAGTGTCATGGCCGACAATCTAGCGGAGTGGCGGGCCGGGCGGTAGCGGCTCCTGTCTGCATATGCTCCGCCCCGCCCTCCCATGCTAGCCTGTACCGGCTTGCGGCCGACCAAAGCCTTGCCAATGGACAGAACGGACTTGGCATCATGTATTTCAACGGTCGGTGCGTGCCGAAGGACGAAGCCCGCGCCGTCGGTTTGTATCGGCTTGCGGCGGGACAAGGCAGCGCAAGTGCGAAGTTCAACCTCGGCATCGCACATGCCAAAGGCCGGGGTGCGCCGCAGGACTCCGCCAAGGCGTTCGAGTGGTTCCGGATGGCTGCAGCGCAGGGTCATCTGGAGACGCAAGCGAAGCTCGGCTTCATGTACGACCGGGGCCGGGGCGTGCAGCAGGACGAAACCGAGGCTGTCGCCTGGTTTCGCCGGGCGGCGGCGCAAGGGAACGAAACAGCGCAAGGCAAGCTCGACGAATTGATTGCGACGGGACGGGCGCACTCCGGCAATCCGGGTTGATCGGCGAGCTTGCGGCCCGGCAAGCGAAAACGCCGGGCCTCGCGGAGGCCCGGCGTCGGGTTGCGTGAATGTTGAGAGAGCGGCGCGCGCGCTCAGGCCGCTTCGATGGTCTGCGGCGCGCCGATCTCGATCCGGCGGGGCTTCAGCGCTTCCGGCACCTCGCTCACCAGCTCGACGGCGAGCAGGCCGTTCTCCAGCTTCGCGCCGGCCGCCTTCACATGCTCGGCGAGGCGGAAGGTGCGCCGGAACTGCCGGGTCGCGATGCCGCGATGCAGGAAGATCCGGTCATCGCCCTGGTTGCGGACTTTGCCGGCGATCACGAGCTCGTCGCCCTTCGCCTCGATCGCAAGGTCGTCTTCGGCAAAGCCGGCCACCGCCATTTCGATACGGTAAGTGTGCTCGCCGGTCTTGACGATGTTGCAGGGCGGATAGTGCTCTGCCGTCGCATCGGCGTTCATGACGCGGTCGAAATTCTTCATCAGCCGTTCGAAGCCGATGGTGGACCGCAGCAGGGGGGAGAAATCGAATGCCGTCATCGGTCATCCTCCTTGAGAAGCGATTGTCGATGTCCGGGGCCCGCCGACCATCGGCCGGACCCGCCGTCCTCCGCCCCCGTGACCCGGCGAGCATCGGACACCCCCCAAGATGGGGACGCGCGGCGGTGATTCAAGAACCCGGCGCGAGTCTCCCGGCTGAAGCGAAGCAGCCCGTCCCCGCCTCCGTTCCGGGGCGGTGAAAGAGGGCGCGGCGGCCTCAGACCTTGCCGGCGGCGGCGGGATAGTCGTTTATGCCGAGCGCGTCCCGGAAATCGGCGGAGAGCCGGGCCTTCTCGTCCTCCAGCGGAATGCCGGTCGCATCGGCAATGCGGACGACGGCATTGAAGATGGCGAGCACGCCGGCGGCATCGACCAGCGCTTCGCCGCCGATCTCCTCGTGCAGCCGGTCCCGCGCCGCCGCGAAGTCCTGGCGGCCGTCCTCGAAGAAGGCGTCGGCATAGCGCGCCAGCGCCTCTCCCGCCGCAACGCCGCCGCTGGAGGCGGCCGCCCCCGCCATGGCGGTCAGGTCGTAGTCGTCGCCCGTGTGCCGGCCGCTCCCACGGAGCAGCACCGCGTGGCTGGTGGTTCAATAGACGCACCGGTTGATGGCCGACACCCGCCCCGCCAGGAACTCGATCTGGGCATGGGTGAGCGCGCGGTATTCGGTGCCGAAATCCCTGAGCTGCGCATCCGGCAGGTAATGCGCCGAATCCATGTCGAAGAAGCCGATGACTTCCGCCGGCACGAGCGAGAGCGCGCGGTGGATGTTGACGGCGGCGAGCCCGTCATACATGCCGGCTTCGGCGTCCGTCAGGTCCTCCGGCGCCACGGTCGGCACCCAGGCGAGCCCTTCCTTTGCGCCCGCCGGGCGGCGCCGGCGCGGCGCGCCGGGGACGGGCGCAGGCAGGCTGTGGCGCGGCAGCCCCATGGCGTCGCAGAAGCTGTCCACGGCGATGACCGTCGCCATGACGCCCACGGTCTCGACATAGTCCGCGTCGCCAAGGCCCCCCGCCAGCGCGTCCTCATAGAAGCGGCGGGTGAGCCGGTCGGGGTCTGTGCGGATGCGGTGGATGACCTCCACCAGCGCGTCCGGCAGGTCGGTCGCCGTCTCGTGTGCGCCCGTCACGGCGTATGGCGAGAGCGCCGCCCGGCGTTCGCGGCAGAACTCGCAGGCCTCGGCCGCGCGGGTCTCCTCGGCGATAGCGATGCGCATGGCGCCGGACAACCACTCGCCCGGCCTCGCCAGACGGGCCCAGGCGCGCTGCTGGGTGGCGGCGAGATCGCTGCGCACCGGCAGGGGGCTATGGCGATAGCCGAGGGTCCCGACGATTGCTGCTTCGACGGACATGGGGCTCACTCCCGCTTGCTGCCGCCCGCAGTGTACCACGGCCGTGCCGAACGGGCGCCGATTGCGGGCGGCGGGCCGGCGGAGTAGAAGACAGGCGCTCGGCGGGGCGTAGCGCAGCCTGGCAGCGCGTCTGCTTTGGGAGCAGAAGGTCGCGAGTTCGAATCTCGCCGCCCCGACCACCATCGCTCCCCGGTTTCGGCAGCGGGCGCAAAGGCGGCCCGTCAGCGCCTTATGCGCATCAGGAGCAGCAGCGGGAGCGCGACGAGCGCGACGGCCGTGTAGGCGGTGAAGGCGTTGAGATAGCCGATCATCGCGGCCTGCTGCCCGATCTGGCCGCTCAGCGCCGCAAGGCCCGAGGCCGTGCCCGTGTCGATCACCGCCAGCGCCTCGTTATAGGGCGAGACGAATTCGGTGAGCCGTCCGTAGTTCTCGCCGCCCGTGCGCACCAGCACGGTCACGCTTACCGAAATGAAGAAGCTGGAGCCCAGATTGCGCATCAGATGATAGACGGAGGAGGTCTCCGCCAGGTAGCGCGGGGGCAGGGTCGAGAAGGTCGCAACCGTGAGCGGCACCCAGGTGATGCCGACAGCCACACCCTGCAGCCAGGAAACCAGCGCCACGTCCCACCAGGTCGCGTTGACGTCGAACTGCATCATGATCCAGCCGGACGCGGCCATGATGGAGAAGCCCGCGCTCATGCCGATGCGCGGGTCGAGCTTGCCGACATACATGGCGAGGAAGAATCCCAGGATCGCGCCCACGCCGCGCGCCGCCACCAGTTGGCCCACCACCGCGTTCGGGAAGCCCGCAAGGTCCTGCAGCATCGGCGGCAGCATCACCATCGGGGTGAAGTTCAGCATACCGTATATGCCCACGATGCAGAGCCCGAGCGCATAGTTCCGGTCGAGCAGCAGCTTGAGGTTCAGAAAGGGGCGCCGGGTGGTCAGGCTGTGGGCCAGGAAGATGTAGAGGCCGATGCCGGCCAGGCAGGCTTCCAGCAGAATTTCGGTGGAGTCGAACCAGTCGCGGCGCTCGCCCCGGTCCATCATCAACTGGAAACAGACGACCGCGACGGAGAGCGCGAGGAACCCCGTCCAGTCGAGGTGCGCGCGCCGGAGCCTGCCGCCGTCGGTCAGCACTAGCCACATGGCGAGCCAGCTCGCGGCCGCTACCGGTACGACCATGAAGAACGCCCAGCGCCAGTTATAGGCCTCGGTGAGATAGCCTCCGACGACCGGGCCGATCACCGGCCCGACGACGACGCCCATGCCGAATGCCGCCATGGCGGTGCCGTGCTGCGCGCGCGGATAGCTGTCCTGGGTGATAGCCTGGGCGAGCGGGATGATCGGCGCCCCCGCCGCACCCTGGATGACGCGGAAGACCACGAGCGTCTCCAGCGATGTCGCAAAGCCGCAGCCGAGCGTCGCCGCCCCGAAGACCGCCATGCCCCAGAGCATGACCGCGCGGCGTCCGAAACGGCCCGTCAGCCAGCCCGTCATCGGCGTCACGATGGCGGTCGCGACGATGTTGAAGGTCATCGCCCAGGCGATCTGGTCCTGGGTGGCGGAGAGCGAGCCCTGCATTTGCGGCAGCACGGTCGAGACGACGAGCACGGTGGTGCCGTAGAGCGTCGTCGAGAGCGTCACGGCGGCGAGGATCAGCGCTCGCCTGAGCGCCGACAGGTCCCTGCCGCCGAACGCCTCCTCCCCGTTCACGGAGCGAGGACGCGCATGAGGAAACGCCGGGCCTCGGCGCCGATTCCGGGCGCCTGGCTCTCGCGCGGGCCGGCGATATTGAGCCGGAGGACGCCGTGGCGTCGAAGCCAGATGGCGGCGGCCGGCGCCTGCACCCGGCGCGAAAGGTCAGCGACGCGCAGCGGTCGTCCCATGTTGCGGGCAAGCGAAGCCGTGAGGCGCGTGCCGCCGGTGAGCGGGCCGCGGCAGAGGATCAGCGTCGCGTCGCTGTCGCGGACATTGAGGCGCGTCCGCACGCGGTAGGCGGCACTCGCCGTCTCGGTAAGGGGATAGCGCCCGGGTATCGGGCCGTCCTCGGCGCGCCTTCCGCGCGGGCACCAGCCGCCGACGGCGAGTCCGAGCGCCAGCGCGGCGTCGAGCCCCGCCCGGTCCACGCCGGTCTGCCCGCCCGAAACGATCTGCCGCACCGGATGCGTCATGGCCGCCGCGATAGCATGACGAAGCGCGCGCACAGAAGCCCGAGCGATATCGCCGTCGAGACGATCACCGCCTCGAACAGCCCCGCCACGCCCCGCTCCAGGCGAAAGGCGAGCAGCAGCGCGAGCGGCACCATGCAGCCGATGAAGGCGAAGGCCTGCAGCGCCGTCGGCACCCAGGCGTCGGCGCAGCCGCGCAGCGCGTTCAGCATCAGCGTCTGCCCGCCGTCGAAGAGGGGCATGAGCCCGGCCAGAATCAGCACAGGGACGGCGGCGGCAAGCACGGCCGCCTCCGACGAGTAGATGGCGGCCAGCGGCCGGGCAAGCACCGCCATGAGGGCGCCGGCGGCGGCCATGAGACAGATCGTGACGGCAAGGCCCATCCAGCCGGCCGCGATCCAGCGCCTGCGGTCGCCGCGCGCCCAGGCATTGCCGATACGCACGCTGGTGGCGATACCGACGCCGTTAGCGACCATGAAGATGACGGAAATCACATTCAGCACGATGGTGAAGACGGCGAGCGGGACAGCGCCGAGCCAGCCGGCGAACAGGTGGATGGCGGTAAAGGCTCCCATCTCGACGGCAATGGCGACCGCGGCGGCATAACCCACCATGCGCTGCACCCGCCAGCGGCGCCAGGCCCAGCCGGCGCGGGCGCGGACCCCCAGCCGCGCCCGGTCGGACATCCGCCAGACATGGGCGAGCAGGAACGCCGCGAGCGCCCAGCGTATGCCGGTGGTAGCCCAGGCCGAGCCTTCCGCGCCCAGCTCCGGCAGGCCGAGCAGGCCGTGAACCAGCAGCAGGTCGGCCGGGATATTGACGAGATTGGCGGCGACAATGGCCCAGGCGACCGGGCGCGGGCGCCGCACGCCCTCGAGGAAAAAGGCGGTGGCGAAATAGAGGAAGCCCGCCGGATAGCCGAGCGCCAGGATGAAGAAGACGCGCCCCGCGCCCGCCGCCACATCCTCGCTCTGCCCGGTGAGCAGCAGCACGTCGCGCCCGAACAGCCCGAGCACCAGACCGAGGGCGCCGAAGACGAGCGCAACCGGCACCGCCCGCCGCCAGGCCGCCCCGGCTTCCGCCGGTTCGCCGCGCCCCATGGCCTGCGCCGCCGCCACCGTGGTGCCCGTCAGCAGCCCCATCACCGTCAGCAGCAGCGGCAGATAGACCGCAACGCCGAGCGAGAGATAGCCGAGCTCCACGGAGGAGTAGCGCCCGACGATCACCGTGTCGGCCACTGTCATCGCCAGCACGCCGGCGCGGCTCACAACGACCGGCAGGGCGAGCCGGTAGAGGTCGGCCAGATGGCCGAGGACGAGGCGGCGGCGCAGGCGCATGGGCGGCGGTTGGCCTTTCTGTTAGCGTCGCGGGCGGCGGCTGGAGGCGGGGACCATGCGGATTGCGGTCGGCGGATTTCACCATGAGACGAATACCTTTGCGCCGACAAAGGCAAGCTTCGAAATGTTCCGGCGTGCGGACGGCTGGCCCGGACTCTGCCGGGGAGAGGCGGTTCTCGCCGACACGGCCGGCATAAACCTGCCGATAGCGGGCTTCCTGGAGGCCGCGCGCGCCTCCGGGCGCAGCTTTGCGCCGCTCGCCTGGGCGAATGCCAGCCCCTCCGCGGAAGTCGAGGAGGCGGCCTATGAGCGCATCGCTGGCATGATCGTGGACGACCTGCGGAACGCAGGGCCGGTGGACGCCGTCTATCTGGACCTCCACGGCGCCATGGTGGCGGAGCATCTGGAGGACGGCGAGGGCGAGTTGCTGCGTCGCACGCGCAATGTCATCGGCCCGGATGTTCCGCTGGTGGCGAGCCTCGACCTGCACGCCAATGTCTCGCCGCTCATGGTGCGCGAAGCGGATGCGCTGGTCGTGTTCCGCACCTATCCGCATGTCGATATGGCGGAGACGGGCGCGCGCACCGCCCGCCTGCTGGAGCGCATCCTCGCCGAGGGGCGGCCGGCCAAGGGGTTCCGGCAGATCCCCTTTCTCATTCCGCTCACCGCGCAATGCACGCTGATCGAACCGGCTGCAAGCCTGTATGCAGGCCTCGGGGAACGGGAGCGCGGCGCCGTCCGCTCCGTGTCGCTCGCAGGCGGCTTCCCGCTCGCCGATACGCCCGATTGCGGCCCGGCCGCGCTCGCCTATGCCGGCGACGAGCGGAGTGCGGCCGAGGCGGCGGACTCCCTGGCGGAGGCCGTGCTGGCGGCGCGGGAGGGCTTCGCCGCCGGGTTCCTGTCGCCGGAGGAGGCGGTGGCGCGCGCGGACCGGGCGGGGCGCGCGGGCCGGCCGGTCGTTATCGCGGACAGCTGCGACAATCCGGGCGGCGGCGGCAATGGCGACACGACGGGGCTCCTGCGCGCGCTGGCGGCCCGGCGACCCGAGGGCGCCGCGCTGGGCCTGCTGATCGACGCGCAAGCGGCCGCTGCGGCGCATGAGGCGGGCGAAGGCCGCCGGCTGGCGCTGGCGCTCGGCGGGCGTTCGGGCATTCCGGGCGATGCGCCCTTCGAGACCGACGCGGTCGTGCGCCGGCTTGGCAGCGGGTCCTTCACCTGCACCGGTCCCTTCTATGGCGGCAACCGGATGCAGCTCGGCCCGATGGCGCTGCTGGAGCTTGCCTGCGGCGTGCAGGTGGCGGTGGCGAGCCGCAAGGTGCAGGCGGCGGACAAGGAGATGTTCCGCCATCTGGGCGTGGAGCCGGCGGACTGCCGCATCCTCGCGCTCAAGAGCTCGGTGCATTTCCGCGCGGATTTCGGGCCGATCGCCGGCGAGGTGCTGGTCGCCGCCGCGCCGGGGCCCGTAGCGGCCGACCCGGGCGCGCTCGCCTTTACCCGGCTTCGCCCCGGCGTGGCGCAGCGGCCCTGAAAACGGGCAGCAGCGCGATGCCGGCCGCGAAGCCGCCGATATGCGCCCAATAAGCGACCTTCGCGTCCTCCCCGAAGGTCGAAAGGCCGAAGAAGAACTGCACCGCGAACCAGCCCGCGACCAGCAGCCAGGCCGGAAGGCGGAGCGGCACGACGAAGAACAGCACCAGGATGCGCGCCCGGGGGCTCAGCACCAGATAGGCCCCCAATATGCCCGAGATGGCGCCGCTCGCCCCGATCAGCGGCACGGCCGAGGAGGGCTCCGTCAGCCCGTGCGCAAGCGCGGCCAGCGCGCCGCAAAGCAGGAAGAACAGGGCGAAGCGCAGATGGCCCATCGCGTCCTCGACATTGTCGCCGAAGATGTAGAGGAAGGCCATGTTGCCGAGCAGATGCGCGAAATCCCCGTGCAGGAACTGCGTCGTCACCAGCGAGAGAGGCGCCGGCAGGATGGCGAGGTCGGGGCGCAGTTGCAGCTCGCCCAGCAGCCGCCCCGGCACGAAGCCCAGCGCCAGCAGCCTGCGGTATTCCAGGGCCTCCGGCAGTCCCGCCTGCCAGATGAACGCGACCGCGCAAAGCAGGATCGCGCCCCAGGTGACGACCGGCGTCTCGATGCGGGTGCGCTCATTGTCGTCATGGATCGGCATGAAGGGCATGGGCGGCAGGGTAGTGTCCCGGTCCCGAAGTCCGCAAGAATTCGGTTTGGGTGTGCGGCCTCTCCGGCCCGACTGCTTCCATCGTTAGGCCCGGACTTGTTCCCTTGCTGTCGGGTTCAGCTATTGGGCAAAGCTGAGCGGGTCCCGATTGGAGATTCGGGGGCGCGTGGCGTCTGCGGTCCTCCCCTCCTCATCCCGAGTAGCGGCGCCAGCCGCGTATCGAGGGGGCTGGAAGCGGGGCGGGGCGGCGGTTGTGGGCGCGGGCAGCGTTCGCGGCTATAAGCGCCTGCAGGCGGTGAGCGGAAGGGTGCGGGGCCCCATGGAAAATCTCTGGTCCGACCGGGAAGCAGAAGCGGCGGTCGCTCGCTACGGCGCGGAGGGCGTCGGTCGCGACCTGGCGCTCCGGGTCTATACGACGCGGCTGCTCGGTGGCGAGCCGCGCCTCGTGCTGCATGGCGGCGGCAATACCTCGCTCAAGACGCACATGACCGACCTTGCCGGCGACGAGGTCGAGGTGCTTTGCGTCAAGGGCTCGGGCTGGGATATGGGCCGGATCGAGCCGCCGGGCCTGCCGGCGGTCCGGCTCGAACCGCTCCGGCGGCTCCGGCGGCGCGGCGCGCTTTCCGACGAGGACATGGTGGCCGCGCACCGGTCCGCCCTGCTCGACCCTGCGGCGCCCTCGCCCTCGGTCGAGACCCTGCTGCACGCCTTCCTGCCGCACCGCTATATCGACCACACCCACGCCAATGCCGTGCTGGCGCTGACCGACCAGCCGGACGGGGCGGCGCTCTGCCGCGAGGTCTTCGGCAGGAGCGTCGCGCTCGTGCCCTACATCATGCCGGGCTTCGCGCTCGCCCGGAAAGCGGCGGAACTGTTCGAGGAGACGCCGGACTGCGAGGGGATGATCCTGCTGAACCACGGCGTCTTCACCTTCGGAGAGACCGCGCGCGAATCCTACGACCGCATGATTGCCCTCGCGGCCCGCGCGGAAGCGCATCTGGCGAAGGCCCCGGCCAGGGTCTTCGCGAGCGCCGTCCTGCCGGACCGGCCGGCAAGGCCTGAGGAGATCGCGCCGCTCTTGCGCGGCCTGCTCGCCCGCCCGCCCGCGGCGCCGGACGGCGAGCCCGGGCGCTTCCTGCTCGCCTTCCGGGGCGGGGCGCATGTCCGGCGCTTCGTGGACGGGGCGGAGGTCTCCCGCTACGCGCTCGCCGGCACCGTCACGCCTGACCACTCGCTCCGGGTCAAGTCATGGCCCGTGCTGCTGCCGCCGGCGGGCGCGCTGGAGACGTTCGCGCGCGGGGCCGAGGCGGCGATCCGCCGGTTCGAGGCGGACTACATGGCTTATTTCGAGCGCGGCAATGCGCGGGCCGGCAACGGCCTGACGGCGCTCGACCCCGCTCCGCGCGTGCTGCTCGCGCCGGGCGTCGGCCTCTTCGCGGCGGGACGGGACGCCAAAGCCGCCGCCATCGCCGCCGACCTTGCCGAGACCGCCATGGAGGTGATTACCGATGCCGAACGCATCGGACGGTTCGCCAGCATCGGCGAGGACGACCTGTTCGACATCGAATACTGGCCGCTGGAGCAGGCGAAGCTGGGCAAGGCCGCGCCCCCGCCGCTAGCAGGGCAGGTGGCCGTGGTAACGGGCGGGGCAGGCGCCATCGGCCGGGCGGTCATGGCGGCGCTGCGCGCGGAAGGGGCCGAGCCGGTCGGCCTCGATCTCGAAGCCGGTCCGGACATCCTCGCATGCGACGTGACCCGGCCGGAGGCGGTCGAGGCGGCCTTCGCGGACATCTGCCGGCGCCATGGCGGCGTCGATATCCTCGTCTCCAATGCAGGCGCGGCCTGGCAGGGACGCATCGGCGAAGTCGGGGACGCGGAACTGCGCCGGAGCTTCGAGCTCAATTTCTTCGCCCACCAGACGGTGGCGCAGGCTGCGGTGCGGATCATGCAGATGCAGGGCACGGGCGGCAGCCTGCTTTTCAATGTCTCGAAACAGGCGGTCAATCCCGGCCCCGATTTCGGCCCCTACGGCGTGGCCAAGGCGGCGACGCTCGCCCTTATGCGCCAATACGCCCTCGACTACGGGCGCGACGGCATCTCGTCCAACGCCGTCAATGCGGACCGCATCCGCAGCGGCCTGCTCGACGACGGCATGGTGGCCACGCGGGCCGAGGCGCGGGGCGTAAGCGAAGCGGACTATATGCGCGGCAACCTGCTCGGACGCGAGGTGCTGGCCGAGGATGTCGCGCGCGCTTTCGTGGACCTTGCCCGCGCGCGCAAGACCACGGGCGCTGTGCTCACAGTCGACGGCGGCAATATCGCCGCCGCCATGCGCTGAACGGAAACAGGGAGAGAGACTCAATGACCGATGCGATCCGGGGGATCGACCATGCCATTATCGGCGTCCGCGATCTGGACGCTGCACGCGCGCAGTTCGAGCGCCTCGGCTTCACCGCCGCGCCGCTCGGCGACCATGTCGGCAAGGCGACCGCGAACCACTGCATCATGTTCGCCGACAGCTATCTGGAGCTGCTCGGCATCAACGAGCCCGACAAGCTCGACACGCTCGGGCTCGGCGCCTTTCTGGGGGCGCGCGGCGAGGGGCTGGTGAAGATTGCGCTCGGCACGCGGGACGCCGACGCCGCGCGCGCCGACATCGAGGCGCAGGGCTTCTCGCCCACCGGGCCGGACGACCTCGCCCGCCCGCTGACCGACCGGCCCGACGCTATCGTGCGTTTCCGCAACCTCCAGATCCCGGAAGCGGAGACAGGCGGTCTCGGCACATTCCTCTGCGGCCACAAGACGCCGGAACTGATGCGCCCGCCGGGTTCGACGGACCACGGCAACGGCGCGCGCAACCTCGCGGCGGCCGCGGCCGTCGTCGACGATGTCGAGGCGGTGGCCGGTCCCTGGGCGCGGCTGCTCGGCCGCCCGGCCGCGGGCGGTGCGCTCGATATCGGCCGCGGCCATGTCTATCTGGCGACGCCGGCGGATGCAGCCGGGAGCCCCGGCCCTTACGGACCGCTGCCCGGCCCGCTGCCGGCGCGGCCCTTCTATCTGGGCCTCCGGATCGAGGTGGCGTCGGTTGCGGCGGCGAAGGAGGCGCTCCGCCAGGCCGGCATTGCGCCCGTCTCCGAGGCGCCCGGCCGCCTCCGCATCGCGCCGGCCGACGCCTGCGGCGTGCCGCTCGAATTCGCCGAGGCATAGGCAACGCTCAGAGGGCCGAAGGTTCGATGCCGCGCCAGGCCCAGCTATTGTAGTCGTCCGGCGCGCGCAGGCAGGAGGCCCGCAGGGGATCGGTTTCGAGCGCGTCCCATACCGGCGCGGGGCCGTGTCCGTGCGCAGCCTGCACAAGGCGGCGCTCGCGCTGGCTCCGGCGGATTTCCTCCTCCAGCGCCGCCGCGTCCCAGGTCTCTTTCGCAAGGGCGCGGAGAGCGGCGAGCGTGTCGGCGCTGCCCGGATCGGCGGCGAGGTCGTGCAACTCCTCGGGGTCGGCCTCGAGGTCGAACAGCAGGTCGGGCGCGCCGCCGCCGGTCATCAGCTTGAAGCGCCCGCGCCGCACCATGAACATCGGCGAGGGCACTCCCTCTGAGGTCATCTCAGCGAATACCGGCCTGTCGCCGACGGCCGCCATGTCCTCGCATAGCGGCAGCAGGCTGGCGCCGTCGGGCGGGCGGGGCGCGCGGTCCGCGAGGTCGATCCCCGCCAGGTCGCAGAGCGTCGGCAGCAGGTCCACCAGCGAGACGGGTTCCGGCCGGCGGGCGGCGGCGAACCGCCGGGGGTCGTGGAGGATGAGCGGCACGCGCGCCGCATGGTCGAAGAAATGCTTCTTGAACCAGAGACCGCGCTCGCCGAGCATGTCGCCGTGGTCGGAGGTGACAATGACGACCGTGTCGTCCGCCGCGCCGGCTGTCTCCAGCGCCTCCAGCAGCGTCCCCGCCATGTCGTCGAGCCAGGAGCAATTGGCGAGATAGGCGTGGCGGGCGGTCCGCACATGCGCGTCGGTGATGTCCCCTTCGAGCAGGCCGTGATGGGCGAGCATGCGCCGGCTGTGGAGGTCGCGCTCCGGCTCGGGCGGGAGCGGGGTCGCGGGCATCGGGATGTCCTCGTGGCGGTAGCGCTCCCAGTGCTCGCGGCGCGCGAAATAGGGCTCATGGGGGTGCGTGAAGGACACGGCGAGGAAGAAGGGCTGCCGGCCCGCGGCCTCGTGCAGCCATGCCACCGAACGGGCCCGCACCGCCTCGTCATGGTCCATCTGCATGCTGCGCTCGGAGATGCCGGAGCGGATGACGCCGCTCGAATCGTTGTTCGACGCCATGCGGGTCTCGTCCCAGTCCGGCGTCCAGTGGAAATCGGTCGGATAGAGCTCCGGCACCAGGCGCTCGTGGAAACCGTGCAGCATGTCCGGCCCGACGAAATGCTGCTTACCGGCGAGCGCGGTGCGATAGCCGGCGAGCCGCAGGTAATGCGCCATCGTCGGCGTGGCGGCGGCGAATTCCGCCGCATTGTCGAAGGCCCGCACCCGCGACGGCAGCATCCCGGCCAGCATGGAGAAGCGCGACGGCGCGCAGAGCGGGAAGTTGCAATAGGCGTTCTCGAACACGACCCCTTCTGCGCAGAGTCGGTCGAGATGCGCCGCCGCCGCCGGGCCGCCATATGCCGGCAGCATCTGGGGCTTCAGCTGGTCGGCCTGGATCAGCAGGATGTTCGGCAGGTCGCGGGCCATGACGGTCTCCGGCGCGGGATTCGGGGCGGGACCCGTTGCCTCAGCCGTGGCGGGGCTCGTTCCACCAGGGGTAGAAGGCCGGCATCGCCTCGCCGGGCGTCGAGCCGAAGGCGGGCGGGCGTTTCTCCAGGAAGGAGGCGACGCCCTCGCGCGCATCCGCCGAGGCGCCGGTATAGGCCATGCCGAGCGAGTCGATCCGGTGCGCGGCCATCGGATGGTCCTCGCCCAGCATCTTCCACATCATCTGCCGGCAGAGCGCGACCGACATGGGCGAGGCGTTGTCCGCGATCTCGCGGCCGAGCGCACGCGCCGCCGGCAGCAGCTCATCCGGCGCGTGGAGCGAGCGCACCAGCCCGCCCTCGAACGCTTCCTCGGCGGAGAAGATGCGGCCCGTGGCGACCCATTCCATCGCCTGCTGCATGCCGACAAGGCGCGGCAGGAACCAGGAGGACGCGGCTTCCATCACCACGCCGCGCCGGGAGAAGACGAAGCCGAAGCGCGCCTCCGTGGAAGCGAGGCGAATATCCATAGGAAGGATCTGCGTCGCGCCGAAGCCGACCGCCGGGCCGTTCACCGCCGCGATCACCGGCTTCTTCATGTCGAACAGCCGCAAGGACACGAGGCCGCCGCCGTCGCGGTGGCGCGCGCCCGGCTCCGGCGGGGCGCGGTCGAAGGTGGCCGGCCCGCCGGAGAGGTCCGCCCCGGCGCAGAAGGCGCGGCCCGCCCCGGTGACGATGACCGCGCGCACCCCGTCGTCGCGGTCGGCCACATCCAGCGCCGCCACATATTCGCCGATCATGGCCGCATTGACGGCGTTCAGCCGGTCCGGCCGGTTGAGCGTGAGCGTGAGCAGGCCGTCCTCGACCTCGGCCCTGAGCGTCTCATAAGACAACGGCGCCCCCCCCGGAAAAGACATGCGCCGTCCCCTACAGCATTTCCGCTGCGGGTGGAACTATGGCGGGGATTGCCCAGCAGGCCTGCGGAAGAGCCGGGTGAACCAATCGACGAAGGGATCGGCGGCGGAACGGTCGCTGTCGAAATAGCCGGCCTTGAGCGCCGTACCATAGAGCAGTCCAGGGCTCTCCTGCCAGGCCAGCTAGGCACGTAACTCCGCCTTGCGTCGTGCGGTCCCAGGGAATGTCGCGCCAATGGCGCTTGCCTGTTCGGTAGCGCGAGCCGCATGCTCCAGAAGCGGGTCGTTCGGCCGGATCAGCTCAAGAAGGAATTCTTCAATGGCGCCCCGGCGCCTGTTATCGGGCATAAGCCACACGCCGACGCGGGTATCGGACTGCTCGCACTGCCCGATATAGCCTTCGGTCGGCACCTCGACAGGAAGCGCCATACCCGTCTTTTTCAGTTCCCGCACAACTTCTCGCCAGCGGGTTGTCGCCGATAGGTCGGCATCCGCAACAAAGCCAACCGAGCTGCCAGTACCGGCCATCACGGTAGTCTCGATAGTTCTCATCAGGCGGTCCACACCTCCGGCGGCCTTCACCTTCGGGAACCAGGAATCTTCTTTTCTCAATCCGCGCCGCGCCTCGATATGCCGGGACAATGCGTCGGGCAGATCACCGGCCGCCAGAAGGTGAGCGGCCTCAAGCACCGAAGTCTTGCCGCTATTGTTCTTGCCGACCAGCAGATTGACGCGGCGCAAATCGTCGAGCCGATATGACTCGAATCCTCGAAAGCCGGTCAGTTCTATTCGACTGAACATAATGCGTTTGCGCGGGACAGCGGCGCAACGCCCCGACGAAACCCGAAAGAGGCGGCCCCGCTCCCCTTTCCCTGTGGAGAGCGGGGTCGTTATATCACATTGCCGAGGTACGACCGTAGATGGAGAGGGAGATCGCCTCGAACTCCACGCCGTCGCCGGTGATCTCGTCGAACATGAAATCGCCGGGCCTGGAGCTGGACTGCAGCACCTTGCCTTCCGGGCCGCAGCTAACGTCGCACCGGAACAAGAAAACCCTGCCGGATCAAGGAATGTGCCGCCGTCAGGGCCAGACGATCGGGAACTGTTCGCTGTCGAGCGGGGCGCCGTCGGCGAGCGCCGGGTTGCGGAGATCGTTGTTCGGGCCGGGGCCGGCGAAATAGGCGCAGCCCTCGCCGCAATAGCGCACCGCATAGCCGCGCCGGCGCGTGCCGGACGTCAGGTTGCCGCCCGCGCCGTGGACGGTCAGGGCATGGAAGGCGAGCGCATCGCCCGGTTCCATGTCCCAGGAGAGGATGTCGTAGCCGCCGGCGTCGATATCGGGCATCGGCTCGTAGTTCTCGCCCCTCTCATAGGCCGCCCCGCCCTCGGCGAAAGGCTCCGGCTGGAACCAGCGCTCCCAGCGGTGCGAGCCGGCGACGAAGGAAAGCGCGCCGCTCTCGCGCGTGACCGGGTCGAGCGGCAGCCAGAAGGACATGACCGGCCAGCCGCGCACCGGCCAGTAGGGCTGGTCGTTATGCCAGCGCGTCGGCTGCGGCGTGCCCGGCTCCTTCACGAAAAGCTGGTCATAGAAGAGGTTGAGCCGTTCGGCGCCGAGGAACCGCGCCGCCACCTCCCGGAGCGGGCCCTCGCAGCAGAAGGCGCGGAAGCCCTCATGCGTTTCCCAGATGCGCAGATTGCCGTGAAAGCGCCCCGCCGCCGGCCGGTAGCCGTTGAAATAGGGCCCCGGTTCCGCGATGTCGCGCTCCACCGCCTCGGCCAGCATGCCGAGCCATTTGTCCGGCACCACGCCCTTCATCAACACCGCGCCGTTGCGGTCGAAATCCGCCCGTTCCCGTTCTGTTGGCCGCATGGTCCTCTCCCTTCCCGGCCGGTATCGCGAGCCGGGCGTTATATCACCGTTCGAGGACCGGAGCCGGGGGCCGCCCGTCATGTTTTGTCATGGGTCCCTCTGCGCGCGGCGCCTTTCCTTCATCATCCCGGATAGCAGCCTCGCTGCCTGTTCCCTCCTCATCCTGAGTAGCCGCGAAGCGGCGTATCGAACCTCATCCTGAGTAGCGGCGTCAGCCGCGTATCGAAGGGGCCTGCCCTGAGCTTGTAGAAGGGAGCCTCACCCCGAGCGGCGGTGCATCCTTCGATACGCGCCTGCTGGCGCAGGTGCTATTCAGGATAAGGAAGGGGACGGTGCCTGCCGGCGCGGGCGCTGCTCAGGATGCGGCAAGGGCAGGCTCCTCCGTCATGCGCAGACGCCGATCCGATCGATGTGACCCGCCGGCGGCGGCGGTTTACACTGGCGGGCGGCCGCAGGACCGGCCACGGCAAGGGAGGCGCCTATGAAAGCCGCACGCAAGGGCGTTTGGGGCTGGATGGCCTTCGACTGGGCCAACCAGCCTTTCAACACCGTCGTCACCACATTCGTCTTCGGCCCCTATTTCGCCTCGCGCGTCGCCGAGGACGCCGTCAGCGGCCAGGCGATCTGGGGCTATGCGATGGCCGCGGGCTCGGTGCTGATGGCGCTCGCGGCGCCCGTGCTGGGCTCCATCGCGGATGCGCAGGGGCCGCGAAAGCCGTGGATCCTGGCATTCTCCGCGCTCTATCTCGTCGGCGTTGCGGGGCTGTGGACCGCCGTGCCCGGCATGGCGGACCCGCTGCCGGTGCTCGCCTTCCTGGTGGCGGCGCTGATCGGCGCCGAACTCGCCACCGTCTTCGTCAACTCGCTGCTGCCGGAGCTGGGGCCCCGCGAGGCGCTCGGCCGCATATCGGGCTCCGGCTGGGCGTTCGGCTATTGGGGCGGCCTCGCGGCGCTGGTGATCGTGCTGGGCCTGATGACGCCGGCGCCCGGCTCGGACATGACGATTCTCGGCGTGGCCCCGGTCTTGGGCCTCGACCCGGCCCAGGGCGAGGGCGCCCGCGCGACCGGGCCGTTCTCGGCGCTCTGGTATGTCGTCTTCATGATCCCGTTCTTCCTCTGGTCGCCGGATGCCGGCCGGCGCGCGCGCGGCGCCGCGGGAATCGTCCGGGAGGGCCTGGGCAGCCTGAAGGCGACGCTGGCCGGCCTGCCGGCGCGGCCGAGCCTGCTCGCCTATCTGCTGGCCTCGATGTTCTACCGCGATGCCATTCTGGGCATCGCCGTCTTCGGCGGCATCTACGCCTCCGGCGTGCTCGGCTGGGGCATGTTCGAGCTCGGCCTGTTCGGCCTCGTCATCCTGGTCACCGGCGCCATCGGGTCCTGGATCGGCGGGCTGCAGGATGCGCAGCGCGGGCCGAAGCCGGTGATCCTGTTCAATATCGTGCTGCTGACCGCGGCCGCGGCCGCCATCATGACCATCGCGCCGGGTGAGGTGTTGTTCATCGCCGTCGGCACGGCCGAGGCGCCGTCCTCCCTGCCGGCGGCCGCCTTCTATGTCTGCGGCGCGGTCATCGGCGCCACGGCCGGCTCGCTGCAGGCGGCGTCCCGCACCATGCTGGTGCATCAGGCGGACCAGGAGCATATGGCGGAGGCGTTCGGGCTCTATGCGCTCACCGGCAAGGCGACGTCCTTCCTCGCGCCCTTCCTGGTCGCGCTGGCGACAGACCTCTCCGGCAGCCAGCGCGTCGGCGTGGTCCCGATCCTGGCCCTCCTCGCCATCGGCCTCGCGCTGATGACCCTTGTGCGCCCGGAAGGCGACCATGGCCGGGAATAGGGGCGGGACGGCGGACGCCACTCTGCGCATCGATTATATCGAGTTCGCTGTAGCCGACACCGCCCGGTCGAAGGCGTTCTACGGCCGCGCTTTCGGCTGGACGTTCACCGATTTCGGCCCCGGCTATGCCGAGTTCGCCGACGGACGCCTGAAAGGCGGCCTCAATGCACTGGAGGACGCGCCCCGGCCGGGCGGCCCGCTGGTCGTGCTCTATGCCGGCGATCTGGGCGCGGCGCAGAGGCACGTCGAGGAGGCAGGCGGCAGGATCGTGAAGCCGGCCTATGGCTTCCCCGGCGGGCGGCGCTTCCATTTCGCCGACCCCGACGGCCATGAACTTGCCGTGTGGACCGAGGACTGAACGGCGGCGCCGGAGGACAGTCAGCCGGCCCTGCCGGCGAGCAGCGCCGAGTCGATCTGCTGCCTGAGCGGCCCGCCGGCGAGGAAGCGCCCCAGATTGTCGAGGAAGAGTTCGTCATTCCGCCGGACGGTGCCGGGCGAGGAGGCGGCGCAATGCGCGGTCATCGCAACGCGCGGATGCGCCCAGAAGCGGCTCCAGGCGGGCAGCGGCTCCTCCTCGAACACATCCAGCACCGCATGCGCCGGCCGGCCCCGGTCGAGCGCGGCGAGCAGCGCCCTCTCGTCCACAAGGCCGCCGCGCGCGACATTCACCAGCACCGAGTCGGCCTTCATGGCGCCCAGAAAGGCCGCATCGACCATGCCGCGCGTCTCGTCCGTCAGCGGCGCCGTCAGCACGACGATATCGGCCTCCGGCAGCAGGCGGGCGATCTCCGACGGCGGGACCACGGCGTCCGCCGGCTCGTCTCCGGCGGGATGGCGGCGCACGCCGGTCACATGCGCATCGAACCCCCTTGCGCGCTGCGCCACCGCACGGCCGATATGGCCCATGCCGACGACCAGCCAGCGCGTCTCCGACAGCTCCCGGAAATCGAGACGGCGCCAGACCCGGCCCTGCTGCTGCGACCGCCGCCGGGCGCCGGGGTGGAACGCTTCCATCGCGCCGGCCAGCACATAGTCCGCGACCGCCGGGCCGGCGGCGTTGCTGTTGCAGATGAGCGCGCCCCGGCCCGCCAGCACCGGGAAGATCGGCGCGTCGTAGCCCGCGCCGCCCGATTGCAGCCAGCGGAGCCCGCCGGCATGGCGGAGCACGCCGAAAAAGGCGCGCACGGGCCCGCGCGTATAGAGGTCCGTGGAGGCGTAGGCGGCCACCGGATCGACGGCGCGGCGGTCGATCCCGGCGCCGTCCGCGCCCTGCACCCGCCGCTCGTCGTCCATGGCGGCGATATCGAGGCCCGGAACGGCCCGGAGCCTGTCCGCAAGGCGCTCGTAATCGGGCCGGTAGAGTAAAAGACGCATGGCTGCCGCCCCCCGGGATTGTCGGACGCCGCGCCCTTGCGACGCGCCGGAGACGCCCTCGCCAACGACGCGCGGGACAGGGTAGCATCCGGCCCGGACCGAGACAAAGAACGGCAGGACCCATGAACTGGCAGCCCGAACTCGACGAATTGCGCCGCCGCGAAGCCTTCGCGCTCAAGCTCGGCGGCGAGATGCGCGTCAAACGCCAGCGCGACGGCGGGCGGCTGAACGTCCGCGAGCGGATTGCGGCGCTGGTCGATGAGGGCAGCTTCCACGAGCTCGGCGCCATTGCCGGGCTGGCGCAATATGACGGCCGCAACGACCTGGAGCATCTGCTGCCGTCCAATTTCGTCTTCGGGCGCGCGCGGCTCGACGGGCGGCCGGTGGTGGTGGGCGGCGATGATTTCACCGTGCGCGGCGGCTCGGCCGACGCCACCATCAAGGAAAAGCACATCATGTGCGAGCAGATGGCGAACCAGCTTCGCCTGCCGCTGGTGCGCATGGTGGAGGGCTCCGGCGGCGGCGGCTCGGTCAAGACCATCGAGACCGAAGGCCGCTCGAACGTGCCAGGCGTCAAGGGCTGGGAATGGGTGGTCGAGAACATGGGCACGGTGCCGCGCGTGGCGCTCGGGCTCGGCTCGGTCGCGGGGCTCGGCGCGGCGCATCTGGCGGCGGCGCATTTCTCCGTGCTGGTCAAGGAGCAGGCGGCGCTGTTCGTCGCCGGCCCGCCCGTGGTCGAGCGCCTCGGCGAAAAGCTCGACAAGCAGGAGCTCGGCGGCTGGAAGATCCACGCCCGCAACGGCGCCATCGATTATGCCGCCGACAGCGAGGCGCACGCCTTCGACCTCGCGCGCCGGTTCCTCTCCTACCTGCCCTCCTCCATCGACAGCCTGGCCGAACAGGGACCGCAGACGGACGATCCCGACCGGCGCGAGGAGTGGCTGATCGAGGCCGTGCCGCGCGACCGGCGCAAGGTCTATCGCGTGCGCCCCATCATCGAGGCGGTGGTGGACCGGGGCAGCTTCTTCGAGTTCGGGCGGGAATGGGGCCGGTCGGTCGCCACCGGCTTCGCGCGGCTCGACGGCTGGCCCGTGGCGGTGATGGCGTCGGACCCCTATTTCTTCGGCGGCGGCTGGACGGCGGACGCCTGCCGCAAGGTGCGCCGCTTCGTCGATCTCGCCCAGACCTTCCACCTGCCGATGGTCTATCTGGTGGACTGCCCGGGCTTCCTGATCGGCTCGAAATCCGAGCGCGAGGCGACCATCCGCTACGGCGTCGAGGCGATGTCGGCCATCTGGCAGACCACCATCCCCTGGTGCGCGGTCATCCTGCGCAATGTCTTCGGCGTGGCCGGCGCGGCGCACCAGAATGGCGGGCGGCTTTCCTACCGCTACGCCTGGCCCTCGGGCTTCTGGGGCTCGCTGCCGCTGGAGGGCGGCATCGAGGCGGCCTACCGGGCCGATCTGGACGCTGCGGAGGACCCGGACGCCAAGCTCGCCGAGATAGAAGACCGGCTGGAGAAGCTGCGCTCGCCCTTCCGCTCGGCGGAGAGCTTCTGGATCGAGGAGATCGTGGACCCGCGCAACACCCGCCCGCTGCTCTGCGAATTCGCCAATCTTTCAGCCCCCTTGCGCGAAACCGGCCCCAGCTATTTCCGCATGCGGCCATAGGCCGGGGGCCGTAGGCCCTCTACGCCCGGCGGCGCTTGACGTCCGGGCACCGCAAGGAGCTATGTTGCGGTATCCGGAAGCAGGTTGGCGATGGAGCGAATCGTGCGTCTGCGCATCGAAAGGCAACCGGAAGGCGTTTGGCTGGCAACCTCCGAGGAGATGCCGGGTCTCGTCGCTCGGGGCCGAACCGTTACCGAGACGCTGGAAAGTGCCCGCGACGTCGCCCGAAAGCTTCTCGAGGCTCAGTCCGAACAGCGCAGTCCACCGGAAATTGACGATGCCGAGTCGTTCTCGCTGCGCGACGCCAGCGTCGGCGGGCGCGGTTTGCAGCCGGCGTTCCGGGACGCGAGCTGGGGGCGTATCCGCGATTCCGCCTATGAAGGGCGAGGAAGCTGAACCCCGCCGCCGGGCCCTTTTGGACGGCCCGGCCGCGCCCTCAGCCCCGGCCCGAGCCTCCCTCCAGCGCGAGCACGCGGGCGGCGAGGCGGCGGACACGGTTGGCGACGCGGCCCATGCGGGCCAGATGCGCCTGCGCGGCGAGATAGACGGATTTCGGGCGCGCCGGATAGCCGACCCAGACCTGGCCCGCCGGCACGGACTTCCAGACCGCCGCCGCGCCGCCCACCACAGCGTCGTCGCCGATCTCGATATGGTCGGCGAGCATGGCCGCCCCGCCCAGCACCACCCGGTCGCCGATGCGCGTGCTGCCCGCAATGCCGGTCTTGCCGGAAATCAGGCAGTCCTCGCCGATGGTGATGTTGTGGGCGATCTGGCAGAGATTGTCGATCTTGGTGCGCGCGCCGATGCGGGTGGCCCCGATATTGGATCGGTCTATGCAGCTGTTTGCGCCGACCTCCACATCGTCGCCGAGCTCCACCCGGCCGAGCGAGCCGATGCGCCGGACGCGCTCATTGACGACGCCATGGAAGTCGCCGGATCGGCGCGCGACCTCGAAGGAGGCCGGCCCGCGCGTCACATAGCTGAAGCCGTCCGCGCCGATGGCCGCGCCGGCCTGCAGGATGACGCGCGCGCCGAGCACCGATCCTTCGCCGATGCGCGCGCCCGCATGGATCAGGCAGTCGGGCCCGATGCGCGCCCCGGCCCCGACCGAAGCGTGGGAGAGGATGCGCACGCCCGCGCCGATCTCCGCCCCCGGCCCGACCGACACGAACGGCCCGAGCGAGACGCCCGGACCCAGAACGGCGCTGCCATCCACCGCGGCTGTCGGATGCACACCCGGCGGCGCATGCGGCCCCGGCTCGAACAGCGCCACGAGCCCGGCCAGCGCATAGCGCGGCGCCTCCACCTCGACCCAGGCATCGAGCGCGCCCTCGGGCGGTTGCGCCCCTTCCGGCAGCACGGCGGCGCGCACCGGCGAAGCCGCAAGCATGGCGGCATGGCGCGCCTCCATCAGGAAGATGAGGTCGCCTGCGCCCTGCGCCTCGACGGGATGCGCCAGCCGCTCGACCGTAATCCCCCCGTCGCCGTGCAAGCGCCCTTCGGTCGCGGCCGCGACCGCTTCGAGCGCAACGGCCATCAGGCGGCGCGCACCCAGACCGCCGTGTCGTGGAACACGCCGCCGCCGACCGGCGGGGCCGCATCCGCGGAGGTGAGCGCGTTGATGCCGAGCCCTTCCTCGAACGCCTCATGCGGCCAGATGCTCTCCACCACCACCACGCCGCGCCTGACGCCGTCGAAATGCCGGGCGTGGACGACGACCGACGCCTTGTCGTTGCCGACCCGCGTGCGCCCGCCATCCGCTATGCCGAGCTCCCCCGCATCCTCCGGATGGATCATCACGGTCGGCCGCCCCTCGCGCTGCTGCGAAGTCGGCGTCTCGGTGAAGGAGGAGTTGAGATAGCCGCGCGCCGGGGAGGTCGCCATGCGGAACGGCTTGTCCGCCGTGGCGTTGTCGATCGCGTCCCAGTGGTCCGGCAGGCGTGGCATGCCGGCTGCAATATTGTGGGCGCGCGGGGCGAAGGCCTCCCAGTCGGGCTTGAAGCGGAATTTGCCGTCCGGCCAGGCGAAACCGTCCAGATAATGCGCGGTGCGGAAATCCGGCTGCGCGTCCGCCCAGCGCTGGCGCTTGAGCTCCTCGAAGCCCGGATAGCCGGAGCGCCGGAGCGTGGCGTCGGCGACCTCGGCGGCCGTCATGGCGTAGCCCGGATGATCGACGCCGAGCCGCTTGGCGAGCGCCGCCGTCACCTCGTGGTTCGACCGGCATTCGCCCGGCGGTTCGACGATTTTCGGGCCGGCGATGACATAGCTGTGCCCGCCGCCCTGATAGATGTCGTCATGCTCCAGGAACATGGTCGCCGGCAGCACCAGGTCGGCCATTTGCGCCGTCGCGGTCATGAATTGCTCATGCACGCAGGCGAACAGATCCTCGCGCTCGAATCCGGCGCGGACCAGAAGATGCTCGGGTGCCACCATCATCGGGTTGGTGTTCTGGATCAGCATCGCCGTCACCGGCGGGCCGCCCTGGAGGTCTGCGGGATTACCGGTCAGCACCGGGCCGATGCGCGTCTGGTCGAGCAGGCGCACATCCGGGTCGCGCATATCCAGCCCCTCGATCAGAGACTTGTCCCAGCCGTAGATCGCCCCGTTGTTGTGAAACGCCCCGCCGCCCTCATATTTCCAGGCGCCGGTGACCGCGGCGATGCAGGAGGCGGCGTGCATGTTCGCCGCCCCGTTGCGCTGGCGCGCAAAGCCGTAGCCGAGGCGCAGATAGGTGCGTTTTGTGCGTCCGATCTCGCCCGCCAGCGCCTCGATTTCGGCGGCCGGCACACCCGAGATCGCCTCCGCCCATTCCGGCGTGCGGCTGGCCAGATGCGCTTCCAGCTCCGCCGGCGCATCGGTCATCGCCTCCAGATAGGCCCGGTCGGCATGGCCGTCCCGGAACAGCACATGCATGATCGCGCAAGCGAGCGCGCCGTCCGTGCCGGGGCGCACGCAGAGGAAGCGGTCGGCCTGCTTCGCCGTCTCGTTGCGATAGACATCGACCACGACGATGCGCGCGCCCCTGTCCTTGCGGGCGCGGACCGCGTGGGTCATCACATTCACCTGGGTATTGGCGGGGTTGGTGCCCCAGATCACCAGCAGGTCGGCCTTCGCCATCTCGCGCGGGTCGGAGCCGGCGAGCTTTCCGGTGCCGGCGATGAAGCCATTCCAGGCGAGCGTGGTGCAGATCGTGGCGTGGAAGCCGGAATAGCGCCTGGCGTGGCGCAAGCGGTTGATGCCGTCGCGCTGCACCAGCCCCATCGTGCCGGCATAATAGTAGGGCCAGACGGTCTGCGGCCCGAGCTTCGCCTCGGCCTCCAGGAACTTCTCCGCGCAGAGGTCGAGCGCCTTGTCCCAGGAAATGCGCTCGAACTTGCCGGAGCCCTTGGGGCCGGTGCGGACCAGCGGATGGAGCAGGCGGTCCGGATGGTGGATGCGCTCGGCGTAGCGCGCGACCTTGGCGCAGACCACGCCGGCGGTATAGTCGTTGTCGCGCGCGCCCCGGACGCGGCCGATGCTGTGCGCATCGAAGCGTTCGACCTCGAGCGCGCAGGTCGAAGGGCAATCGTGCGGGCACGCGCTGAAATGGATGGTCGGGCTTCCGTCCATGAGGCCGCTCCTTGCGGTTGCGGGCGGCGAGTATAGCGAAGCGGAGGGGCGCGCGCGACATGACGGAACTACGGGAGATCGCAGGCGGGCTCCGCTTTCCCGAGGGGCCGGTGGTCCTGCCCGGCGGAGATGTGCTGGTCTGCGAGATCGCGGCCGGGCGCATTACGCGCATCGCCCCGGACGGCGCGCGGACGGTCGCGGCGGAGACCGGCGGCGGCCCCAACGGCGCCGCGCTCGGCCCCGACGGGAAGCTCTGGGTCTGCAACAATGGCGGCTTCGAGTGGTTCGACCGCGACGGCAAGATCTTCCCCCTCGGCTGCGCGCGCGACTATGAGGGCGGCTCGATCCAGCGCGTCGATCTGGAAACCGGCGCGGTGGAGACCGTCTGGCGCGATTGCGAGGGCGAGCCGCTCAAAGGGCCGAACGACCTCGTTTTCGACCGGGCTGGCGGGCTCTGGTTCACCGACCACGGCAAGGAGCGCGGGCGCGCGCGGGACGTGACCGGCCTTTTCTATGCGCCGGCCGACGGCGGGCCGGTCCGCGAGGTCGTCTGGCCGCTCAACGGGCCGAACGGCGTCGGCCTCTCGCCGGAGGAGGACCGCATATATGTGGCGGAGACGGAGTCCGCGCGCCTCATCGTCTTCGACCTGGAAGCGCCGGGCGTCATCGCCGGTTCCGGCGGCAGGCGCGTGCGCGGCCATCGCGGGCGCTGCCTCTACGGCGCGCCGGGCCTGCAATATTTCGATTCGCTCGCTGTCGAGGCCGACGGCCGCATCTGCGTGGCGACCATCCACAATGGCGGCATCACCATCGTCCCGCCGGACGGCAGCGTAGCAGAGCATGTGCCGATGCCCGACCCGGTGACCACCAATATCGCCTTCGGCGGCGAGGGGCTCGGCACCGCCTACATCACCCTCTCCATGTCCGGCCGGCTGGTCTCCCTGCCCTGGGACCGCCCCGGCCTGCCCCTCAATTTCCTGAACCGATAGAGCACGGTCCGTTCCATAAACGGATCGTTGATCTATCTCATGGTCTGTTTATTGAACGCAAAGTTTTCGACTCGCTTGAAATCTCCCTGAATTGTCCATAAATGAGACATGAAAGCCTCTTGAAATCCATTCATGGAACAAACGGTGGCGAAGCCCGCACACAGAAGCTATTCCCGCTATGCCCGCGAAGCCGCAGGGCTTCTCGGGCTGGCGATCCGCGCCGCGCGCATCGAACGCGGCCTCAAAGTCGCCGATGTCGCCGAACGCGCCGGGACTTCGCGCGGCCTCGTGCATCGCATCGAGAAAGGCGAAATGGGCTCCTCCATCGGCGCCGCCTTCGAGGTGGCTGCGATTGTCGGGCTGCGCCTGTTCGAAGCCGAATCGGCAACGCTGACACGCCATCTATCGAGGGAACGCGACAGGCTCGCCCTGCTGCCGCAATCCGTCCGCACGGGAACGGCGAAGGTGAAGGATGACTTCTGAGCGCCCAGACGCGAAAGCGCCGGAGGAAGTCTATGTCTGGATATGGCTGCCCGGCGCGACGACGCCTGTCGTCGCCGGTCGCATCGCGCGCGGCAGCGGGCGGCTGATCTTCAACTACGGTCGGAGCTATCTGGGCCGGGACGACCGCATCCCGGTCTACGAGCCGGAGCTGCCGCTGCGCGGCGGAGCGATCCCGCCCGGAGCCGGGCTGAGCATGGCCGGATGCCTGCGCGACGCCGCGCCCGATGCGTGGGGCCGCCGCGTCATCCTGAACCGGGCCTTCGGGCGCGAAGGCAACGATGTCGACACCGTTGCGCTTGACGAGCTGACCTATCTGCTGGAGTCCGGCTCCGACCGCATCGGCGCCCTGGACTTCCAGCGTTCCCCTTCGGAGTACGTACCGCGCGCCGTTCAGGCCGCGACGCTCGAAGAGCTTCAGAACGCCGCCGGGAAAGTCGAGAAAGGCGAACCGCTGGCGCCCGATCTCGATGAGGCCCTGTTTCACGGCACATCGCTCGGCGGCGCACGGCCGAAGGCGATGATCCAGTGTGGCGACACGAAGATGATCGCCAAGTTCTCGTCTTCGACCGACACCTACAACGTGGTGAAGGCGGAATATATCGCCATGCGCCTTGCGGCCGGGGCGGGGCTCAACGTCGCCCCCGTGCGTCTTGAGCGTGTCGCCGGCAGGGACGTGCTGCTGGTCGAGCGTTTCGACCGCGCAAAGGCGAAAGACGGCTGGACGCGCAAGGCGATGGTCTCGGCGCTGACGCTGTTCGGCCTCGACGAAATGATGGCGCGTTACGCCAGCTACGAAGACCTCGCGGAAATCGTCCGGCACCGCTTCACCTCGCCGAAGGCGACGTTGCACGAGCTGTACGGACGGCTGGCGTTCAACATCCTGTGCGGCAACACCGACGACCACGCCCGCAACCATGCGGGCTTCTGGGACGGCGAACGCCTGACCCTGACGCCTGCCTATGACATCTGCCCGCAAAGCCGTTCCGGCAATGCGGCCAGCCAGGCGATGCTGATCGTCGGCGACAATCGGACGAGCACACTTGCGACCTGCCTTGAGGCCGCGCCCAATTTCCAGCTCAGCGGGAAAGCGGCGAAGGACATCGTCGCCCGGCAGATCGGCGCCATCCGGGACGCATGGGACGACATCTGCGAGGAAGCCGCATTGACCGAAGTCGAGCGCAACCTGTTCGGCCAGCGCATGTTTCTGAACGACTATATCTTCGAAGGCGCGGCGAGGGGCCTGCGGTGACGGGACGTCCGTCGCAGCGGCAGCGGAAGCGAACGAGGCGACTATGCGGGGCGTGCGGCGGACGCACCGGATACGGGCCGGGGCGACGATCGGGACTTTGTGGACGCGGCCGTTTCAGCCCGCACGGATCGTGCTCCGGCCTTTTCAGGCGACCCACCAGTCCGGGTAACGGCTGCGGAGCGTCCCCCGCGCGCGGTCGCGGGCGGCCCGGTCGGCGAAGACGGCGAAGCAGGTGGCGCCGCTGCCGGACATGCGGGCGAACGATGCGCCCTCCAGCGCCGCCAGCGCATCGAGGACTTCGCCGACTTCGGGCGCCAGCGATATGGCGGCTTCCGTCAGGTCGTTGGCGCAGCCGGCGACGTCCGCCACCGTCTGCGGCCAGGGGCGGCTCTCGCGGAACGGGCCGCGCCGCGCGCCGAACACCGCCGGCGTCGGAAGCGCCACACCCGGATTGGCGAGCAGCAGAGGCGGCGCGGGCCACTCCGGCAGGAGCATCAGGCGCTCGCCGATGCCGGCCATGCCGCAAGTCGCGCCGGCGAGGCAGACCGGCACATCCGCACCGAGCCCGGCGGCCAGCGCCGGCAGGTCGGCCTCGACGTCCCACAGCCGCGAGAGCAGCCGGAGCGCGGCCGCCGCATCGGCGGAGCCGCCGCCGAGCCCCGCCGCGACCGGCAGGTTCTTCTCCAGCACCAGCCGCACGCCCCGCCCCGGCGCCAGCGCCCGCGCGGCCCGCAGCACAAGATTGTCCGCCTCGCCCGCCAGCGCGTCCGCGAACGGCCCGACGACCTCCAGGCTGAGACGGTCGGCGGGCTCGGCGTAAAGCGCATCGCCCGCCTTCGCGAAGGCGACGAGGCTTTCCAGCAGGTGCAGCCCGTCCGCCCGCCGCCCGACGATATGCAGGTATAGGTTGACCTTCGCCGGCGCCGCCTCGCGCAACACGGGGTGTCAGCCGCTCCGCCGGGCGGCGCTCAACTGCAATCGAGCCCGCAGTCGAGCCGCCGCTGCAGGCCCTCGACGCGCTCCGGGTCGGGATCGAAGTCGAGGGCGCGCCGCCACTGGAACCGCGCCTCCAGCCGGCGGCCGACCTTCCAGTAGGCGTCGCCCAGATGCTCGTTCACCACCGGATCCAGGGGGCTCAGCGCCGCGGCGCGCTCGAGCTCGCCCACCGCCGCGTCATAGCGGCCGGTGCGGAAATACACCCAGCCCAGGCTGTCGGCGATATAGCCGTCCCTAGGCTGCAGATCGACGGCCCTGGCCAGCATTTCCTCGGCGCGCTCGTAGCGCTCGCCGCGATCGACCCAGGAATAGCCCAGATAATTCAGCACATAGGCATGGTCGGGCACGAACTCCAGCGCCTTCAGAAGATCCTGCTCGGCGCGCTCCCAGCGGCGGGTGCGTTCGAGCGCGATGCCGCGCCCGTAATAGAGTCTCCAGTGCCGGGGCTCGGCCTTCTGCCCGATCCGGGCGATCGCGCGGTCATAGGCGGCCACAGCGTCTTCGAAGCGCTTTTCGCGGCGCAGCAGGTTGCCGAGTTCGCCGAGCGGGAAGGGGTCGCCCGGCCGCGCTTTCGCCTCCGCTTCCAGAAGCGCTGCCGCGTCCTCGAAACGGTCCAGCGACGCATAGGCCCTGGCGCGGCTCCTCTGCGCGGCCGGCCGCCAGACCGAGTCGGCCGGTACGGAGCCATAGGCCGCCGCCGCCGCCTCATACCGGGCCCGGTCTGCAAGGAAATCGCCGGCCAGCAGCATGGCGGCGTGATGATCCGTATCAAGCATGGTTGCGAGCCGGGCATAGACGACGCCTGCCGGAACCCGGCGGCGGTGAAGAATATCGGCCAGTCCGTAAAGCGCCTCGGCGACACCCCTGGACGGCGTCGAGGCCAGCGGTTCGAGGCGGGCCGGATCCCCGGCGTCGATCGACCCGCCCATAAGGCGGTAGCGCTGCAAATGCCGCCGGGCGGCCTCGGCGTCGCCGGCGGCCATCCGGAACGCCGCCTCGGCCAGAACGCTGCGCATGCCGGCGCCCGCCCTCTGCGCGCGCTGGAACGCGCTGCCGGCTTCCTCCGTCCGGCCGGCGTTCTGCAGCAGAAGCGCGCGGTGGAGCATCGCCCAGCCAGCGGCGCCGCGCCCTTTCTCCGCCTTCGAAAGAGCCGCTTCCGCGCCTGCGCTATCGCCTGTCGCGTGGCGGACCCAGGCGAGGGCGAGCAGCCGGACCGCTTCGGGCAAGGCCTTGCTCCCGGGCCCTTCGAGCCGCCCGGCCGCCCGCCGCCAGTCATCGCGCGCGATATCGTCCACTGCGAGCCGCAGCGCCACCAGCGCGCCGTCATTCGCCGCCTTGCCGCCAAATTCGCCCGCCGACAGGGGCGTTTCCATGCGCCTGGCAAGCGCAAGGCTCTCCTCGGCCTGGCCCGCGGCGATGCGCATGCGCAAAAGCCGGCCCTGCACCTTGAGACTTTCCGGGTCGGCTTCCAGGGCGCGTTCGTAGAAACCGATCGCCGCGGCAAGATCGAACTGTTGCTCCGCATAGCCGGCCGCAAGCCAGTCTGTGAGAGCCGGCGCGGCCTGCGGGCGGCAGGCGGCCGACAGCAAAAGCGCGAATGCCAGAAGGAAAGCGCGCATGCGGCCGGCCTCACATATTTGGATAATTGGGCCCACCGCCGCCTTCCGGCACCGCCCAGACGATGTTCTGGGTCGGGTCCTTGATGTCGCAGGTCTTGCAGTGGACGCAGTTTTGCGCGTTGATCTGCAGGCGCGGCCCGCCGCCGTCCTCGACGATTTCATAGACCCCCGCCGGGCAGTAGCGCTGCTCGGGCGCATCGAACTCGGCGAGATTGACCCGGATCGGCGCGTCCGCGTCCTTCAGCACCAGATGGACCGGCTGGTCCTCTTCGTGATTCGTGCCGGAAAGATAGACCGAGGAGGGCTTGTCGAAGGACACCGCGCCGTCCGGCTTCGGGTAGTCGATCGGCTGATAGTCCTCGCGGCGGCCGGTCGCGGCATGGTCCGCGCCGTGGTGGCGCAGCGTCCAGGGCGCCCGGCCGCGAAGCAGCGTCTGGTCGATGCCGGCATGGAGCATCCCGGCCGCAAGGCCCCAGCGGAAACCGGGGCGGACATTGCGGGCGCGGTGGAGCTCGTCATGCAGCCAGGAGGCGCGGAAGGCCTCCGGGTAGGCTGTCAGCTCATCGCCTCCTTCAGAGCCTTCCGACAGGCGCCGGAACGCCGCCTCGGCGGCCAGCATGCCGGTCTTCATGGCGCCGTGGCTGCCCTTGATGCGCGGCACATTGAGGAACCCCGCCTCGCAGCCGATCAGCGCGCCGCCGGGGAACACCAGCTTCGGCAGCGCCTGCATGCCGCCCTCGTTCACCGCGCGCGCGCCATAGGCGACGCGCTGCCCCCCCTCGAAGAAGGGGCGGATCTTCGGATGGGTCTTGTAGCGCTGGAATTCATCGAAGGGACTGAGCCACGGATTGCGGTAGTCGAGGGCGACGACGAAGCCGACCGCCACCTGTCCGCCCGCCAGGTGATACAGGAAGGAGCCGCCATAGGTGCGCCGGTCCATCGGCCAGCCGGCGGTATGGACCACGAGGCCCGGCTCGTGAACCGCCGGATCGACGTCCCACAACTCCTTGAGGCCGATGCCGTAGGTCTGCGGCTGGCAGTCCCGCCGGAGATCAAAACGGTCCATGAGCTGCTTGCCGAGCGAACCCCGGCAGCCTTCGGCGAACAGCGTGTATTTGGCGCGCAGCTCCATGCCCGGCTCATGCGTCGCCCTGGGCTCGCCGTCGCGGCCGACGCCCATATCGCCCGTCGCCACCCCGGCGACCGCCCCGTCCTCGCGGTAAAGCACTTCCGCGCCTGCGAAGCCCGGATAGATTTCCACTTCCAGCGCCTCGGCCTGCTCGGCCAGCCAGCGGCAGACATTGCCGAGGCTCACAATATAGTTGCCGTGGTTGCGCAAGGCCGGCGGCATCAACGGGCCCGGCACCCGGAAGGCGCGCTCGGCGCCGAGGAGGAAAAACCGGTCCTCCGTCACGGGCGTGTCCAGCGGCGCGCCGAGTTCACGCCAGTCGGGCAGCAATTCGTCGAGCGCGCGCGGGTCCAGAACGGCCCCCGACAGGATATGGGCCCCGATCTCGGACCCTTTCTCGATCAGACATATGGAGAGCTCGGACCCGGCCTCGGCGGCAAGCTGCTTCAGGCGTATCGCCGCCGCCAGCCCCGCCGGGCCGCCGCCCACGATGACGACATCGAACTCCATGCTCTCCCGTTCCATGTCCCGCCCTTTCCATACGGCGCGCAATTTGCGCTAAAATAGGCCAGACATTCGGGCTGCGCCATGACCGAACGGGACCCGTTGCTTGCGGCGCTGGAGTGGCAATTGGCTGCCGGAGTGGACGAGGTCGTCGGTTTCGAGCCGGCGAATCGCCTGGCTCCGCCGCCGGAACCCATAGCGCCGGCCGCCGTGCGCCCCGCATCGGGGACAGCGCCTGTGCCTGCGCGCCCGGGCGCGGACCCGCCGGGCGCTTCGCAGGACGCCGCCCGGGCGCGCGATCTGGAGGCGCTGCGCGCATGCCTGCTTGATTTCGACGGCTGCGCGCTTAAAAGGACCGCCACCAACACCGTGTTCGGCGAAGGGCCCGCCGGCGCCCGGCTGATGATAATCGGCGAAGCGCCGGGGGCGGATGAGGACCGGCAGGGCCGCCCCTTTGTCGGACCGAGCGGACGATTGCTGGAGCGGATGCTGGCCGCGATCGGGCTGGCGCGCGAGGAGGTCTATATCGCCAACACCGTCTATTGGCGCCCGCCGGGCAACCGCACGCCTTCGGCGGAGGAGGTGGAAGCCTGCCGGCCGTTCATCGACCGGCAGATCGCGCTGGTGGCGCCGGAGGTCCTGATGCTGGCCGGCGGCGCGGCGGCCAAGACGCTGCTCGGCACAACGGAGGGCATCATGCGCCTGCGCGGGCGCTGGCGGCGTTTCGCGACGCCGGAGGGGCCGGTCGATGTCATGCCGACCTTCCATCCCGCCTTCCTGCTGCGCTCGCCGGCGCGCAAGCGCGAAGCCTGGCGCGACCTGCTGGCGGTCCGGTCCCGGCTGGAGAGCGCCCGCCCGTGAGGGGCCTTGCGCTCGCCATATTGACGGCCTGGAGCGGCGCCGCCGGGGCCGCCGAATTCCGGGTTCTGTCCCCGGCCGATACGGACCGCTATGTGCGCCTGTTCCAGCTGGAGGCGGAGGACCGCTGGGACGAATCGGACGCGCTGGCGAAGGACGTCGAGAACCCGCTGCTGATGGGCCATGTCCTTTACCGGCGTTACGCCGTCTCGCGCGACTATGTCACGCCTTACGAGGAATTGCGGGCCTGGCTGGAGGCCTATAGCGACCATCCGGGCGCGCGCGAGGTGTCGCGCCTTGCGCTCAAGCGCCGCCCGCCGGGCGCGCTGCCGCCGCCGCCGGAGAAGCACCCGCCGGTGCGCAAACCCAACCCGGTTTTCGTCGCGGCGCCCCTGCGGAAGCCGCCGACGGCGGTCGGCACGATCTATGCCAGGATCATCGAGCAGCATCTGCGCGACGAGCGGCCGGACCTGGCGCATAACCTGTTCCGCGACGCCGCCGTGCATCGCGCGCTCGGGCGGGACTACGCCGACAAGCTGCGCGCCGATATCGCCTTTGTCTTCTATCTTTTCGGCAAGGATGCGGAAGCCTACAGCCTCGCCTCGCGGCGCGCGGAGCCGGCGCAGGACCGGGTGTCCCTGCTGCACTGGGTCGCCGGCCTGTCGGCGCACAGGCTCGGCTGGCATGCCACCGCCGCCCGGCATTTCGCGGCTCACGCCCGGTCTCCCGCCGCCTCGCCCTGGAATGCGTCCGCCGGCGCCTTCTGGGCGGCCCGGATGCTGCGCCGGATCGGGCGCCCGGGCGAGGCCGACACATGGCTCCGGGACGCGGCGCGCCACAACCGCACCTTCTACGGCATGCTCGCCCGCGAGCAGCTCGGCCTGCCGCACGGGCTGAATTTCGAGCCGCCTTCGCTCGATGAGGCGGACCGCCTGCGGATTCATGCCGAGCCGGCGGCCATTCGCGCGCTGGCGCTCGCCGAGGTCGGGCGCACGGTCGAGGCGGAAGCCGAAATGCGCCGCGCTCTCGCCGATGCCGATGCGGACACGACGCGCGCCCTGCTGGCCGCCTCCGCCGCCGCCCGTCTGCCGCGCGCGGCGCTGCTGGCCGGGCGCCGCCTGCTCGGCAGCGGCGGCACGCCCCGCGATCTCGCGCTTTATCCGCTGGCGCCCTGGGAGCCGGAGGGCGGTTACGGGCTGGACCGGGCGCTGCTGCTCGGCTTCATGCGCCGCGAGAGCGCCTTCGACACGCGCGCGTCCAGCAGCGCCGGCGCGCGCGGGCTGATGCAGATCATGCCGTCCACCGCCAATGCCGTCGCCGCCGGGGAACGGTTCAGCGGCAGGACGCTCAAGCGCCTGCTGGAGCCGGAGCTCAACCTGACGCTCGGCCGCGACTATCTGCGCATGCTGCTCGAAAAGAAGGAGGTTTCAGGCGACCTGCTGAATCTCGCCATTGCCTATAACGCAGGCGCCGGCAGACTCCGCCGCTGGAACGCGACGGTGCGGCATCTGGGCGACCGTCTGCTGTTCATCGAGAGCCTGCCCGCGAAGGAAACCCGCCTGTTCGTCGAGCATGTGCTCACCAATATCTGGGCCTATCGCGCGCGCCTCGGCCAGGGGCGGCCGAGCCTGGCGGCGCTGGCGGCCGGCAAGCCCCCGCTCTATAAGGCGCTGGACAGCCTGCGGGCGGATGCGAGCCCCGCCCGCCGCGCATGCGACGCCCCCTTCGCCCCGGAGGCCTCCCCGCAATGCCAGGAACCATCGACGACAGCCGCCCCTTCATCCCCGTGCGCATTGCCGTGCTCACCGTCTCCGACACGCGCAGCGCAGCCGACGACCGCTCCGGAGACACGCTGGTCGAGCGGTTAAGGCGCGACGGGCATATACTGGCCGACCGGGCCATTGTCCGCGACGAGATCGACGCCATCCGCCGGGCGCTGCGCGGATGGATCGAAGATGAGCAGGTGGATTGCGTCATCGCGACCGGCGGCACCGGCCTCACGGGCCGGGATGTGACGCCGGAAGCCTTCGAAGGCGTTTACGACAAGCGCATAGACGGCTTCGGCGAGCTGTTCCGCTGGCAGAGCTTCCAGAAGATCGGCGCCTCCACGATCCAGTCGCGGGCGACGGCCGGCACCGCCGGCGGCACCTACCTGTTCGCCCTGCCCGGCTCGACCGGCGCCTGCCGGGACGCCTGGGACGACATCCTCCACTGGCAGCTCGACTACCGCTTCCGCCCCTGCAATTTCGTCGAGATCATGCCCCGCCTCCAGGAGCATGTGACGGGCCGCGGCGGCTGAGCGGCTTCTTGAGACTTGACCGATCTGACTATCGGCTTCATGTTACATGTAACGACAGGGTGGAGTGTGCCATGCCTTCATCGAATGCGGAACGGGTCCGCAAGCGGAGGGAGGCCCTCCGGGCGCAGGGGCTCCGTCCCGTCCAGATCTGGGTCCCCGACAGCCGGCGCCCGGGCTTCGAGGAGGAATGCCGCCGGCAGGCGGCGCTGGCGGCGGCGGCGGACCGGAACGACCCTGAACTTATGGCCTTCCTGGACGCCGCTCTGGAAGACCTGGACGACCCGGAGTGACGCGCGGCGACCTTGTAACCGTTGTCGCGCCGGGAGAATTCGGTAAGCCGCGCCCCGCCCTCGTGGTACAATCGGACCGGTTTCGGGAAACGGCCACCGTAACGGTTCTACTGGTGACGTCGACCGAGGCGGAGATGCCGTTGTTCCGGGTTGCGGTCGAGCCGTCTCCCGCCAACGGTCTGCGAACGCGGTCCTTTATCATGGCCGACAAGGCCACAACGGTACGGACCGGCAAACTGGGTCAACCGTTCGGTCGTCTGGAGGAGGATGCCATGCGCGCTGTGAACCGCGCGCTGGCGCTGTTCCTCGGCATCGTTGCCTGACGCGCCGGGCGGATTTCCCCGGCGTCGAAACCAGGAAGGACCTGCCATGACTCTTCTCGTTGCCGGCCTTGCGCTTTTCATCATTCTGCATCTGATTCCGAGCGTTCCTCCCCTTCGCGCCCGCCTTGTCGCCGGCATGGGCGAGAAGCGGTATCGCGGGGCGTTCTCGGCCCTCGCATTCGCAGGTCTCGCGCTCATCGTGTGGGGCTATGCGGCGGCGCCGTTCGAGCCCGTCTATTCGCCTCCGGACTGGGGGCGGCAGGCGGCGATGTGGCTGGCGCCGGCGGCCTTCGTGCTGTTTGCAGCGGCCAATATGCCGACGCATATCCGCTCCCTTGTGCAGCACCCCATGCTGCTCGGGCTCCTTCTCTGGGCGCTCGCCCATCTGGCGGCGAATGGCGATTTGCGCTCGCTGCTGCTGTTCGGCGGCCTGGCGGGATTCTCCGTCGTGATGGCGGTGAGCGCCGTGGCGCGCGGCAAACGGCCCGCCGCCGACAAGGCGCCGCGCCTCGCGATGGATGCGGCGGCGCTCGCGTCGGGACTCGTCGTCGCTGCCCTCTTCGCATATTTCCACGCCGCCTTGTTCGGCGTGCCGGTGCTGTAGGGCCCTTTCCGGGCTACCGGCCTGCCGGGCGGGCCTCCGGGCCGGAGACGCCGGCGCCCTCGAAGGTCGCCATCTCCGCATGGCAGCGGGCGGCGGCCCTGAGCAGCGCGAGCGCAAGCGCCGCCCCCGATCCTTCCCCGAGCCGCATGCCGAGATCGAGCAGCGGCGCCTTGCCCCAGAGCGCCAGCAGCCGCCCGTGCGCCGGCTCCGCGGAGAGATGGCCCGCCTGGCAGTGGTCGAGGCCCGCCGGGTCGAGCGCATGCAGCACGGCCGCGGCCGCCGCCGCGCCGTAGCCGTCGAGCAACACCGGCACGCGGCCCATGCGCGCCGCGACCAGCGCGCCGAACATGGCGGCGGTCTCGTAACCGCCGAGGCGGCGCAGCACTTCGAGCGGCGCCCGGCCGCCATGCAGGGCGGCGCCGAGCCGCACCGTCTCGATCTTGGCTTCCAGCCGCGCGCCCGAAACGCCCGCGCCCGGCCCGGTCCAGTCCTCCGCCCGGCCGCCATGCAGGGCCAGCGCGATGGCGGCGGCGGAGGTCGTGTTGGCGATGCCCATCTCGCCGATGGCGAGCGCATCCATGCCGGGCTCGACCGCCATCATGCCGTAGGCGACGGCGCGCGCGCATTCCTCGTCCGTCATGGCGGGCGCCTCGGTGAAATCCTTCGTCGGCGTCTCCAGCGACAGTTCATAGACCCGCAGTTCCGCATCCAGCGCGCCGCAAATGGCGTTCACCGCCGCGCCGCCGGCGATGAAATTCCGCACCATTTCCGCCGTGACGGACGCGGGCCAGGTCGAGACCCCGCGCCGGGCGACGCCGTGATTGCCCGCGAACACGGCGACGCGTGCGCGCTCCAGACGCGGCGGATGGCGGCCCTGCCAGGCGGCGAGCCATGCCGCCAGCTCCTCAAGCCGCCCGAGCGCGCCCGGCGGCTTGGTCAACAGGGCGTCCCGCGCGCGCGCCGCCTCCCGCGCCGCCTCGTCGGGGCCGGGCAGGTGCGCGAGCGTTTCCGCGATCTCGGCCAGCGAGACGATCGGGTTGGGCGAGACAGGAGGAGCGGTTTCGGACATGCTGGCGGTCTATCGCGGATTCGCCCGGGGAAGTCCATGCGCGCGCTGGACGACATGCGGCTGGCCTTCCAATTCCTGACCGTGCTGCCCCTCGGCCGGCTCGAGCCGCGGCCGCTCGGCGAGGCCGCCTGGTGCTTCCCGCTGGTCGGGCTGGCGGTCGGCGGCGCGGTGGCGCTCGTCTTTCTGGCGGCGCGGGAAGCCGGCCTGCCGGCGGAACTGGCCGGGTTCCTCGCCGTCGGCGCGGGCATGGCGCTCACGGGCGGGCTGCATGAAGACGGCCTGGCCGACACGGCCGACGCCCTGGGCGTGCGCGACCGGCGGCGCGCCCTTGAGGTCATGCGCGATTCCCGCACCGGCGCCTTCGGCGCGCTGGCGCTGGCGCTGACGATCCCGATGCGGGCGCTCGCGCTGGCGGCGGCGGGGCCGGCGGCGGCGCTCGCGGCCCATGCGCTCTCGCGCGGCGCGCTGGCCGGCGCGATGGCCTGGACGCTGCCCGCCCGCCCCGACGGGCTGGCGGCCGAGGCCGGGCCGACCTCCGCCGCCGCTGCGCTGCTGCTGGCCGCAGGCATCGGCATCCTGCTCGGCTGGCCGGCGGTGCCCGCAGCGGCGCTCGCGGCCTTCGCCGCGGCATGGTGGGCCGCGAAACGCTTCGGCGGCCATACGGGGGATACGCTCGGCGCGGTGCAGCAGGCGACGGAACTCGCTGTTTTGCTGGCGCTCGCGGCGGGGTGAGGGCGGGGGCTGAGAGGTTTTTTCTTGCATTGTTCTGAAAAATCTGGTTAGCGACTCAGGCAAGGGGAGGCGCGGCAATGTCGGCACAGGACCGGGGCATACGAGAGCGCACGGGCGCGCTGGCGCATTTCATCATCAGCAACACGAGCCCGAGCGAGCTTGGAAAGACCAAACTGTTCAAGACGATGTGGCGTGCGGATGTGCTGCATTACCGGCGCTACGGCGAGACAGTCTCCGGTCTGTCCGCCTATGTGCGCATGCCGAAGGGGCCGGTTCCCGCGAATATCTATCCGATCCTTGACGGCTTGAAGGCCGGCGGCAAAATCCTGGAGCGCCGGGTAAATATCGGCGATACCGTTCGACACGAACTCATCGCCGTCGAACCGGCCGACCCGGACGGGTTTACGTCCCGCGAGATACAGTCCGTCTACCGCGCCATTGAGGCGGTCCGGCCGCTGACCGCCGCGCAGGCAAGCGAAATGACGCACGATCCCGTCTGGCGCGTACTGGGGGACGGAGAGGATATGCCTGTTCGCGCCGCCGCCGTCATTCCCGGCGATGTGACGCCGGAGGATATGGAATTGGCATTGAAGCATAGGGGCAACTTCAAGGATGAACATATCGAGGCCGCCTGACGGATTCCGGATTCATTTCAGATACGAGAAAATCGAAAAAGCGGTCGCGGCGGAATCAGCGCGGAACGAAATTTTCGGCAGGGCCTGGGGAGACCTGCTGGAACGGTTGAAAATGACCGCCCATATCGAAGGGCGCCCCGCGCCGCATATCGGCAACGGATGCCGGCTGTTCGTCTCCGACCCCGACTCGGAAGCGGGAACACCAAGAATACTGGTCGGCTATCTGGTCCTGGGCGAAACTGTGTCAATCCGTCTGGTGGTTCTGGACAGCGGCGATGTCGCCCGCATCCTCTCGGACCGGATTGGGATCAGGGCTGAAAGCGGCAGTAATGCCTGCGTCTGCCCTCACATTGGACAACAAAGAGAGCCGGTGGGTATAGTGGGGGAGGTCTGAACGATAATGGAAAACGCCACGATCTCGTCGATGGATGGTTGATATCCTGAAGGATGATGCCCTTTTTCTGCCGCTGTAAAATAACATGCAAGTGTATTTGCCATATCTTTGATTTCATCGCTACATGCACTCTCCTTACCCTCGGCGTTTCTTCCTCCGCATCCCCGCTTCCAGCGGCGCGCAAATCTTTTCATATAAGGCGAACAGATGCTCCACGTGCTCGCGTTCGGAAGCAAAGGGACCTTGCGGTATAGGTGGTCCACGGCGCGGGCTCAGTCCAGGTTTTTCAGCCGGTCGGCGATCCAGAGCTTGATGAGCGACTGCCGGGGAACGCCGTGCAGCCTCGCCTGCCGGTCGAGGGCGGCGACCACCCAGGCCGGGAAGTCCACATTGACCCGCCTGGTCCCCAGATTGACGCGCTCAGCTGCGGACCAGTCCACATGCGCGCTCACATCCTCCGCACCGTCGAATGCGCGGTCGAACTCATGCGCTTTCATAGCGTTCCACTTCCTCCTTGCGGGCGCGACAAAGATTTATCATGCATTTTCGTAGAGCAAACGCCGTGAGTAAAGATTGAGACCATGTTTCCTATGCAGCTTATATGGATGGATTGACATGGGGTCATTCCTCCTTCTTCAACAAGCCGCGCGCGGCCTTCAGGTCCTTGGCCTTGGCCAGCTTGGCTAATTTCAGGAAATGATTGGCGATATGAGCATCGTTCGCTTTCCCGTCAGGGACCGATACTCCAAGGTCGTGCAGTTCCGAATGCACTCTTGCAAGCTTTTGCAATGCCTCGGTGTCGTTGGGCGCTGTCACGGCGGAAATCCCAACATCGCTAAGATCATCGCCAAGTGCATGGAAGCGTTTTCTTCTCGAAAACGCATCGAGTGTACCCAGTAGTGCGAACAACATCAGCATCACGCCCACTCCAGCTGCGAAGCCGCTCCAAGCCGGGCTCATGTCGCCCAACCAAGCCTGCCATATGCTGGCGTCTTCGAGCATCCCGGGGACCCCGAGTACAAACGTAACGAGGCCGGCCGCGGCCGCCCGTCGGTTCGTGAAGATCTTGGTCCACGCCATCCTCCGCCTTTAGGGCGATTCCCCGGTGGCAAGCAAGGACCAAGTCCCGTCAATCTATCTGTATGAGCCCCTTTCCGATTGTTTCGCTCGCCGCTTCCTTCTCAGTGCAACTTTGTGTTTGATCCCCGCTTCCAGCGGCGCGCGCATCTTCTCGTACAGCGTGAACAAGTGCTTCACCCGCGCGCGTTCCGAGGCGAAGGGGTCCTTGCGGTAGAGCCGGTCCACGGCGCGGTCGAGGTTGCGGTGGGCGCGGCGGAGGTTGGGGGGCATGAGGTCGGGGTCGTAGAGGTCCGCCAGGGTTGCGCCCGGGTGGGCGGCGCGGGCGTCGAGGACGGCCTGGGCCAGTGGCTCCAGCCCGGAAAGCTCCGCCTCGCCGGATGCGAAGCCGGGCGGGGTCGGGAAGGTGTTATAGACGACGCCCACGGAATACATGTAGTCGCTCTTCATGCGCCCCGTCACGGTGCGCATCCAGGCCATGTGCATGGCGGAGGTCAGCAATGCGAATTCCGCCAGCGTTGCATCGGGAAGCAGCCGCAGCTTGTTGCTTGGAATAACCGGCGGCTCCAGCCAGCCAATGGGCGCATATTCCCGTCGCTCCGAGCTGACTTCCGGAACTACGAGAAACGGCGCATCGGGCAATATATTGACATGGTAGAGCGTCGGCGTTTCGGCCAGTTTCAGGGTTGGCGCGCTCCTGCTCGCATCCCGGTAGGCGCGAACTGCTGCAATACGCTCCCGCACAAGCGGCAACTGCGCCAGCAAAGCGGGCGACGCATCGTGCAATGCGAGAATCCAGCGCATCCCGCCTTGCAGATACTCCCGCGCGCCGATGAAAGGACGCATAAACTCGCCGGCCTTCGGCTCGGCTTCCAGAAATTCGGCGCGCTCCCCGGCATTGAAGATGTAGCGCCCGCCGTCTATCGGTTTCGAGCCGGTAATCAGCCGCTTCATGCCGTTGATCGGCCGGCTTTCCTCGCGCACCGTCAGATGCGGGTCGGCGAGGCCGGCGGCGTCGAACAGATAGGGCGAGAGCGCCGCATGCCGGGTTTCCTGCGGCTCGCCGCCCGGCTCGGCATAGGAGAACAGGCGCTTTTCGGCCGGCGCGTCCTGCCGGCGGTCGAGGCCCAGCACGACCACATGCACATGCGCCTTGCCGCGCGCGTCCGAGCCCCAGGCGAAAGTGCGGTGCGCGAAGGCGATCTCCAGCTTGCCGCGCCCGAACAGCAGCGGCCAGAGCTGGGCGGCCTGCTCCCCCTGCGTCACCGAATTGGTGGCGACGAAGCCGATCCGCGCCCCGCCGGCGCGCGCATAGTCCCCGGCCTTGAGGAACCATGCGGCGACATAGTCCAGCGTGCCGCCGCTCCGGCCGAGCGCGGCAATTCCCCGAACCTGCGCGCGCTGCGCCGCGGTCTGGAACTTCGCCCCGACGAAGGGCGGATTACCGAGCAAATAGTCGCAATCCTCCGGGGGCAGCAGCGCCGCCCAGTCGGCCTCCAGCGCATCGCCGTGGAGGATATGCGGCGACGCCTTGAGCGGAATGCGCGCATAGGTGCGGCCGAACTCCAGGCTGAGGCGATTGTTCATGATGTGGTCCATCATCCAGAGCGCCGTTTCCGCGATGCGGGCCGGGAACTCGGCGATCTCGATGCCGTGGAACCGGTCCACATCGACGACCGAAAGCGTGTCCGCCAGAACATCGAACTGGCTGGTCGAATAGACCTCCTTCAACACCTCGATTTCGAGCGCACGCAGCTCGCGGTAGGCGATAATCAGGAAATTGCCGCAACCGCAGGCCGGGTCGAGGAAATTGAGCCGACCGAGCCGCGCCTGGAAGACCAGCAGGTCCGGCCGCCGGCGGCTGCCGCGCCTCGCCTTCAGCCGCTCGAACTCGGCGCGCAGATCGTCGAGAAACAGCGGCTCGATCACCTTGAGGATGTTCTTCTCGGTGGTGTAGTGCGCGCCTTGCGCGCGGCGCTCATTCGGGTCCATCACGGACTGGAACAGGGCGCCGAATATGGCCGGCGAAATTCCGGACCAGTCGAAGCGGCAGGCGTCCAGAAGCGCGCCCCGCATGGCGGCGTCGAAGGAGGGAATCGGCAGCGGCCCGTCGAACAGCGCGCCGTTGACATAGGGGAAGCCCGCCAGGTCCTCGTCCAGCGTGGCCTGACGGTCCGCCTCCGGCGTGTCCAGAACCTGGAATAATTGCGCAAGCCAGGGGCCGAGGTCCGCGCCGTCTTCCGCCGTCCGCGTTTCGATGAACTCGAAGAAAATGTCGCGCGGCTCGAAAATGCCGGTGTCGTCCGCGAACAGGCAGAAGACCATGCGCACCAGCAGGACCCGGAGATTGTGGCCCCGGTAGCCGGCCGCCGCCAGCATGTCGTGCAGCCGGCCCACAAGCTCCGCCGCCTCGATATTGGCCGGGTCCTGGTCGCGGAATGTCCGGCGCTGGACGCCCATGACGAAGCCGAATTTCTCGACATGGGCCTGCAGGTCTTCGAGCGCGAAGGACACGACGTCCCCCTCGTCGAGGTCGTGAAGCTCGAAGGTGCGGAAGTCGCTGACCAGGATGTAGCGCGGGCGCTCATGCTCGGGCAGGGCGTCGAAATAGTCCCCCGCCTGACTGTAAGCTTTCCCGAGGTCCCGGCCGGCGCTCTTCTGCTCCACCAGCAGCACGCCCGGCCAGAAAAGGTCTATGAAGCCCGAGCGATTGTCGAGCTTCTTCACATGCTCTTCATAGCGCGCGACCGACCGGCGGCGGACGCCGAACATGGCGAAGAATTCGTTGTAGAAGCTCTGCGTCTCGCCCTTCTCATAGGCCGCATCGCGCCAGTCATCCGCAAAGGCGGCGGCGCGGGCGCGGACCTCGTTCCATGAGAGCCTCATCGAACCGCGCCGCCCGGTTTGCCGCATGCGGAAAGCGGGCCCGGCGCAGGGCCAGCGGGTTTCCTGTCGTCCTCGTTCACGCCTTGGTGCTACCCCGGCGGCCAGCGGTCGGGTCCGCCAGCCGCAGCTTCGCCACCTCCGACCTAGCGCGCCTCGTCGGGCCCCGCAACCGCGCCGCTCTTGCCCCGCGCGGCGCATCGGCTTATTGGACCGGGCCATGAGCGGGTTCGATGTCATCGTGGTCGGTGGCGGCCATGCGGGCTGCGAGGCGGCGGCGGCGGCGGCGCGGCGGGGCGCGCGCACCCTGCTCGTCACCCACAAGCTCGACACCATCGGCGAAATGTCCTGCAACCCGGCCATAGGCGGGCTCGGAAAAGGCCATCTGGTGCGCGAGATCGACGCGCTCGACGGCGTCATGGGCCGCGCCATTGACCGGGCGGGCATCCAGTTCCGCATGCTCAACCGCAGCAAGGGACCGGCCGTGCAGGGGCCGCGCGCCCAGGCCGACCGCAAGCTCTATCGCCGCGCCATGCGCGCATTGCTGGAGGAGCAGCCGGGCCTGGAGTTGCGCGCGGGCGCGGTGGAGGATCTCGTGCTGGACCGGCAGGGGCGAGTCGCAGGCGTCGCGCTCGAAGACGGAGAGACGCTTGCCGCCGGGGCCGTCGTGCTCACCACCGGCACCTTCCTGCGCGGCATGATCCATATCGGCAGGGAGACCCGGCCGGCGGGGCGGGCGGGCGACGCGCCGGCGGTCGGCCTGGCGCGGAGGCTGGAGGCGCTCCGCCTGCCGATGGGCCGGCTCAAGACCGGCACGCCGCCCAGGCTCGACGGGCGCAGCATCGCCTTCGGGCGGCTGGAAGAACAGCAGGGGGACGACCCGCCCGTCCCGTTCTCGGCCATGACCGACCGCATCGAGGCGCCGCAGACGGTCTGCCATGTGACGGCGACGACGCCTGAGACGCACGCGCTGGTGCGCGCCAATCTCGGCGAGACTGCCGTTTACGCCGGACGGATCGAGGGCGCGGGCCCGCGCTACTGCCCCTCCATCGAGGACAAGGTGGTGCGCTTTCCGGACAGGGCCGGGCACCGCATCTTCCTGGAGCCGGAGGGGCTGGACGATCCGACCGTCTATCCGAACGGCATCTCGACGGCGTTGCCGGAAGCGGTCCAGCGCGCCATGCTGAAGACCGTGCCCGGCCTCGAAGACGCGGTCATGCTGCGGCCGGGCTACGCCATCGAATACGACTTCGTGGACCCGCGCGCCCTCCGGCCGACGCTGGAGCTCCGCGCCGTGCCGGGGCTCTATCTCGCGGGCCAGATCAACGGCACCACGGGCTATGAGGAGGCCGCCGCCCAGGGCCTGGCGGCCGGGCTCAACGCCGCCGGGGCGCAGGCCGTGTTCGACCGGGCGGAAGCCTATATCGGCGTGCTGATCGACGATCTGGTGACGCGCGGCGCGGACGAGCCCTACCGCATGTTCACCTCGCGCGCCGAATACCGCCTCTCGCTCCGCGCCGACAATGCCGACCTGCGCCTCACGGCGCGGGGCGCGGCGCTCGGCTGCGTCGGGCCGGCGCGCGCCCGGCGGTTCGAGGCGCGGCGCCGCGCGCTGGCG
>JAJECF010000019.1 GCA_022822125.1 Alphaproteobacteria bacterium
ACTCACGGGCAAATGCCGCCCGGTTTCCCCGCCTCTCCTCATCCTGAGTAGCGCCCGCCTGCGGGCGCGTATCGAAGGATCGTCCCGCCGGTGGAACCGCCTCCCTCGATACGCGGCTGGCGCCGCTACTCGGGATGAGGAACAGCGGACGGGGAGCCACGCTCATCCGCGGTCTCATCCACCAAGGAAACACCGGTCTCCCGTCCGCTGACGCCACAGTAACCATAGAAACCACGGCAAGAACGAGAGATACAAGGACAAAGGACCGGGGCTACGGTAGGGAGGCGCCGCGCCATCGGTTCCGATCAACGACCGCTGGTATCAGATGTGCCGGTCGCGGCCGCGCCAGAAGGATTGGCGGATTTCCCTCCTCAGGATCTTTCCATAGCCGCTCTTCGGCAGCGCGTCGACGATGCTGGCGGACCGCGGCCGCTTGTCCGGCGGCAGGCGCTCCCTGCACCAGTCCACCAGCGCCTGGCCGTCCAGTTCGCGCCCGCGGCGCGGTGCCGCCACGACATGCACCGTCTCGCCCCATTGTTCGCTCGGCACGCCCACCGCCACCGCCTCCAGCAGGTCGGGATGCCGGTAAAGCACTTCTTCGATCTCCCGCGGATACACATTGCTGCCGCCCGTGATAATGACGTCCTTCTTGCGGTCCGTGAGATAGAGATAGCCGTCCTCGTCGAGCTTCCCGATATCCCCGGTGCGCTGCCACGGCCCCTCGCGCAGGTCTTCCGTCGCTTCCTCGTTGTCCAGATATCCGACCATCAGATGATCGCCCGCGGTGACGATCTCGCCCTCCGTTCCCGCCGGCTGCAATTCACCGTGGTCGTCCACGATCCCCACCCGCACGAAGCTGAGCGGGCGGCCGGCCGAAGCCAGCAAATGGGCTTTCGCCGGGTCTGCGATTGCCTCGGCGTGTTCGCGCCGCCCGAGCCGGCTGATGAGTTGCGGCGCTTCCCACTGGCCGTAACCCTGCATGAGTACCGGGCCCCAGCGTTCGAAGGTCTCGCGGATGCGTTCCGCGGCCATCGGGGCGCCGCCGTAAAGCACGGTATGCAGGCTGCAGGTGTCGAACGACTCCGATCCGGGCAGGTCCAGCATCATCTGGATCATGGTCGGCACGAGGATGGTCGTCGTCACCCGGTCGCGTTCGATCGCCTCATAGGCGCGCCGTGCATCGAACTGCTCCAGGATGCGCTGCGAGGCGCCGCGCACCAGATGCGGGATCACCGCGCACCCCGAAGCGAAGGACAGCGGCGTGGCGTGCAGCAGGACGTCGGCTTCGCCCGTATGCCGGAAGGTATCGACCAGGTGGTTGCGAACGACGACCAGCCAGTTTCCCTGGGAAAGGAGGACGCCCTTGGGCCGCCCTGTGGTTCCCGAAGTGTAATAGACCGAATGCGGGTGATGCTGCTCGACGCTCCAGGGCGGCGGCGCGGCGGCCTGCCGGCGGATCAGGTCGTCATAGGGCAGGGCCCAGGCGGGTGCGTCGCCGACCGCGATGAAGAACTCGACGTTCGGCAGGCGGTCGCGCAGGGCGTCCACATGGTCTGCGAACCCGGCGCCGAAGATCAGGGCGCGCGCCCCGCAATGGCCGATGCAATGGACATGGTCTTCGGCGGAGCTGCGGGCGTTGAGCAGCGTCCGCACATAGCCGAAGCGCGCGGCCATGAGGTCGGTTTCGACGGTCTCGATGGAGTTGCGCTGGAGCGACGCGATCCGGTCCCCACGTGCGAGCCCGAGCGCCGCAAGCGCGGAGCCCAGCCTGTTCGTGCGCTCGCCCAACTCATCGAAGCCGACCTTGCGCCGGTCGTCGAACACGGCCGTCCGGTGGCCGAATTGCCGGATCGCGCCGCTAATCAATACGTCGAGATTCACCGCACTGCCCCTCAACTCGGTCCCGGCCCCGACATTGTCTCAGCCAGGCATTGTCGATGCTCGACCATAGAGCCTCTTCCAACCGAGCGATCCTATCGCCATCGCCGACGGGGGGTTCAGACCCTGAATTCGATCTCGATGCCGAGCGCATCCTCCGGATAGATCAGCTTGGCGGAATAGATCCGCTGCCCGCGACCATCCAGAAACCAGCGCTCCACGTGCATGACCGGAGAATTCAGGCGAACGTCCAGCGCTTGCGCGATTTCCATGTCCGCGTAGGAGATCGTCATCCGTTGTCTCGCAGTAGCCACCTCAGGGGCCGCCTTTCGGCGTTTCTGCAGAAAGCGACCGCGCTGGCGGCCGCCCCGCCCTTCATCCCGAGTAGCGACCGCGCCAGCAGCCTGTCCTGAGCCCGCCGAAGGGGTGCGTATCGAAGGACGCATTGCCGAACCGTATCGGGGTTTCGATAATGCGGCGGGTCGGGATCCGGCGTCGGGACGCCGGCCTGACGGGACGCCATGCGAGGGGGAGGATATGCCGGAACTCAGGGTCGGACTGATCGGGGCCGGATGGATGGGCAGGGCCCACGCCATGGCCTACCGGGCTGCGAGGCTCGCTTTCGGCGGGATGCCGGCAGCGGCGGTGCTGGAAGTCGTCGCGGACGCCACCGAAGAGATTGCCGCCCGCGCCGCCGCGGACCTCGGCTTTCGCCGCCATGCGCGCGACTGGCGCGAAGTGGTGGATGACCCGGCCGTGGACATCGTGGACATCACCACGCCCAACGACATGCATTACGAGGTTGCAATGGCGGCGACCGCGGCCGGCAAACATGTCTATTGCGAAAAGCCGCTCACCAACGACGCGGCGACATCGTTCGAGATGGCGGAAGCGGCGGAGAAGGCGGGCGTCACCACCGCGGTCGGTTTCAACTACATCAAGAATCCGGTCCAGAGTCTGGCCCGGAAATTGGTCGAGGACGGCGAAATCGGCTCTGTCACCTATTTCCGCGGCCTGTTCAATTCCGATTCCGCCGCCCGCGCGGATGTCCCGTTCGCCTGGCGCAACAGCAAGGCGCGGGCCGGGTCCGGGGTGATCGGTGATGTCGGCGCACATTGCTTCGCCTATGCCCGACACCTTGTGCCCCGGCCGGTCGAGGAAGTGATGTGCGATCTTCGCATCGTGATCCCGGAGCGACCGGAAGCGAAGACCTCCGGCTGGGCGAGCGCCGGGTCCGGGAGCGCCGCCATGTTGCCGGTGGATACCGACGATGTCGCCACCGTGATGATCCGCTTTGCGGGCGGCGCCATCGGCCATATCGAGATGAGCCGGGTTTCCCTCGGCCGGCGGATGGAGATCGGCTACGACATTACCGGCACGGAGGGCGCGCTTCGCTACCAGTATGAGCGGATCAACGAACTCCAGCATTACCGCGAGAGCGGACCGCCGGAGACCCGGGGCTTCAAGCGGATCGAGATGGGGCCGGCCGATCCCCGCTACGCCGCCTTCTTCCCGGTATCGGGAATCGGCGCCGGCTACAGCGATTTCAAGGCCATCGAGGCGCAGGAATTCCTCGAGGCGATTGCGGAGGGGCGGCCCGCCTGTCCCGACTTCCGGTGGGGCGCGGAGATCCAGCGGCTGATCGACGCCTGCATCCTTTCCGACGCCGAAGGCCGCTGGGTGAAGGTGGCGGAAATCGGCCCCTGACCGCCGCGCCGCATGGCCGACCATGGCATCTCATACCAACGGCGCCGGGTTGAAACTCATGGGCAAATGCCGCCCGGTGTCCCCGCCTCTCCTCATCCCGAGTAGCGGCGCCAGCCGCGTATCGAGAGCCTGTCCTGAGCCTGTCGAAGGGAACGGCGGGGCATCCTTCGATACGCGCCCCCTTCGGCAAGCTCAGGACAGGCTGCTGGCGCGGTCGCTACTCAGGATGAGGACGAAGGACCCGGGCCGCGGTAGGGAGGCGCCGCGCCATCGGTTCCGATCAACGACCGCTGGCATTATGACATTGCATGACACGCATGCAGGGGATGGCGCCGCCCGTCCCGGCGGGAAATCCGCGTCAGGGACCGTCGCCGGCGGCGCGCGCTTCCTCGATGAGCGCCAGCACCCGTTCACCGTCGCCCGCCTCATTGGCCAGAAGCAGGATCAGCCTTGCATCCAGCCGCCGGCTTTCCGCCTCGTCCAGCCCCCGATGGGCCTCCACCAGGGCTGCATAGATGTCGTCGGCGCTCGTCATCGCCAACCCCGCGCCCGCGCCGCCGCCGCTTCGATGCGCGCCGGGTCGAAACGCCGCCAGCGCGCGGCGACATGCTGGTCGGGGCGGAAGAGCCAGGTCGTCCCCGGCCGGCCGTCATAGCGCTCTGACAGAAGGCCCTCCGGGCGCGCGCCATGCACCGGCAGGCCCGCGCAGTCCTCGGGCGCCGCGCCACCGTCTGCGAAATGCAGCAGCGCAAAGCCGCCGCCCAGCCGATCCAGCCACCAACCGTTCCCGAGGGGCGCATCCACGGCCGCTGCGCCGGGCTGCATCGCTCCCCCGAAAGCGCCGCATTCCGGCTCGCCTGGGGTCGAGAGCGGCGAGCCCGCCAGCAGCGCCGGCGTCGAAAGCCGGCCGCTATTGACGAAAGCCCGCGCGAATTCGTGCCGGCCCGCCAGTGCGAGCGCCGCGTCCCGAAACGCTTCCGCCGCCCCGCCCACCGGCGTCATGAAGTCCGTGGAGCGCGACGAATTCAGGATGTTTTCGTCGGCGGCGGGAATGCGCTCGGCCTCATAGCTGTCGAGCAGCGCGGGACCGGCGCGGCCCTGGATCGTCTCCGCAAGCTTCCAGGCAAGATTGTCGGCGTCCTGGATGCCGCCATTACCGCCGCGCGCGCCGAAGGGCGAGACCTGGTGCGCCGCATCGCCGAGAAAGAAGATGCGCCCGTGGCGAAACCGCTCCAGGCGGCGGCAGCGGAAGGTATAGACGGACACCCACTCCAGATCGAACGGCGCATCGGGGCCGATCATGGCGCGGATGCGGGGCAGCACCTTCTCCGGCCTGGCTTCTTCCTCGGGGTCGGCGTCCGGGCCAAGCTGCAGGTCGATGCGCCAGATGTCGTCGGGCTGCTTGTGGAGCAGCGCCGAGCGGCCCGCATGGAAGGGCGGGTCGAACCAGAAGCGGCGCTCGGCGGGAAACGCCGCCTTCATGCGCACATCGGCGATCAGGAAGCGGTCCGGGAAGGACCGGCCGCGAAACGGCAGGCCGAGCCCGCGGCGGACCGTGGAGCGCGCCCCGTCGCAGGCCAGCAGCCAGTCGCAGGTGAAGGCGTAATCCCCCGCCAGCGTCGAGACCTGCGCGCGGACGCCGCCGTCCTGCTCCTCGACCCCGGTGAGCCGCGTCTTCCAGCGCAGGTCGAGGCCGAGCGCCCCGGCGCGCGCCACCAGATACTCCTCGACATAATATTGCTGGATGTTGATGAAGGCGGGCCAGCGATGCCCCTCTTCCGGCAGCAGGTCGAAAGCGTAGATGAGTTCGTCGCCGTGGAAGACCTTGCCCCGGTTCCAGACCACGCCTTTGGCGGCCAGTTCCCGGCCGATGCCGAGCCGGGCCAGGATCTCGAGGCTGCGCTTGGCGATGCATATGAGCCGCGAGCCCGCGCTGACCGTGTCGCCCTCTTCCACCAGCACGACGTCGACGCCCCGGAGCTTGAGGTCGATGGCGGCGGCGAGCCCCACCGGTCCCGCGCCCACCACGCAGACAGGGTAATGCCGCTCCCGCCCGTCGAGGTCGGCGGGCTCTCGGAACGGATAGACCGGATTCGCCCGGCCCGGTTTCACGGTTGCCGGCATGAGCTGGTCATTGCGGCGATTTCAGGCCGGGACCTTCGGCATCCAATTCCGGCGTCACCTCATCGACAAAATCCACAATAGCAGGATCGCCGACCGCCAGACCGCCGAAGTCGCTTTCTGCAAACGCGCGAGCGCCTTCCTCGATCAGGAAACGGCGGAAGCTAGGGATCGAGCAGACCAATCTATCGTCCTCCGCGCTTTGCAACGCGCCCCGATAGACCAAATGATCCAGAAAATCCCGAGGCGACATCCCTTCCGGCAGGCCCCAGCCGCAGCCTTGCCTCGCGCGAACCCCGATTACTCCGACCGCTTCATCCAAGCGCAGTCCGGCGTCCGGCACCGCCGCCATCACGCGGGCCAGCAGGAATGTGGCTTCCTGCATCGCAGGGCTCCTGCGCGCCCGATACGCCCGCAGCCTCCGCTCCCGCGCGCGGGCGAACACCGCCGCTTCATCGACCCCTGCCAACATACCGTTCATCTCGATGAGAGCTTCCACCAGCGAACGCATCGCATTCTGCAAGTGCTGGGGCCAGCCGTCGGAATGCTCCTCCAGGCGCGCCGCCCAGCGTTCTGTGTCCGCTCCGGCGGTTTCCACTCGAAAGGCGGCCAACATCTCGCACACAGCCTCGGCCGGCTCTCCGGCTTCGAGGCGCCCGAGCGCATGCACGCCGTCTTCGTTCAGGCAGGATATGCCGCAGCGGGCAGCGGGCCAATACATCGCGCGCGTTCGCAAGCCCGGCAAGAACGGGCACAATCGGCAGGCCGGCAGTCGCGAGATGCAGGGACTGCAAGACAGGCGCCTGTTCCGCCTGCAGCATCTGGACTTCATCCACCATCAGACAGAGCGGCCCTGACCAGTCTTTCGGCGGAAATAACGCGCCGAGTTCCGCAAAATCGGCTTGCGGCGGCGCGGTTGCAACGGTCTCGCCGCCGCTGGCCCCAAAGCCGTCGGTTCCAGCCTACACACCGATGTTACGGCTGCCGGTCTGCTGCAGTTTCCGCGCTTTTTTCGGGTCCAACCTCTCGGCAATGCGTAGAACCAGACGCGCGGCATGGCCCAGGTCGCCGACATCGACGAGCAAGATGCCCGGCAGCGACTCCTTTTCGTCCGCCTTGCGCAAGAACCGCCGCCAGGCGCTGGGCCGTTCCCTTTCCGCGCTTTCAAAAATGCCGGCGATCTGGCTCAGCAAAGCGGTCTTACCCGCCCCCGGCGCCCCCTGGATCAGCCGCGTCGTCCCGGCAAGCGGCCTACCGGCCCGGAAGCCGGCGAACGCATCGGCGCAAGCCTGTTCGATATCGCGGATTTGCGCCTCACGCCCGACGAAGAAGCGCGCGCGGTTGCGGTCGCCCTCCCGTACGAAGGCCCGCAACCCTTCCAGGTCCGGCCCGCCGCTTGGCCCGGTCGCCTTCATGCAGGCAAGTTAGCATCGGCGGTCCAAGGGGCAAAGCGCAGCGCTTGCAGTGACAGCGGCGCAGGGTTCATGGTGCAGGCGGTCGCCGGCGAGGAGTGCCCACATGGCGCGCGTTCGCAACATTCTGTTCATCATGACGGACCAGCTAAGGGCGGATTATCTGTCCTGCTACGGGCATCCGGCGCTGGAGACGCCGCATCTGGACGGCCTGGCGGCGAAGGGCGCGCGTTTCACCCGCGCCTATTGCCAGTCGCCGATCTGCGGCGCCTCGCGCATGTCGTTCTATACCGGCCGCTACATGACAAGCCACGGCGCGACCTGGAACAATGTACCGCTGGCGGTCGGCGAACTTACGCTCGGCGACTGGCTGCGCCCGCTCGGCCTGCGCACGGCGCTGGTCGGCAAGACGCATATGGCCGCCGACCGCGAAGGCATGCAGCGGCTCGGCATCGACCCGGCCAGCAATACCGGCATATTGCTGTCGGAGTGCGGTTTCGAGCCCTATGAGCGGGACGACGGGCTGCATCCCGACATGTCTGCCGACCCGGACCTCGCCTACAACCGCTGGCTGAGGGAACACGGCTATGACAGCCCCAACCCGTGGCATGATTTCGCCAATTCGGCCGAGGGGCCGGATGGCGAGCAGCTCTCCGGGTGGTATCTGCGCTATGCCCCGCTGCCGGCCCGCGTGAAGGCCGAGCATTCCGAGACCGCCTACATGACCGGGCGCGCGATGGATTTCATCCGCGAGCAGGGCGAGGAGCCCTGGTGCCTCCATCTTTCCTACATCAAGCCGCACTGGCCCTATATAGCGCCGGCGCCCTATCACGGCCTTTACGGCGCAAACTCCGTCATCGCCGCGAACCGGCATGAGGACGAACGCCGGGACCCGCATCCCGTCCACGCCGCCTTCATGGCCCATGAGGACAGCCGGAGCTTCGCCCGCGACGAGGTCCGCCGCGCGGTCATCCCGGCCTATATGGGGCTGGTAAAGGAGATCGACGACCATATGGGCCGGCTGTTCGCCTTCCTGGAAGAGCGGGGCCGCATGGAAGACACGATGATCGTGTTCACCAGCGACCATGGCGACTATCTGGGCGACCACTGGCTCGGCGAGAAGGAACTGTTCCACGAGGAGAGCCTGCGCATCCCGCTGATCCTCTACGACCCGGCCGGGCGGCCGGGCGCAGTCGTGGACGACATGGTCGAGTCCATCGACCTCGTGCCGACCTTCGTGGAGGCGGCGGGCGGCGCGGTCCAGCCGCACCGCATGGAGGGGCGCTCGCTGCTGCCATTGCTGCGCGGCGGCGAGTCGGAGCGGCGCGAGGCGGTGTTTTCCGAAACCGATTATGCGCACCGCGCCGCCCGCCTCGCGCTGGGGCGCGGCGTCAACGAGTCCCGCGGCTATATGGTGCGCACGGAGCGCTGGAAATATGTGCTCTGGGAGGGATTCCGCCCGCAATTGTTCGATCTCGCCGAAGACCCGCTGGAGCGGGCTGATCTCGGCGGCGACCCGGCCCATGCCGCGACGCGCGCCGACCTCCATGAACGGCTGTTCGCCTGGCTCCGGGCGCGGCGCGGCCGGACCACGCTCTCCGACGAAGAGGTCGCGCGGCGCACCGATGGAAGCCGCAAGCGCGGATTCATCATCGGCGTGTGGTAGCGTCCCGTTTCCGTTGCCCCTATTCTGCGCCCCAGGCCCATGTCGGATATGCGAACCCTCATCCTCACAGGCGCCAGCCGCGGCATCGGCCACGCGACGGCCATCAAGTTCAAGGACGCCGGCTGGCGCGTTATCACCTGCTCGCGGCAGTCCTTTCCGGGCGGCATCTGCCCGTGGGGCGCGGGGCCGGAAGATCATATCGAGGTGGACCTGTCCGATCCCGAAGGACTTGCCGTCACGATAGAGGAGATGCGCAAGCGGCTGACGGACGGGCGCGTCCATGCGCTGGTCAACAATGCCGCGGTCTCGCCCAAGGCCGATGACGGCCACAGGCTCGGGGTGCGCGACACAAGGCTGAGCGCCTGGCACCATGTCATGCAGGTCAATTTCTACGCACCGCTGATGCTCGCGCGCGGGCTTGCGAAGGAGCTGGCGGCCGGCTGCGGCTCCGTGGTGAATGTCACCTCGATCGCCGGCGGCCGGGTGCATCGCTTCGCCGGGCCGGCCTACGCCACATCCAAGGCGGCTCTGGCGGCGCTCACCCGCGAGATGGCGGCGGAGTTCGGGCCGGAGGGCATTCGCGTCAACGCCATCGCGCCCGGCGAGATCGACACGCCGATGCTCTCTCCCGGCACGGACGAGATCGTGCGCGCCATCCCGGTCGGCCGCATGGGCGAGCCCGGCGAAGTCGCCGACACGATCTATTTCCTCTGCACGAATGCCTCGCGTTACATCAACGGCGCGGAAATTCATGTCAACGGCGGCCAGCACGTCTAGGCGCAATGCTGGCGGACGGGGCTGAATTCGACTTCATCGTTTCCGGCGCGGGCTCGGCCGGCTGCGCCGTGGCCGCGCGGCTGAGTGAGTCCGGGCGCTACAGCGTGCTGCTGCTGGAGGCCGGGCCGCGCGACACCGATCCCTGGATCCACATCCCGCTCGGCTTCCCCAAGCTGTTCACTGACGGGCGGGTCAATTGGAAATTCGAGACCGAGCCGGTCGAGGCGCTGGAAGGCCGCCGGCTCTTCCAGCCGCGCGGGCGCGTGCTCGGCGGCAGCAGTTCGATCAACGGCACGATCTATATGCGCGGCCAGCCGCGCGACTACGATGGCTGGCGCCAGCGCGGCCTGGAGGGCTGGGACTGGGACTCGGTGCTGCCCTATTTCGTTAGGGCGGAGGACAATGAGCGCGGCGCGGATGCGCTCCACGGCGCGGGCGGGCCGCTCCGGGTTTCGGACGTGCCGACCGAATGGGAGCTGCCGCGCGCCATGGTGAGCGCCGCCATCGAGGCCGGCATCCCCGCCAATCCGGATTTCAACGGGCCGGAGCAGGAGGGAACCGGCTTCTACCAGTTCACCGCCTCGCGCAAGCGGCGCTGGAGTTCCGCGAAGGCGTATCTGGCTCCGGCCAGGAAGCGCCCGAACCTTCACATCGAGACCTCCGCCCAGGCGCGCCGGCTGCTGATCGAGGACGGCCGCGCGGCAGGCATCGAATACCAGACGCCGGCCGGGCCGAAGCGGGCGCGGGCAAGGCGCGAGATCGTCGTGTCCGGCGGCGCGTTCGGCTCGCCGCATCTGCTCCAGCTGTCCGGCATCGGCCCGGCCGAGCATCTCGCCGAAACGGGCATCGAACCGGTGCGGGACCTGCCCGGAGTCGGCGCCCATCTCCGCGACCATTTCAACACCTATATCAGCTTCCGCTGCGCCCGGCCGGTAACCGCGAACGACCTCGCGCTCAGCCTGCCGCGCCGCCTCGCCGCCGGCGCGCGCTACGCGCTCTTCGGCGACGGGCCGCTTGCCAGCACGGGCATCTGCGCCGGCGCCTTCGTGCGCAGCGACCCGCGCCTCGACGGCCCCGACCTCCAGATCAACATGCTGAGCTGGAGCGCGGCCAGCCGCACGCCCGACACCATCGTGCCGCATCCCTTCTCCGCCTTCACGCTGAGCCCCGTGCATCTGCGCCCGGATTGCGACGGCTCGGTGCGGCTGAAAAGCCCGGACCCGCTCGCCGCCCCGGCGATCCGCTACGAGTTCCTGCGCAGCGAATATGACCGGCAGGCGATCCTTTACGGCATGCGCCTCTGCCGGAAGATCGCCGGCCAGCCCGCACTCAAGCCCTTCATGGCGGAAGAGGTGCTGCCCGGCCCGGACTGCGAGAGCGACGAGGACCTGCTGGCCGACGTGCGGGCGCGCGCCGTCGCCAATTACCACCCTGTCGGCACCTGCCGCATGGGCCCGGAGGCCGATTCCGCGACCGACGCAAGACTGCGCGTCCACGGGATCGCGGGCCTGCGCGTCGCCGACGCCTCGATCATGCCCGCCATCGTCGCCGGCAACACCAACGCTCCCAGCATCATGATCGGCGAGAAGGCCGCCGCAATGGTGCTGGAGGACGCGCGGTAGCACGAGAACGCGCCCCGAAAGGCTTTCTGCTTGAAACGGGCCGCATGTGTGTGTATATTCGTGTGTATTGAACGCAACAGCCGAGCCATCGTTCGACGGCTCACCGCAGAGGGCTTCCGGCTGGTGAAAGTCAGAGGATCGCACCACAAGTTTCGCAAGGGCGCGGTCACAATCGTCGTGCCGCATCCGAAGACGGACCTGCCGCACGGCACCGCCGGCGCCATCGCCAGGCAGGCTGGATGGCTCTGAGGAGAAACCGCCGATGCACTTTGTTGCCGTTATCGACAAGGATCCGGACAGTGCTTTCGGCATCCGTTTCCCTGAAATCCCCGGTTGCTTTTCGGCGGCCGACCGCTTCGAAGACATCCTCCCCTGCGCCATAGAAGCGCTGGCGCTCCATTTCGAGGACGGCGAGGAGGCGCAGCCGCGCGGGCTGGAAGAAGTGCGCAAGGAAGTCGCCGGGGACATCGCGGCCGGAGCGTTCCTGATGCTGGTTCCGCACGTCCCCCAGCGCCGGCGGACGGTGCGGGTCAATCTCAGCCTCGACAAGGGCCTTTTGGAGACGCTGGACGAAGCCGCCCGAATGCGCGGCATGACACGCTCGGCCTTCGTGGCGAGGGCGGCGGCCAGGGAAATACGCAACCCGGCCGGATAGCCGGCGCCCCGCCCTACCCGACGGCGATGTCCAGCCAGCCCAGCGGGGTGACGGTCGCACGGTCTCCCGGGCGCAGCACGACGGTGGTGGTGTCGCTTTCCACGATGGCCGGTCCCGCCAGCGTCTGGCCAGGCCTCAGCGCGGAGAAATCGAAGACCGGCGCATCCACCCAGCCGCCCATATGCACCCGCCGGCGCGCGCGGGGCGCGGCGTCCGCGCCGGCGTCGGGCACATGCTCTTCCGGCAGGCCCGGCAGGCGGCCGATGGCGGCGGCGCGGGCGTTCACCAGCACCACATCGTCCTCCCGCAGCGCATAGGTGAACAGCGCCTCATGCCGGTCGTGGAAGCGCGCCGCGATCCGGTCCAGAAGGTCATCGGCCCGCCAGTCGAGGCCGTCCAGCGCCACATCGACTTCGAAAATCTGCTCGCCGTAACGCATGTCAGCGGCGCGCTGCACCGTGACCTCGCCCGAATGGCAGGCTGCAAGGCGCTCGCGAGCGGCGCTCTCCAGTTCGTCGTAAACGGAGCCGAGCGCGGCGGCGTCGAGCGCCGCGGCGTCGCCGATATGCGTGCGGGAGGCCTCGAAGCGCAGGTCTGTCGCCAGCATGCCCCATGCCGACAGAACGGAGGCGACCCTGGGCGCCACCACGCGCGCAATGCCGAGCTGGCGCGCGACATCGGTTATGTGGAGGCCGGCGGCGCCGCCGAAAGCGAGCAGCGCGAATCGACGCGGGTCCACGCCGCGGCGCACGGAGACGAGGCGGATGCCCTCGGCCATATTGGTATGCACGACGCGGTGGACGCCCTCGGCCGCCGCCATGCGCTCCACCCCCAGTTCGGCCGCGAGGCCGTCGAGGGCCGCATCCGCAGCCCCGGCGTCCAGCCGCTCCCGCCCGCCGAGGAAGTTGGCGGCGTCGAGGAAGCCCAGCACGAGGCTCGCATCGGTCACGGTCGGCCGGGCGCCGCCGCGCCCGTAGCAGGCGGGCCCCGGGTCGGCCCCGGCGCTCTCGGGGCCGACATGCAGCACGCCGCCCGCATCCACATGCGCGATGGAGCCGCCGCCCGCGCCGATGCTGGCGATATCGAGCGAGGAGAGCGCGATCCGCTCCCCGGCGATGCCCCGGTCCGATGACAACGCCGCCTCGCCGCCGGAAATGAGCGAGATATCGGTGCTCGTGCCGCCCATATCGAAGGGGATGAGGTCCCCCGAACCGAGCAGCCGGGCCGCGTAGCGCGCGCCGGCGACGCCGCCGGCCGGCCCCGACAGCACCGTCCCCGCCGCCAGCCGGACGGCCTCCTCGAGCGGCGCGACGCCGCCATGGCTCAATATGATGAGCAGCGGCCCGGCATAGCCGCTCTCCTCCAGCCGGGCGGCGAGGCGCCCCAGATAGCCGGACAGCGCCGGGCCGACATAGGCGTTGACCACCGTGGTGGAGACGCGCTCGAATTCCTTGATCTGCGGGAACACGTCCGAGGAGAGCGACAGATAGGCCCCCGGCATCGCCCGGCGCACCGCATCCGCTGCGGCGCGCTCATGGGCCGCATCGCGCCAGGCGTGCAGGAAGCAGATGGCGACGGAATCGACGCCCTGCCCGCTCAGCGCCGCCACCGCGCGGTCCAGCGACTCCGGGTCGAGCGGCGTCTCGACCGCGCCGTCGGCGCGCAGGCGCTCGCGGACGCCGATCCGCCTGCGGCGCGGCGCCAGCGGCTCCGGCGGCGCGAGCCGGAGATTGTAGCGGTCCGGCTTCAGCCCCTCGCGCATTTCCAGCACATCGCGGTGGCCCTCGGTGGTCAGCAGGCCGACCGTGGCGCCCTTGCGCTCGAGAATGGCGTTGGTCGCCACCGTGGTGCCATGCACGATGCGCTCCGTCCGCGCCAGCAGGGCGGCGAGGTCGAGGCCCATCGCCCCGGCCAGCCGTTCAAGCCCGTCCAGCACCCCGACGGACTGGTCCGCCGGCGTCGAGGGCGCCTTGGCGAGCCGGGTTTCGCCCTTGCGGTCCACGGCGACGAGGTCCGTGAAGGTGCCGCCGACATCGATGCCGATCCGGTATTCGGTGCTGGAGCCGCTCATATCCCCCTGCCATTCCCTGCGCCGCTGCGCGCCCGCGGCACTGTAGCAAACAATTCGGCCGCCGGACTCCGGCGGAGAACGGCGCCCTCCGCCGGAATGTCATGAATTGTTATGATCCGCATGCAGGCGGCGCATACTCCCTGTCCGTTTCCGGCATATCTACCGCTTTCCTCCCTGCTCCGGACTCGCAAGGGCGGCCCCCGAAGAAGGCCGCCCTTGCTCCTTCCAGTTTACCACAGCTTTCCTCAGGTCAAGCGCCGTCCCGGCGCCCCGTCCGGCGATTTCGGAACCGGATGCGGGCTAGGCGGAGGCGGCTTCCTCCGCGGTTTGCGCCCTTCGGGCGAGGAGGGCGCGGTCCACCTTGTTGGTGCTGGCGAGCGGCAGTTCCGCAAGGAAATGCACCCGGCGGGGATGCATATAGGCGGGCGCCTCGGCGAGTGCATGCGCCTTGACCGCGTCCGCGTCGAGCCGCGCGCCCGGCCGGGCCGCCACGAAGGCGACCGGCATGTTGCCGCGCACCGGGTCCGGCACCGGCACCAGACAGGCCTGGGCGATATCGGGATGGCTCTCCAGCACCTTCTCGACCTCCGACGGCCACACATTCTCGCCATTGACGGTGAACATGTCGTCCACCCGACCGACGAAATAGTAGAAGCCTTGCGCGTCGCGGCGCATGACGTCGCCGGTGCAGTAGAAGCCGTCCGCGGTCACGGCCTCGGCGGTCTTCGCCGGCAGGTTGAGATAGCCCGGCATGTTGGCGGGGCAGCGCATCTGCAACTCGCCTTCGTCGGCGTCCTGGTCCTCGCCCGAGGCCAGGCGGACATCCACCCCGTCGAGGCGCGCACCGAGAGCGAGGTCCGGCGTCGGCAGGCCGTCCGGATGCGCGCCGAACACGGTCGGTCCCGCCTCCGTCGTGCCGTAGGCATAGGCGATGCGGGCATTGGGGAAGACGCGGCGCGTCTCGGCGAAGAGCGCGGCCGTGGCCGGGGCCGAGCCCATCGTCACTACCTCGACAGAGGACAGGTCGAGCTGCGCGATCGCGTCGCGCTCCTGCAGCGCGAGCGCGATCATGGTCGGCACGGAGGTGAGCCATGTGCAGCCGAAGCGCGGGACCGCCTCCAGATAGCGCCGGCCGGTGAACTGTCCCAGCAGCGCCATGCTCGCATGGCCCGCGAGCAGGAATTTGGAGCTGGCGAGCGCGTTCATGTGGTAGAGGGGCGCGGCGACCAGAAAGCGGTGGCGGCCGATCTCCGGATTCGCGCGGAAGCGCATGTCGATCACCCATAAATGGCCCGCATGGGTGAGCGGCACGCCCTTGGGCAGGCCTGTGGAGCCCGAGGTGTAGAGAATCTGCGCAACCTCGTCCGCCTCCGGAACGACGGTCTCGAACTCTCCGGGATCGAGGAAGGCCTCGAAATCCGGGCCGAATTCCACCATCGGCAGGCCGTCCGGCGCGCGGCCCCGGCGGGCCTCGTCCACGAACACCAGCCGGGAGCCGCTGTCCTCCAGCACATGGGCCACGGTTTCGTCCGGGAAGCGCCAATTGACCGGCACGGCGACGAGGCCCGCGCGCATGGCGCCGAAATAGACGGCCAGCCAGTCGGCGCTGTTGGCGGTGAAGATGGCGATGCGCTCGCCGCGCGCGAGCCCCCGGGCGCGCAGCGCGCGGGCGGTGGCGCGGGCGCGCTCGTCGAGCCAGCGGTGCGAGCGCGCGGGCGCGCCCTCCCAGTCGGCCGCGTCGATAATAGCGGGCAGGTCCGGGTCCCTGTTCCGGTCCGCGAGGTCGCCGAGATTGATGCGCATGGATGCCGGCCCCCTTGCTGACGGCGCCGCAAGAATAGCCGCTGGCGGCCGGCCTGTCCCGGCCTGCGCAGGACTGCCGCACCCGCTGGCGCCTGTCCGGCGCGCGTGCTATTCGCCTCGGCCCATGACCGATGCGCTGCCGCTCACCGTCGCCGGGCTCCAGGCCAAGATCGACGCCTCGCCCTTCAACGCCGGCATGGGGATTACCGTGACCCATGCCGACGCCGAGGCCGAAGAGGTGCATATGCGCATCGAGATGCGCCCGGAATTCGAGCGCGCACACGGCACCGGCCAGTATCACGGCGGGGTCATTTCCGCCTTCATCGACACGGTCGGCGACTATGCGCTGGTGGTGAACCGGGGCGGCGGCGTGCCGACCATCAACTACCGCACCGACTTCCTGCGCCCGGCCTCCAACACCGCGCTGACCGGCAAGGCGAAGGTCCGCCGGGCGGGGCGGACGGTCGCAGTGGTCGATATCGACGTTTACGACGAACAGGGCAGGTTGGTCGCGGTCGGACGCGGCACCTACGGCACCCAGGTCGGATGAGGAAACCTTCGATGCTGAAACATGTCCTATCCCTTTTCGCTTTCCTCGGAGCTCTCATCGTGACGGACGCCCAGGCCCAGAACCCGAAGGTCTATTTCGACATTTCCATCGACGGCCAGCAGGCCGGCCGCATCGTGCTGGAACTGCGCAAGGACGTGGCGCCGAAGACAGCGGAGAACTTCCGCGCGCTCGCGACCGGCGAGCCGGGCTTCGGCTATGCCGGCTCGCGTTTCCACCGCGTCATCCCCGATTTCATGATCCAGGGCGGGGATTTCACCAGCGGCGACGGCCGCGGCGGCAAGTCGATCTACGGCGCGCGCTTCGAGGACGAGAACTTCACCCTTGTCCACGACCGGCCGGGCCTGCTCTCCATGGCCAATGCAGGGCCGAATACCAACGGCTCGCAATTCTTCATCACGACGGTGCCCACACCCTGGCTCGACGGCAAGCATGTGGTGTTCGGCCATGTGGCGGACGGCATGGACGTGGTCCGCAAGATCGAGCAGGCCCCGAACAACGCCGCGCAGATCACCGCCTCGGGCGAGGTGGAGTAGCGTCGCCGGCCCCGGTTTGCACCCCGCCGTTTGCAGGGCAGGAAAGACGAAAGACAAGGCTCCGATTGCCGCCCCCCGGGGGCCGGGTTACAGGTCTCGACAATTCTCGGCCGAGGGGTTCAAAGCCTGTTCAGAAGCAACACCAACCCGACACAGGCCGTGATGCAGATCATGTTGTTGAGGGGCCTGCCGCCACATCCGGACTCGAGGCGCCGGGTTTATGCAACAGGCGGCCGACTGCTACGATCAGCGATATATAATACCAGCGGTCGTTGATCGGAACCGATGGCGCGGCACCTCCCTACCGCAGCCCGGGTCCTTCGTCCTCATCCTGAGTAGCGACCGCGCCAGCGGGCGCGTATCGAAGGATGCTCAACACCCGCCGCTGTCCCTCGATACGCGGCTGGCGTCGCTACTCGGGATGAGGAGAGGCGGGGGTGCCGGGCGGCATTTGCCCGTGAGTTTCAACCCGGAGCCGCTGGTATAAAACATGAATGCAGCTATGGCGAAAACGAACATGGCCGCCGCATGGAGAAAACCGGTCAGCGGCCCCTTTTCGTTCGCCAATGCCGCCATGCCCCGGAATTCGATGGAAAACAGGCCGAAGCCAAGCACCGCCGTCGCAATCGCCAGCACTGCGATCGCCTGGTTGCGCGCATGGTGCGCGCCGTCATCCGTCACGACCTGCCGCCCACTCCTCCGCTCAGTTCCGCTCGGGTGAGCCTGTCCCAGAAGCGCTGGAAATGGCCGGTTGCATAGCTGACGCCGAAAAACAGCCATGCGCCGGCCAGCAGGACGCCCGGGACCATAATGGCGAGTGGCAGCCCCTCCATATGCGCCGGATAAAAGCGGGTGAAGATCAACCCGGCCGCGACGACATGGAACGCGATATGCAGCGCTCTCAAGATGCTTGTCGCCATCCGCATTCGCACGCCGCTTCGCGTCATATCTTCAATAGCTCGGTAATACCCCTTGGCAAGGCGACGGACAAGAGCGCCCGCCCCTTACGGCGCGCCGCCGTCCACGCGGATGACTGAGCCGGTGGTGAAGCCGCTGGCGTCGGAGGCGAGGTAGAGGGCCGCGGTGACGATCTCCTCCGGCGCGCCGCTGCGCTGGAGCGCGGCTTCGCCGTTGCGGCGCGTCTCTTCATCCCAGGCGCGCGAGATGTCGGTGAGGAAGCGCCCCGGCATGAGGGCGTTAGCACGGACCTTCGGCACTGTTGTTGCCGGACGGAATGTCGGACCGGATGCCCCGGAGAACACAATTACATGGCGCTGGCGTCCCCCGCCCCGTCATGCGACACTCCGCCCGTTAACCGGCCCGCCAGCGCGGCCCGGCCAGCCGGCCGGGCCCGTCGGACGCCGACACCGCGCCGCGGACATGGGGGGAATCATTCCATGCGCCGTCGCAAACAGGAAAACAATTCCGTAACCGGGAGGAAGACATGGTGAGGAAAACGCTTCTGGCGGCGGCCGCGGCGGCCATCGTCACGGCAGTTTCAGCGGGCTCCGCATCCGCAGCAACATTGATGAATATCGGCTATGCGACGGCCGAATCGAATGCTTACGGCACCTTCATGAACACCTTCGCCGACCGCCTGAACAAGTTCACCGGCGGCGAAATCCGGGTCAAGGTCCATTGCTGCTTCAAGATGGGCGGCGAGCAGGACATGTTCAAGAAGCTGCAGCTCGGCACGCTCGACGGCACGCTGATCGCGCAGAACAATGCCGGCCCGTTCTATCCCAAGATCGACCTGCTGGTCATGCCCTACATGCTGCAGAACCTCGACCATGCCCTCAAGGTGGTCGATGGCGAGACCGGCAAGAAGATCTGGGGCGCGATGCCGGAAGAGGCCGGCGTCCACCTGGTGAAGATCGTCCTGGTCTCGTTCCGACACATCTACAACTCGAAGCAGGCCATCAACAGCATCGAGGATTTCAAGCCGCTGAAATACCGGGTTCCCAAGAATGTGGTGATGGTGGACACCTACAAGGCGTTCGGCTCCGACCCCGTGCCGATGGCCTGGTCGGAAACCCTGACCGCGGTGCAGACCGGAACCGTCGATGGCGGCGACCTGCCGCTCGACGTCATCTACACCCAGAAGTTCCACGAGGTCGCCAAGCATATCGCGCTGACGGGCCATTTCGCGCTGACGCCGCCCTTCTTCGTCAGCACCAAATTCATGGACAAGCTGACCGATGAGCAGAAGGAAGCGCTCTATATGGCCGCCGATATCGCCGCAGAGGCGGCGCGCGCGCATCTCAGGATCGGCAATGAAGGGTTCACGCAAAAGCTCGTCGAGTCCGGCGTGCAGATCACGAGCCCGGACACCAAGCCCTTCATCGAAGCGGCCGCCAAGGTGCATGAGGCCTTCGCCGCCGAACGCGGCCCCGAATATGTCGAGCTGATCGAGGCGATCAACGCCGTCGCCAACTAGGCAGGCAATCCGGTCGCGAACGGCCGCGGCGGGGCGGAAATCCATCGCTCCCGCCGCGGCCCTCGACTCCGCCCCGGATACCCGTTCTACTGCCGACTTCATGCCCTCGTTCAGCACAATCTTCGCGTTCCTTGAACGGCGCTCCGAAGAAGTCATAGCGGGCGTCTGCGTCACCGTGATGGCGGTGCTCGTCTTCTTCCAGGTGGTGATGCGCTATGTGTTCAGCGCGCCGACCTCCTGGTCGGACGAAATCGCCGTCTATGCCATGCTCTGGTCCGTCTATATTTCGGCCTCATGGGCGGTGCGCGAACGCGCCCATATCCGGGTGATGAACCTGATCAACCTGTTCCCGGGCCGGATGGCGCTCGGGATGGCCGTGCTGAGCGACCTGGCGTGGTTCGCATTCGCCGTATTTCTGACCTGGCAGAGTTTCCTGCTGCATCTTTCGATGTGGGAGCTTCCCTTCGAATCGCCGGTGCTGGGCGTGGCCCAGAAATGGCCGTATCTGTGCCTGGTCGTCGGCTTCGCCCTGATGTCGGTCCGTCTCATCCAGGTCTATTGCCGCTGGGCCCGGGACGGCATTCTGCCGACGGCGGTTCCCGAGGACGGGGCGGTCATCCATGATTGAAGCCCTCTACATGTTCGGGACGCTGGTCGTCACAATCGCCTTCGGCATTCCGATCCCGATCGCGGTGGCGATGGCGACGCTGGTCGGCTACTTCCTGATCGACATTCCGGTCGTGGCGCTGGCCCAGGCCATGTACACCGGGGTCGAGCCGTTCCCGCTGCTGACCGTGCCGCTCTTCGTGTTCGCCGGCGCGCTCATGGAACGCGGCGGCCTTGCGCTCCGGATCGTGGCGATCGCCCAGTCGCTGATCGGCAATTACATGGGCAGTCTCGGCCTGGTGGCCGTGCTCGGATGCACCTTCTTCGCCGCGCTGTCGGGCTCGGGCCCCGCGACGACGGCGGCGATCGGCGCCGTCATGATTCCGGCGATGATCCGCGAGCGATACGACCCGGCCTTCGGCGGCGCCATCGCCGCGTCCGGCGGCGCGCTGGGAAGCCTTATTCCGCCGAGCAACCTGATGATTATCTACGGCGTGGTTTCGGACACGTCGATCCCGCGCATGTTCCTCGCCGGCGTCGTGCCGGGGCTGATCGCAAGCGCGCTGCTGCTGCTGGTCACCTGGCTGATCGCGCGCCGACGCGGCTATGGCGGGCAGACCGATCACAGTTTCTCATGGGGACGCGTCGGGCAGGCCTGCTGGGACGGCAAATGGGCGATAGGCGCGCCCGTGCTGATCCTCGGCGGCATCTATAGCGGGGCCTTCACGCCTACCGAAGCGGCTTCGGTCGCGGTGGTTTACGCCTTTCTCGTCGGCCAGTTCGTCCATCGCGAACTGACCTGGGACGCGATCCTGTCCTGCCTGAAGACCACGGCGATGATCTCGGGCGCGGTGCTCATCATCGTCGGCCCGGCCAAGGCCTTCGGCGAATTGCTGAGCCTGATGGACGTGCCGTTCCTGATCGGCGAATTCCTGACCGGCTTCACGGACAGCAGCTTCATCCTGCTCATGGTCATCGCCGCGATCCTGATCATCACCGGCATGTTCCTCGAATCGATTGCCCAGATCATCCTGCTGACCCCGCTGATGCTTCCGATCGCGGTTTCCGTAGGCATCGACCCGGTGGTGTTCGGCGTGATCATGGTGATCGCCTGCGAGATCGGCTTCCTGACGCCGCCGGTCGGCGCGAACCTGTTCGTTGCGACGCGATTGACGAATATCGGCATCGACAGGATTTCGGTCGCCGTGATCCCGTTCCTGCTCACCTATGTCGTCGTGATCGTCCTGATCGCGCTGTTCCCGGAACTCGTGCTCTGGCTGCCGGACCTCGCCTTCGGCCCGGCCGGATAGCCTCGCCATCCCGACAGAACGGCGTCCGCCGGCCTGTCCCGAACCGTCACCCCGGGCCCGACCGGGCGCGAAATGATGAAATCCCGTCCCAGGCAACAGCCGCGCTGCCCCGCTCTCTTCATCCCGAGTAGTGGCGTCATACCAGCAGCCGTTGATCGGACCCGATGGCGCGGCGCTTCCCTGCCGTAGCCCCGGTCCTTTGTCCTCATCCCGAGTAGCGGCGCCAGCCGCGTATCGAGGGGGCCGGACGCGGGCGGGACGTCCCCTTCGACAGGCTCAGGACAGGCTTTCGATACGCGCCCGCAGGCGGGCGCTACTCAGGATGAGGAACGGGGGAGGCGTTCGCCGTTGCTGCTCAGGATGAGGGCTGTCCTGCGCCCGCCCCTCACGGCGCGCCGCCGTCCACGCGGATGACTGAGCCGGTGGTGAAGCCGCTGGCGTCGGAGGCGAGGTAGAGGGCCGCGGTGACGATCTCCTCCGGCTCGCCGCTGCGCTGGAGCGCGGCCTCCGCATTGCGGCGCGTCTCCTCGTCCCAGGCGCGCGAGATGTCGGTGAGGAAGCGACCTGGCATGATGGCGTTGACGCGCACCTTCGGCGCATATTCGCGCGCGAAGGCCTCGGTCACCGCGTTCAGCGCCGCCTTGGCCCCGGCATAGGGCGCGAGCGCCGGACGCGGGCGGATGGCGCCCGTGCTGGAGATATTGACCACCGCCCCGCCCCGGCTCATCGCCATGGCCGTGCCGAGGATCGCCGTCAGCCGGAACGGTCCCTTGAAGTTAAGCGCGATCACCTTGTCGAACAGCTCTTCCGGCGTCTCCAGCGAGGAGGGCGCGAGCGGCGAGGAGCCGGCATTGTTGACCAGCACGTCGATGCCGCCGGCCGCCGCCCAGGCCCGCTTCGCCAGGTCCTCCAGCGCGTCCCAGTCCGAGACATTGCAGGGCATCGCCCAGGCGCGCCGGCCGAGCGCCTCGACCTCCGCCGCCACCGCCCGGCAGGACTCCTCGCGGCGCGAAACGACGACCGCATCGGCCCCGCGCCGGGCGAAGGCCAGCACCATCTCGCGGCCGAGCCCGCGGCTGCCGCCGGTGACGAGCACGGTCTTGCCGGTGAAGTCGAACAGCGGGTCGGTCATGGGGCGGGACTCCGTCGCTTTGCCTGTCCTCGGGACGCGGCCCCGAAGCCCCTTCGGGCCCCCAGGCCAATTCACCGGGATTTGAACGCCTCCCGCCGCTTCGGCGTTTGGCGGATTGCGGGATTGTTCCTATCCTGTGGCGATGCACGGGACAATGGCGGCGCATGCGGTGACAATGGTCGCCAGCGGACCGATCCGGACCGCCCCTGCTGAAACCTCGACAATGCGAAAGGACATCCGATGACGACTTCGACACTCAAGGGCCTTGCAGTCGCCAGCGCGGTCGCGGCGGCGCTCGCCATGCAGACCGCCGCGCCGGCGGCGGCCGGCGACAAGGAGAAGTGCTACGGCGTCTCGCTCGCGGGCAAGAACGATTGCGCCGCCGGCCCCGGCACCACCTGCGCCGGCACCTCCACCGTCGATTACCAGGGCAATGCCTGGACGCTCGTGCCCAAGGGCACCTGCATGACCATGGAGCTGCCGGGAGACCGCAAGGGCTCCCTCGAAGCGCTCGACCGCGACCTTCCGAGCTGAGGACGGCGCGGCCGCGTCCCGGACGCTCCGGGACGCGGCAGGCCGGCTCCCGCCCGCCGGAAAGGGACCCGCGATGGACGGCATGGACAGAGGGTGGGGCGGCCTGCCCCGCAGGGCCGGCGTCGGCTACAAGCCCCGGCATCTGGAAGACATCCTCGCCCGGCCCGGCCCGGTCTCCTGGGTCGAGATCCACGCGGAGAACTACATGGCGGACGGCGGCCCTCGGATCGCCGGGCTGAAGCGCCTGGCCGCCCGGTTCCCGGTGTCCTGCCACGGCGTCGGCCTCTCCATCGGGTCCGAAGGCCGCCTCGACGCCGAGCATCTGGGCCGCCTGGCGCATCTGGTCTCCTGGCTCCGGCCCGCCAGCGTGTCGGAGCATCTCGCCTGGTCCGGTCATGGCGGCGCCTATCTCGCGGATCTCCTGCCCCTGCCCTACGACGAGGCGACGCTCCGCCGGGTCTCGGACCATATCGACGAGGCGCAGGAACGGCTCGACCGCCCCATCCTGCTCGAAAACCCCTCCAGCTATCTGGCCTTCTCCGGCAGCGCGATGGCCGAGGTCGAGTTCCTCGGCGCGGTCGCCGCGCGCACGGGCTGCGGCCTCCTGCTCGATGTCAACAATGTGCATGTCTCGGCGGTCAACGGCGCCTGCGACGCCGCGGCCTATCTCGACGCCTTTCCGCTGGCCCTGGTCGGCGAACTCCACCTTGCCGGCCATGAGATCGAGACGGACGAGCATGGCGGCCCGCTGCTGATCGACGCCCACAACAATCCCGTCGCTGACCCCGTCTGGGCGCTTTTCGCCCGCGTGCTCGCGCGCTCGGGGCCGCTGCCGACCCTGATCGAATGGGACAACGACCTGCCCGAATGGCCCGTGCTGGCCGCCGAGGCCGCGCGCGCCGACGCCATGCTGGCAGCCTGCCATGCCTGACTGGCAGGGCGCATTCGCGGCGGCCCTGCTCGACCCGGCGACGCCTGCGCCCCCCGGGCTCGTCCGCCCGGACGGGCGGCCGGCGGGGCGGCGGTTCGACATCTACCGCAACAATGTCGTCGTCGCGCTCGTCGAAGCGCTGGGCGAGGCGTTCCCCGTGGTGCAGGCCATAGTCGGGGAAGAGTTCTTCGAGGCGATGGCGGGCGTCTATGTGCGCGCCCATCCGCCCTCCTCGCCGCGCATGATGTTCTACGGCGAGAGTTTCGCGCCCTTCCTCGAGAGCTTCCCGCCGGCCGCGGGCCTGCCCTACCTGCCGGACGTGGCGCGGCTCGAATACGCGCTGCGGCTGGCCTATCACGCGGCCAACGAGCCCGCCGCCGACCCTGCCGTGCTGGGCGGGCTGGACCCGGCGGCGCTTGCACAAGCCCGGCTCTCGCTGCAGGCCGCCTGTCATATCCTGCGCTCGGCGCATCCGGTTCATGCGATCTGGCGCTACAACGCGACCGGGGACAAATCTCCGGTGCAATCCACCGCCGAGGACGTGCTGGTGTCGCGCCCGGACGACAGGGTGTTCGTCCAGCTCCTGCCGCCGGGCGGCGCGGCCTTCCTGCTGGCGCTCCGGGCGGGCGAACCGCTCGGCCATGCGGCGGAGCAGGCGGCGGCCGACGCGCCGGCCTTCGATCTCGGCGCCAATCTCGCCTCGGCCTTTTCCGCGCGCATCGTCAGCGCCATCTCAATCCCGTAGGACAAACCGGGAGACCCCGCGATGAATGCCCTTTACCGCCTCGAAGACGCGATCCTCGGGCCGCTCGGACGGCTGCTGGACGGCGCCGTTACACAGACCCTGGCCCGCCTCGTCTTCCTGGCGACGCTCGCCACCTTCTTCTGGGCTTCGGCCATGACCAAGCTGGGAGAGGGGATCGGCGGCGTCTTCGCGCCCTCGGCCGGCGCCTATGTGCAGATCCTGCCCGCGCAGATGGAAGCCGCCGGCTACGACGAATCGAAACTCGGCTTCCTGGCGGACCTCGTCGTGCTGGCCGGCATGTGGGGGGAATTCGTCATTCCCGCGCTGATCGTGCTGGGCCTTTTCACCCGCGCCGCCAGCCTCGCCATGATCGGCTTCATCCTGGTGATGAGCGTCGTCGATATCGCGGGCCACGGCGCGGACGCAGCCACGATCGGCATGTGGTTCGACAATGTGCCGGACGCGAAAATCCTCGACCAGCGGCTCTTCTGGGTCTTCCTGCTGCTCATCCCGATTACGCGCGGCGCCGGCCCCCTCTCGCTGGACGCCCTGTTGAGGCGCGGCGGCGCGTAGGCCGGATTTCCCGTTGAACTGCGGTTGCCTGTAATTCAGACTGGTTGTATAAACTGGTCTGAATTACAGGAGTGGCCGTTATGGAAAAGATCGGGGCTTACGAAGCCAAGACGCATTTGCCGAAGCTGCTCGACCGGGTCGCTCGGGGCGAAAGCCTTACCATTACGCGGCACGGCAAGCCGGTAGCGAAGCTGGTTCCCATTGCCGATGGCCGCGAACGCGCCCGGGAAGCGGCCGTACGCATCTCCGAGCGCCGCCGCCACGTGAAGCTTCTGCCTATGGCGGAGCTAATGAAGACGGTCCATGAGGGGCACCGTTATTGATGCCCATTGTTATCGATTGCTCTGTGATCTTGGCTTGGAGCCTGGCTGATGAGGACGAAGATTCGGCAACCGAGGCCCTTCAAAGGACGACCGAAACAGGAGCGGTAGTACCGCAAATCTGGTGGTATGAGCTGCGCAATGCCCTGTTGATGAACGAACGTCGCAGTCGTATCTCGCCTCAGCAGTTGGCGAATACGCTGACCGACATCATGGCCTTGGGCGTTGAGGTGGATGGCGAGCATGACGAGACCGGGATTCTTGCTTTCGCGCGTTGGCACTCGCTGACCGTTTACGATGCGGCTTATCTTGAGGTTGCCTTTCGGCGCGGCCTGCCGCTGGCAACACTCGACCGGAGGTTGGCCGAGGCGGCAACGGCGGAAGGGGTGACCGTAATCGGACTTTCCCGTCGGGAACTGTAACGGCCCGGGTCAGGCGAGCGTCCGGCCCCGCGCTACCCCTGACGAATTTACCGCGTGGGCCGGGCCGGGTTATCCTTGCGCCGGACGCATCGCCGGCAGGGAGGACATGATGGCGAAGGGTTACTGGGTGAGCTGTTACCGCTCGATCACGAATCCGGACGCGCTGGCCGCCTATGCGAAGCTCGCCGGGCCGGCGATAGAGGCCGGCGGCGGCAGGTTCCTGGCGCGAGGCGGGCGCGTGCAGGCCTATGAAGCGGGCGTCAACGAACGCACGGTGGTCGTCGAGTTCCCGAGCTTCGAGCAGGCCGTGGCGACCCATGACGGCGAGGCTTACCGGGCCGCGGCCGCAAAGCTCGAAGGCGCAGTCGAGCGCGACCTCAGGGTCGTCGAAGGGGTCGATTGACGCCGCGCCCGGTTCGGGTGGATAGTCCGGTCCAGGAATGGTGACCCGAGGAGGCCCCGGTCATGGCTGTGACTGCAATCGTTCGCTTCCCGCTCTCCGCCGGCATGACGCGCGAGGCGGCCGCGGCCGCATTCGAGGCGTCGGCCCCGCGTTATCGCGGCATAAGGGGGCTGGTACGGAAATATTACCTGTTCTCCGAGGAGGCGCGGACGGCCGGCGGCGTTTACCTGTTCGAATCGCGCGAGGACGCAGACCGGCTCTATGACGACGCCTGGAAGGCCAGCATGCGCGAACGCTACGGCGCCGATCCGTCGATCGAGCTGTTCGAGTCGCCGGTGATCGTGGACAACGATTCGGGCGCGATCTCCGTCGCCGCCTGACCCGCGACGCCTCACGTCAGGCGATCGGCTCTTTCCTGCCCTGCCTCTCGTGTCGTCTACCGGTCGCCGTAATGGCGGCGCCAGATCGGGCCGACGACCGGGTGGCGGCGCACCGCATCCCCGATCCGGGCGAGGCGGGGCGTCTCGGCGTCGCCGCGATACCAGAGGCGGAACATGGCGAGGTAGATGTCCGCCACCGTCATCTCCCCGCCCAGCAGGAAGGGCCCCGCGACATGCGCGTCGATGACCGTCAGCGCCTCGCCCATGCGGCGGATGGCGGCGCTGCGGACCGCATCCTCTCCTTCGGCGTCGTCGGTATAGCGGAACGGGTAGCCCCGCCGGACCACCGCTTCGTATAGATTGACATTGGCGAAGGCCGTCCAGCGCAGGAAGGCGGCGTGCGCCGGCGTGCCGGGCGGCGGCGCCAGGCGCTTCTCCGGGAAGGAGAGCGCAAGATGGACCAGGATCGCCGAGGTCTCCGTCATGGCCGACCCGTCCGGCAGGACCAGCACCGGCAATTGGCCCCAGGGATTGGTGGCGCGAAAGCTCTCTGGCAAGGGCGTGCCCGGCTTCGACTCCAGTTCGACCAGTTCGAAAGGCGCCTCCGCCAGCGCCAGCGCCGCCTCGACGACGAAGCCGCCCGAGCCCCGGCGGTTGTAGAGCGTGTAGCCCACAAATCCCTCCTTCACCGCGCCAGCATGGCGACCCAATTGGCGTAGAAGCGTTCGCCGGCGGCGCGCCAGCGGTCCCCGGGCGGTTCCGCCGGATCGTCGCCGGGATAGTAGTCCCTCGGCACCGGCACGTCGTCGCGGCGGCCGAGGTCGCGGCGGTATTCGTCGTTGAGCGTCGTTGCTTCGTATTCGAGATGGTTGAGCGCGTGGACATGGCCGAGCGCCGGTTCGCAGATGGCGCCGACATTGGCCTCGTCATGGTCCAGCAGCAGGTCGAGGCCCGTACCGGCCCGCGCGATGTCCTCCCGGCGGGTCTCGGTATGGCGCGAGACCGGCATCGCCACCGGGCTTTCCAGACCGGCCAAGGCGGGGCTTGCGGGCGCGGCGATCCGGTGCTCGAACACGCCGAAGCGCTTCTCCGCGAGCGTGTGCTTGGGCACGCCGTGATAGCGGTAAAGCGCCGCCTGCGCCGCCCAGCAGAGCGTGAACAGCGGCGTCTTCCGGGCGCGCAGCCCGTCCAGCAGATGCGCGACCTCCTCCCAGTAATCGACCGCCTCGAAATCGAGCAGCTCGATGGGCGCGCCGGTCAGGATCACGCCGTCCGCCTCTTCCGCCGCCTCCAGCCCGCCATAGAAGGCGGTCATATGGGCGGGGTCGGCATTCTTGCCCCGGTAGCGCGAGGGCACGGCGAGCGAGAGCGCGATATCCGGGCCGGCGAGGCCGAGCTTGCGGGCGATCTGGCGCTCGGTCTTCTGCTTTTCCGGCATCAGGTTGACCAGCAGCACGCGCTTCGCCGGGCGGTCGTCGGAGAAGAGCGGCGCGCCCTCCTCCGCAAGCTCCGCTGCCGCCGGCAATCCTTCTGCGAGCCGAATGGCCATCAGCCGCCCTTCCTTTCCGCCCGCCGCCGTTCGCAGAGCCCGATATAGGCCTCCAGCCGGTCGCCGCCATGCTCCCAGAGCGTGGCGAGGAACCGGTCCGCATCGGGAATGCCGCCCTTCGCGAACACGTCTGCGGTCTCCAGCGCCAGGCCGTAGCGGGCGAGGCGCTCATAGCGCGGCCGGCGGAAGGCCAGCAGGTCCGGGAAGAGCGGGCGCGCGAATCCGACCGGGTCGATGCCCGCGCCGTCCTCCGGCATGTCCTCAAGACGCGGCATCAGGAAATCGGGATTGTAGAACAGCGGCTTGGGGTGGGTGCGGGCGCGCTCCTTCAGGGTCTCCTCGAAGGCGGCGTCGGCGCGGATATAGACGATCAGGCTGTGGCCGGTCAGCCGTTCCAGCACCGGGTCTTCCGGCTTGTCCAGGTCCACCACCTCGCAGAGCGAGCCGGAGGCGTCGTTGACGAAGCTCTCGCAACCGTAGAGCCGCCAGCCCTTGGCGATGAAGTCCGGCACGTCGAGCATCGACTGTATCTCGGCGTCCCGGTAAAGCCGCTGGCGGTGGAGGAAGGTCTCCATGTCCAGCCCGCCCGAGGCCGGGTCGCCATACATGCCGAGAAAGGTCGAGACCGGCTCCAGATTGTCCACGGAGATGTTGTGCTCGATATAGATCGAGTCGGAGCGCAGCAGGTCGGCGACGAAGCGGTCCGCCATCGACATGATCTTGAACTTGATGTTGTCGAGGATGTGCTCGGCCAGGTAGCGCGTGCCGATGCGGTAGTCGGCGGAATAGTGGAACCAGTCGGCCGACCGGCGCAGCGACGTCGAGAGCATCGTCTTGCCGACGCCCGACATGCCGAGCAGCGTGATCGCGTGGGGAAGCGCCCGGAAAGCCTCGAAGCCGCGCATGGCTCACCCGGCCAGGCGCGGATGCAGCCAGGCGGCGGCCGCGAGCAGGTCGGCGTCGCCGCCCAGCCGGCCGACAAGCTGCACCCCGACCGGCAGGCCCTTTTCGCCGGTGAGCCCCGGCAGGGTAATGCAGGGCGCGCCGAGCGTCGTCCAGATGCGGTTGCATTCCGGCGAACCGGTCCAGCCAAGCCCTTCCGGCGCCTCACCCGGCGCGGCCGGGGTGATGAGCGCGTCCGCGCCGTCGAAGACCTTGTCGAAGGCCGCCTGCGCCGCCTCGCGGACGCCGAGCGCCCAGAGATAGCGCTCATGGTCGAGGCCGAGGCCGGTTTCGACGATTCCGCGGATGGCGTCGCTCATCCGCTCCCGGTGCATGCGGTATTCGTATGCGAGCAGGCGCGCGCCCTCATAGGGCATGATGACATCGTGCGCCGCCGGCACCTCGTCGCAGGGCGGCGGCAGCGCCAGGTCGTCCGGCCCGGCGCCGGCGGCCGCGCGCGCCACCTCCATCGCCTCGGCCGAAGCCGGTTCGACGCAATGCCAGGCCGGGCTCGGGCACATGGCAAAGCGCACCGGGCGCGCCTCGACCCGCGAGATCGGGATGCCCGCCATGGCTTCCACGAAGGCGCCGGCGTCGGCGACCGTGCGCGCCATGGAGCCCACCGTGTCCAGCGTCTCGGAGATCGGCTTGACGCCCGCGCGCGGCACCGTGCCGAAGGTGGGCTTGAAGCCGACCGCGCCGCAATAGGAGGCCGGGCGGACCACGGAGCCTGCGGTCTGCGTGCCGATGGCGACCGGGACCTGCCCGTCGGCGACCCCGGCGGCCGAGCCCTGCGAGGAGCCGCCGGGCGTATGCGCCGGGTTCGCCGGATTCATGGTCTTGCCCGGATGGCGCATGGCGAATTCGGTCGTGACCGTCTTGCCGAGCACCACCATGCCGGCGTCGCGCAGCAGCGCCACGGAGGCAGCGTCCCAGGCCGGACGGTTGCCGGGCGTGTAGATCGGCGAGCCGTAGCCGGTCGGCATGTCATGCGTGTCGATGATGTCCTTGATGCCGGCCGGCACGCCGTGGAGCGCCGAACGGGGCTCCTCCCGGTCGCGCTGCCGCGCTTCGGCGAGCGCCGCGTCGGCATCGAGATGTATCCAGGCGCCCACTGCCGCATCGCGCGCCTCGATGCACGCGAGGCAGGATTCGACCAGCGCCTCGGACGTCAGGTCCCCCGCCCGGATGGCGGCGGCGGCGTCGAGGGCGGAGAGGAGATGGGGAGCGGTCATGTGAGCCTCGCGAAACTGCGGCCGATGAGTTGGCGGTGGATCTGGTTGGTCCCTTCCCAGATCTGGGTGATCTTGGCGTCGCGCAGCAGCCGTTCCGCGCGATAATCCCTGATATAGCCGTAACCGCCGTGAAGCTGCACGCACAGATCGGCGGCCTTCATGGCGAGGTCGGAGGCGGAGAGCTTGGCCATGGACGCCTCGATGCCGATATCGTCGAGCCCTTCGTCCACCAGGCCCGCGACATAGCCGAGCCAGAGCTCCGCTTGCGCCAGTTCAGTGGCGAGGTCCGCCAGCATGAACTGGATGCCCTGGAAATCCGCGATGCGCCGGCCGGACTGGCGGCGCTGGCCGATATAAGCCACGGCGTCGCCGAAGGCGGCGCGCGCAACGCCAAGCGCATGGGCAGCGATGGACGGCCTGGACTTGTTGAGCGCGCCGAACAGCACCTTCAGCCCCTCGCCCGGCCCGAGCACCAGGTTCCCGCGCGGCACGCGCACGCCATCGAAAGCGAGCGCGGCGGTAGAGCTTGCGCGCAGCCCCAGCTTGTCCTCCAGCCGCAGCACCCGGATGCCGGCGGCTTCTTTCTCCACGACCAGCGCCGTGATCGCCGCGCGCCCGTCCTCGATCTCCGCCCATTTGCCGAACAGCACATAGACATCCGCCACATCGCCATTGGTGATGAAGGTCTTGGCGCCGTCGATGACAATGTCGCCGCCTTCCGGGCGGAAGCGGGTGCGCATGCCTGTCGCATCGGAGCCGGCTTCCGCCTCGGTGATGCAGAGCGAGGCGAGGCCGCCATCGGCGATGCGCGGCAGGATGCGCGCCTTCAAGTCCTCGCTGCCGAAGTCGATCACCGGCTTGATGGCGTGGAACACGGTGGACCACACGATGCCGGTCGATGCGCAGGCCCGCGCCATCTCGTGCGCCGCGCGGATATAACAGGCGAAGGAGAGCCCGGCCCCGCCATAAGCCTCGGGGATGAACATGCGGTTGAGTTCGAGCTCCCGCATCGCGGCCAGATTGTCCCAGGGAAAGCTCGCGGATGCGTCCAGGGCGGCGGCGGCGGGCGCGATCGTCCGTTCGGCGAGGCGCTTCACGGCCTGCAGCACCGCCGCTTCCTCGTCCGGCAGCGCACCTTCGAGGCGGACGTTGAGGCGGTCCAGCACGGTCATTGGTTGATGCTCTGCGCCCCGTCCATCACGATGGTCTCGCCGGTGAGATAGTGGATTTTCTCGGCGAAGAGCAGCGCGACGAAGCGCGCGACCTCGTCCACGCTGCCGGGCCGGCCGACCGGGATGCGCCGCTCCAGCCAGGCGCGGAAGCGCGGATTGGCCAGGATTTCGGCGTTCATGTCCGTCTCCACATAGCCGGGGGCGACGGTATAGACCGAAATATTGTCCCGCGCCCACTCCACGGCGAGGCAGCGCGTGAGGCCGGAGACGGCGGCCTTCGACGCGCAATAGGCGGTGTTGGCGCGCACGCCGAGGCGCTCCCAGTAGGAGCCGAGATTGACGACGATGCCGCCGCCATTCGCCTTGAGATGCGGATAGGCGGCCTGCGCGGCGGCGAAGACGGCGGTGGTGTTGACCGCCATGGTGCGCGCGAAATCCTCGACCGGGAAGTCCGCGCTCGGCCCCTGCAGGTGGACGCCGGCATTGTTGACCAGCCCCTCCAGCCCGCCGAGGTCTCCGGCCGCCGCATCGAGCGCGCGGGTGAGGCCGGCCGCGTCGGTCACGTCCACCGGGTAAGCCGGCAGGTCCAACCCCTCGGGCCCGCGCCCGGAGCGCGTGAGGCAGGCAACGGCGAAGCCCCGCGCCGCCAGCGCCGCCGCAATGCCCGCGCCGATGCCCCGATTGGCCCCGGTCACCGCAATCGCCGCCATCGGTCCTCCGTCTGTGCCCGTTCCTCCACCGCCGGCCAGAATGGCACGGATGACGGCCGCCCGTCAGCCTGGGCCTTTTGCTGCCGATTGCGACAGCTTGAGCGTCCCGGTCCTGCTTGCCGGGTATCTGCTGTGATGTTTGCATCACTTGTTGCATTTGCGGTGTTTGATACCTACTTTTCCGGCGGATGATGGAGAGGCGCGATGGACGAGAGGACAGCGACAGGAACTCCCAGCGAGCGCGACACGGTCCTGGCGGGTGAAGCAGGCCGCAAACTCACGATATGGAGCGACAGTGCAGACCCGGTGCCAGCACGTTTCGGCGGCGCTACCGCAGAGCCCGTGGACATTCCCTTGTCGGCGCTTCGCCTGCTCAAGGAGATTCTCGACCAGATGGCGCGCGGAAACGGTGTGACCCTGACACCACTGCATGCCGAACTGACGACGCGACAGGCGGCCGACCTTCTGCAGGTATCGCGAACGCACCTGGTGCAATTGCTCGACGAAGGCCGCATACCCTGCCGCAAGGTTGGCGCACACCGGCGGGTCCGCGCCCAGGACGTTCTTGTCTATCGCCGCGAGACGGAATTCGCGCGCCGCGAGGCGCTGGACGAGCTCACGGCCCTCGACCAAAGCCTCGGCCTCCAATAGGCGATGCCGCCTCCAACGGCGTTGCTCGACGCCAATGTTCTTTATCCCGCCGGCCTGCGGGACCTGCTGTTGCGTCTGGCTGACCGGTACCTGTATGCGCCGCTCTGGAGTGCGGACATCCACGAGGAGTGGATGCGGAGCCTTCTGGCGGACCGACCGGATATCCCGGCCGGTGTGCTCGAGCGCACCCGTGCGATTATGGACGAGCACTTTCCCGGCGCCGTCGTGACAGGGTACGCCGTCCTTGCCGCGTCGCTCGACCTGCCGGACCCCGGCGACGCACATGTTCTGGCGGCTGCAATTGAGGGCGGGGCGAGCATCATCGTGACCCGGAACCTGCGGCATTTCCCGTCCGAACGCCTTGCGCCCCGCCGTTTGACGGCACAGCATCCCGACATCTTCATCGCGGCCCTGTTATACCAACGGCACCGGGTTGCAACTCACGGGCAAATGCCGCCCGGTTTCCCCGCCTCTCCTCATCCTGAGTAGCGCCCGCCTGCGGGCGCGTATCGAAGGATCGTCCCGCCGGTGGAACCGCCTCCCTCGATACGCGGCTGGCGCCGCTACTCGGGATGAG
>JAJECF010000063.1 GCA_022822125.1 Alphaproteobacteria bacterium
CGGAGCCGGGCGCCCGGGCGGTTCATGCAACGCGGCGACCAACGCCACATCCATCCGGAGCACGTCGCGGCACGTCGCGGCGTGGACATCGGGCCGACCTCAGGCTACATTGTAGCTCAATCAGGAGGATCGACACATGAGCACCGTCGTTCGGGCCCGCATCGACGAAAAGACCAAGCAGGAAGCCGCCGCCGTGCTCGACGCGATCGGCCTCACCGTGTCCGACGCCTTCCGCCTGATGATGGTGCGGATCGCGACCGAGAAACGCCTGCCGTTCGAGCCCCTGGTGCCGAACGCGGAGACCGTAGCGGCCATGGAGGCCGCGCGGCGGGGCGACCTGGTCACGGTCGGCGATGTCGACGGCCTGACGGCCGACCTTCATGCGGACGATTAGACGGACCGCGGCCTTCAAGCGGGATTACAGGCGCGAGAAGAGGGGCCGCTTCGCCAGGACCGTCGATGCCGAACTGGCGGAGGCCCGGCCGATCCCGCCGCGCCATCGCAACCACGCGCTTGGCGGGCAATGGAAGGGGGCTTACAAGGAAATGTCGACGGCGAGGCCATCCGCCGACCGGCCTCTTTCGATGCCTCCATGGCCGTTGCCGTAGAAGCGGGGATGGCTCCATGCCAGGCAAGGGGGTGCCCGTGCAATTCGACATAAATGTGCTCCCCGAGCCGCAGAGACGGCTGTGGAAGGTGCTTGACGGTACGCCGTCGGGCTTCGTTCTTTACGGAGGCACGGCGCTTGCATTGAGGCTGGGGCATCGTCAGTCCGTCGATTTCGATTTCTTTTCTCGCGACGCCTTCCAGCCCGATGCGCTCCGAAGGAACATTCCCTACTTGAGCGGAAGCCTGACGATCCGAAGCGAGGAAAACACCTTGTCATGCGTTCTGAACCTGGATGGCGAGGTGATGGTGTCGTTTTTCGGAGGCCTCCGCATATCCAGCGTCAACGACCCGGACAAAGCGGACGGATCTGGCATTCTTGTGGCGTCTTTGCCGGATATCGCCGCGACAAAGGCGGCTGCGGTTCAATCGCGCGCCAGCGCCAAGGACTATATCGACCTGGACGCCCTGCTGCGATCCGGTCTCTCGCTTGAGGAGGCGCTGGGGGCCGCCAATGCCGTATTCGGCCCTGAGTTCAATCCTCTGGTGACGCTCAAGGCGCTTGCTCATTACGCAGACGGCAATCTGCACCAGGTGCCGAATGAGGTTCGTGAAAACCTGACGAAAGCCGTTGCTGCGGTCGATGTTGAGAACCTTCCGGTATTCGAGCCGCGCGCACGCCTTTGTCCCGACGAAACAGGAACGGAGCACGACAATGGCTTCTGAGATTTCGGATGACGCCCCCGGAACAAGGGAGGCGGCCCCGGACTCCGATCCGGGGAGGCAGACGCTGCTTGAGGTTGCGCGGCGGGTGGTATGGTTCCAGCCGCCTCACGAGACGCTGCGCGACGAGGTCCAGTTCCTGAACCATGTGATGATCTACGGCTCCTCGGAGGATACGGCGACGGTCCGCCGCGCCTATGGCGACGAGGCACTGCGCGATGCCTTGCGCAATGCCTGGCCCGGGATCTTCGATCCACGCTCCTGGTCCTACTGGCACACGGTTCTCGGGATGCTGCCCGTGCCCCCGATGCGCGTTCGGCAGTTCCCCGCGGAGCCGGGGGAAGCGGTTCCCGAGGTGAGCCCGGCCATTCAGGGGCATGGCGGCCCTCCAAGAGGCCGGGGGACCGGGGCGCCGGACCGAAACATGCCTGCTCCGGCTCCAGGCCCGTCCGACTGATCCCCCCTTCTTCGCGGAGTACCCGCTCCCGGCACCGTCTTCCGATGAGCGGGGTTTCGTGTTTGGGCCGTGGCGCCGAACAGGAAATGGCGCCTTGCTGCTGCGCGCTCCCGCGGCAGGGAGGCGCTCCGCCAACCTTTCCTTGCAAGTCCCAATGGAAGAACCACCGGGACTGTCACGTCCGGCCCGATCTGGTCCTGATCTACCGCAAGCCCGACGCCGGACATCTCGATCTCGTACGTCCCGGCTCCCACAGCGAACTCGGCCTCTGACCGGCCGCGCCTTCCGGACCCCCGCGATCCCCGCCCTCCAATAGTCGGCCGACGCTCCGGTCCACGACCCGAGGCACTTTCCCCAGGGCCGGCCGCCGCTCATCCGCCGTCGCCCGCGCGCCGTCTTCCACCGTATCCGATACCCCCGCACCGCACAGTCCGCCGTTTCCGGCGGCGGCGACGGTCGGGCTGCGCCTCCCGGAGCCGGAGAGCAGCCGGTCGGGGGCGGGCGTGGCGGCAGGCGGCGAGAGCCGGCTGCGCCGCGCCGGTGCAACCCTCCATGGAGACTGGAATGAACTTCATCGCCCCCAGGGCCGAACCGCTCATCCGGGAGATCCCGCTCTCCCGGCTCGCGCTCGCCCCCGAGAACGTCCGCAAGACCCCGCCCGATGCTCAGGCCGACGCTTCGCTCAAGGCTTCCATCGCCGCCCTCGGGCTGCTGGAGAACCTTGTCGTCCGCCCGGATGAACCCGACGAGGATGGCGCCGAGCATTATGCCGTGGTCGCCGGAGGCCGCCGCCTGAAAGCCATGCAGGAGTTGGTCGAGGACGGCGTATTCGACGCCGACCATCCGGTTCCCTGCCAGGTCAGGTCCGGCGACGCCGATCCCTCCGAACTCTCGCTCGCCGAGAACGTCATCCGCATCCGTGCTGGCGGACGTCGGCGATTGCCCCGATCTCGAACTCGTCCTGCCGGCCCGCAAGGAAGCGGTCGAGAACGCCTTCCTCAAGGACATGCGCGCCGCGGCCCGCCTCGCGATCTATCGCGCCATGGCGGCCGATCCCTCTCCGCGCCCGGCCTTCGAGGACTGGACCCGGGCGCGCGAGGCCGGCATCGATATCGCGCCGCCGCCGGCCGTGCTGCGGCCCTGGCGGCCCGGCATTGCCGACTGCAACGACTGGCGCGATCCGCCGAAGCTCGCGCCGACAGGCGCGGACTCGCTGGTCATGGCCTGCGACCCCGAGCCGCCCGAGGCCCAGGCGCTCTGGCGCGCCGGCGAACGCGACAGCATCGCATCGCGCCTGTTCGAGGCCGACCGCCGGCTCGAAGGCTATGGCTGGTATGACGGGCTCGACCGCGCGGCGGCCGTCTCCATCCTCGCCTCCGGGGACGGCGACTGGCTCTCGATCGACGACTGGCCTCTGCCCGAGCGGGCAGCATCGAGAGCGGCCCGGCTGCCGTCCCGGCCCGCCGTGATCCGCATCGACCTCACCGTCCGCCCCGCAGCCGGACACTGCCACACGATCGGCATTCCGGCCGACATGGCGTTCGCCGGCGAGGCCTGGGGCCACATCGACGACACGCTGCCGCTGGTCACGCAAGACAGCGCGCTCCAGCCGCACGAGCTGGCAGCCCTGCTCCGGGCCGGTTTCTTCTCGCCTTCGGACGATGTCGAGGCCGACAGCTGGGAGACCCAGAAGGACCGCTTCGACGAGGACGCGCTGCACCTGGCAACCCGCCTGCTGCTGTCCGACGACGAGGCCTGCAAGATCTCCATCGCCGAGGCGGTGCGGCGCCAGGTGATGTGGTTCGTGCCGGGCGACCGCACCGTCGACATCCGCATCCATCGGCCCGACGTGACCGTGACCCTCGCCACCGCCACAGAGGCAACGTCGTGAGCCGGCCCTGGACCGTGCAGGTCGGCTACAACGCGCACCACTGCAACACCGTCACCGTCGAGGCCGGGACGATCGAGGAAGCGCTGGAGAAGGCCATCGAGGCCGCCAACGAGGATGCCGCGGGCTGGCGCTCCACGGATCATTGTTCCGACTCGTTCGTCGACAGCGTCTGCGAGGGCGCCCATGCCGATCCATGGGGCGATGGCGCGCTGCCGGTACCGGGCCTCTTCTCCGAGCATGGAGAGCCGCCGGTGGTGACCCTGGCCGGTCCGGTTCCGCCGGGCGCCGTCCGGGTTTCCGGCGGCAGGGTGACGGTCCGCTTCGAGACGGAGGCCGGCACGATCGCGGCGGAGATACGCGACCCGCCGCATCCGCCCGCCAACAAGCCGCTGGTGACGGTGTCCGTCGGAGACGACGGCAAGCCCCGGGTCGAGGTCGAGGGCGGCAACGCCAGGGTGCGAATCCTCGACGACTGATCCAACCGGCGGCCGGTCGCCGCCGCCGCGCCTTCCGCACCGATGCCCGTCCCCGCTCCGCCCGGAGCGGAGGCCGGCATTCGTTCGGGCGAGGCCGGGCCGGGGCGCGGGAGCGTCCCGGTCCTGCACGTCCCGCATCGAGCAACAGGAGGTCAGCCCATGAAACCTGCCGCAGTCCCCGACATCGCCGACGTCGCGCCGCCGCCGCCCCGGTCCGGCGACGAGGCGCAGAAGCGCGCCATCGCCAAGGCCGTCTGGACGGACCTGCTCTGGCTGATGCCGGACCGCCGCACCGTGACGATCATCGTGCACGACGGCTGCGTCGCGGTCGATCTCGGCCCGTCCGACCCGGCGCCGGACACCGGCAAGCCGCACTGACCCCCACGTCCACCCCGCTCCCGTTCGACCCTGTGCAGGAGGCCGCCATGCCCGATTCCACAGCGGGTTTCGACGAGATGCCGCTCTACGACCTGCCCGCCGGTCCCGCGTCCGCCCGGCAGGCCGCTGACCGCCGCCGGCTTCAGCGCCGCTTCCTGCGCGCCGGGCCCGAGGCCGTGGACGACCGGGAACTGCTGGAGCTGCTGCTCTCCGCGCGCCCGTCCGTGGACGATGCCGGTGCGCTTGCCGGCAGCTTGCTCCAGATCTTCGGCACGGCGCCGCGCGCGCTCGCCGCCCGGCCGGACCGGCTGTGCAGCGTGCCCGGCCTGTCGGATGACGCCGTTGCCGCCCTCAAGGCCGCCGAGGCGCTCGGCATCCGCATGGCGCGGGCCGAAGTGCCCGACACCGTGCGCCCATCGCTCGGCAGCTACGACAAGGTGATCGAATACTGCCGCGCGCTCGCCGGCCACCGCGAGGTCGAGGAGTTCCGGATTTTATTTCTCAACCGGAAGAATGTGCTCATCACAGACGAGTGCCTCCAGAAAGGCTCCGTCTGCCACACCCCGGTCTATCCCCGCGAAATCTGCGTGCGCGCGCTGGAGCTTCAGGC
>JAJECF010000131.1 GCA_022822125.1 Alphaproteobacteria bacterium
GGAGCTTTCGCGGGGGCGTGTCCGGCAGGGCGGTGGGAGGGAGTTTCGCCGCCTCGATGCCGGGCCGGGCAACGGCAAGAGGAGTTTCCCGCCATGTTCCAGTCCGACCATTCCCCCGACCTTCCCGCCGGCACCTTGCTGGCCGAGCTGGGCATCGACCCGGCCGCCGTCCGCGAGGCGATCGAGGACGAGCGCGCGATCCGCTGTCCGGTGCGCCCGGCGGTCTACCCCGAGCACGGCTTCGCGAGCCTCGCCCCGGAACCGGCGGCGGCGGGCCTCGGCGAGGCGGCAGCGCCCTGGGACCCGGCGTCGTCGCTTCCCCCGGCGTGATGGAGGTGGAGGAGGGCTTGGAGGAAGTGAGCGGACGGGGGTTCGGGAGGGTGTCCCGGCCTCCGGTCGCTCGCAAACCATCGTCATCATCCAGACCCATGAGGAGATCGTCATGGCATTCGGAAAGAACCACGCGGAACTGGTCGGCCGGTTGGGCGCCGACGTCGTCGTTAACAATCTCGCCTCGGGCGGGCGCGTCGCCAATCTCAGCATCGCGACCGACGAGAGCTTTTTCGACAAGTCAGGCCAGAAGGTCGACCGGACCGAGTGGCACCGCGTCGTCACCTTCCAGCCCGGCCTGATCGACATGCTCCAGAAGCACGCGACCAAGGGCCGGCTGATCCACGTCGAGGGCAAGATGCAGACCCGGCGGTGGCGCAGGGACGGCGAGGACTCGGACCGCTTCTCCACCGAGATCATCGTCGTGCCGGGCAACCGGGTGCAATTCTACGATCGCCCGAACGGCAACGGCGCGAAGCCCGGGCCGGAGGCTGGCGAGGCCGCGCCGACGGGAGCCGCTGCGGCGTCCGCGAACGGCGGCGGCCAGCATCCCGACGAGATCATCCCGTTCTGATCCCTGATTTCGTCTTCCCTCCGCGGGGTCGGTGCGCACGCGCCGGCCCCGCTTCTTTTTGCAATGGGCCCGGAGTCTCGCGCCGCCCCCGGCCTCACGAGCCGCCCGGTCGGGAGGAGAGAGAAGCAAGGAGGCGGGCAAGCCGTTCTGGAAAGGGAGGGAGCGATGGGGGCCGTCATCAACCTGAAGCACGAGCCCGAGCTGAGGGAGGCGTTCGAATATGCGCACGTCGTCAACAACACCGTGCTGGTCGACCGCCGCACGAAATGGGGGAACCCCTGGCGCGTAGGCCATGACGGATCGCGCGCCGAGGTGATCGCCCGCTACCGCGCCGATCTGTGGCAGCGCATCCGCGCGGGCGAGGTCGCGCTGGAGGAACTCGCGGCGCTGGACGGATGCTGGCTCGCCTGCTGGTGCGATCCGGAACCGTGCCACGCCCATGTGCTCGCCCGCGCGGCGGAATGGGCGGCGGGCGTGCTGGCGGAGCGGTCCGATGCGTGACGCGCTTCCGTGCCTCCCCTCCGACGCTGCACCGGGCCGAACTGCGGCGCGGCGATCAGGATGAGACTTCCGCGACAATCAGGATGAGACGGGGGAAGGCGGCGGCCTGAAACGGAGGGAGGGCGTAGCCCGACTGGAGTTTCAGGCCGCCGCCTCGAAAAATTTCCCCCGGGGCCTTCTGGCAGATTCGGCCGGCCGGGCGAACGGTTGCGCTTTTCCAATCGGGGGAGCGGATCGTTGCCCGGGCGTCACCTCACCGATCGCCAGAAGAGGCTTTTCATGACCCTGAAGAAGACCCATAGCATCGAGTTGGCGGCCGCCAAGGCGGGGATAAGCCGGGCCACCGGCTACCGCCTGGCCGCCGATCCGCGTCCCACCGAGGAGAAGAAGCCGCGAGGCCGGCGCCGCCCGGACCCGCTGGCCGATGTCTTCGACACCGTCGTCGTGCCGATCCTCGAGAAGAACCCGGAGATCCGCCCGGTGGGCGTGTTCGAGGCGCTGATGGGCCAGCATCCGGAGCTCGGCCGGGGGGTGCGGCGCACGCTGGAGCGGCGGATCCGCATCTGGCGCGCCGAGCACGGCCCGGAGCAGGACGTGATCTTCCGCCAGAAGCACGAGCCGGGCCGCCAGGGCCTGTCCGACTTCACCCGCATGGGGGCGCTCGGCATCACCGTTGCCGGCGCGCCGCTGGATCACATGCTGTACCACTTCCGGCTCGCCTGGTCGGGCTTCAGCCATGCCCACGTGGTTCTCGGCGGCGAGAGCTTCACCGCGCTGGCGGAGGGGCTGCAGGACGCGCTGTGGCATCTCGGCGGCGCGCCGCGCGAGCACCGCACCGACAGCCTGTCGGCGGCGTTCCGCAACCTGAACAGGGATGCGGCCGAGGACATCACCGGGCGCTACGAGGCGCTGTGCGGTCATTACGGCATGGAGGCGACGCGCAACAACCGCGGCGTGGCCCACGAGAACGGCTCGATCGAGGGGCCGCACGGCCACCTCAAGCGCGCGATCGCCGACGCGCTCGCGCTTCGCGGCTCGAAGGACTTCGAGAACCTCGACGTCTACCGCTGCTTCATCGCCGGGATCGTCGGCCGCGCCAACGCGCACCGCTCCAGGGCGATCGAGGCCGAGCGCGCGACCCTGCTCGACCTGCCGGTCGGGCGGACCGCCGATTACGAGCCGGGCAGCGTCAGCATCGGCAGGTCCTCGGGCTTCGTGCTGCGCCGCGTGTTCTACACCGTGCCCTCGCGGCTGATCGGCCACCGGCTCGGCGCGCGCATCTACGACGACCGGATCGAGCTGTTCCTCTCGGGCATCCACGTCCTGACCCTGCCGCGCGGCCGCGCCGGGGCGAGCGGCCCCAACGTCCATGTCGTCAACTACCGCCACGTCATCCACTCGCTGAAGAAGAAGCCGATGGCGCTGATGAACCTGGTCTATCGCGACGAGCTGTTCCCGCGCGCGGCCTACCGGCGCTGCTTCGAGGCCGCCCTGGAGCGGCTCGGCGAGCGCCAGGCCTGCCGGCTCGCCGTCGGCCTGCTGGCGCTCGCCCACGAGGAGAGCTGCGAGGCCGAGCTGGCCGAGGAGATCGACCGCGCGCTCGACGCCGGCCGGATCCCCGACCTCGACAGGCTCAAGGCGCGCTTCGCGCCGCGCCGCGGCGAGATGCCCAGCGTCGACGTCGCCAGGCCGCCGCTCATGGGCTACGGCGCGTTGCTCGACGCGGGAGACGCGGCATGAGCGGCAAGGACGACAGGGCCGCGGCCGACCCCAACAAGGTCGACGCGATGAAGCTCTCCCTGATGCTCACCGAGCTCCGCCTGCCGACCTTCAACCAGCTCTGGCAGGGCTTCGCCCAGCGCGCCGACAAGGAGGGCTGGACCGCCGCCCGCCTCCTCCTCACCCTCGCCGAGCACGAGCTCGCCGAGCGCGACCGGAGGCGCATCGAACGCCATCTCAGGGAGGCAAAGCTGCTCCCCGGCAAGAGCCTGGAGTCCTTCGACTTCAACGCCGTGCCGATGATCTCGAAGGCCCAGGTCAGCGCGCTCGCCGCCGGCGACGCATGGCTCACCCAGGGCGCCAACTGCCTGATCTTCGGCCCGCCAGGCGTCGGCAAGAGCCATCTCGCCTCCGCCATCGGCCTCGCCCTGGTCGAGAACGGATACCGCGTGCTGTTCAGCCGAACCACCGATCTGGTCCAGCGCCTCCAGGTCGCGCGCCGCGAGCTCGCCCTGGAGGCCATGCTGGCCCGGCTCGACCGCTTCCACCTCCTGATCCTCGACGACATCGCCTATGTCCAGAAGGACCAGGCCGAGACCGGCGTGCTCTTCGAGCTCATCTCGGCGCGCTACGAGCGGCGATCGCTCCTGATCACCGCAAACCAGCCCTTCGGCGAGTGGAACAAGGTGTTCCCCGACGAAACGACCGCGGTGGCCGCCGTCGACCGACTGGTCCACCACGCCACCATCCTCGAGATGAACGTCGAGAGCTACAGACGCCGCGCCGCCCTCGAAAAAACCGGGCGGAAGGCCGGGCGCCCGGCAAGCTACGCCACCGAAAAAAACACCAGGGACTGAGCCGCAACCGGAGGCGCCACGCGCGGCCCGTGGGGATCGCCCCCGCGGGCCGCCGCGCCTCAGCCCGCCGCGATCTCCCGGTCGAGCGCCGCGCTCCGCGTCAATCAGACGGCCGACAAAACCGTCCCTCCGCGACAATCAAAAACCGAAAAAGGGGCTTGCATTCTCCGCCGTGCGGCGGAATCATCCGCTCGCCGACGCCGCCAGGAATCTCATCCTGATTGTCGCCCGGCTCTCACCCAGATCGTCGCGCTATAC
>JAJECF010000003.1 GCA_022822125.1 Alphaproteobacteria bacterium
GTGCAAATCGCATCCGCGTCGGGTTACACTCTGTGCGCATCGGGGCGTTCCTCTGCAACAGGACAAGTCTTTGTCACAAAAGAACTTTCTCACATGCAGGGCCCCGATGCACCTACACCCGGTGAGAAATCCGGGTTAGCCCGCAGAGACGGCGCGGCTGCCTTGCAACCTCACCAAAAGACGCGCGCCGCGATCTCGATGCCGCCGAGGACCGCCGCCGCCGCCAGCGCCAGCGCGAGAAGCGCGCGCCGGGCGGGGACCAGGCGGGGCGGCGTCTGCCCCGCCGCGAGCCGCGCGCGCCCGGTCAGCATGGCGCGGGTGAGGTTTTCCCGCTTGTAAAGCAAATGGAACAGCACCGCGGCGATGTGGAGGCCGACAAGGATGAGCAGAGCGTCCACCACCATGGCGTGAAGCTCCGCGGCTTCGCGCGCAGCGTCGTAGCTGACGAGGAAGCTGAGCGGGCCGTCATGGAGCCCGTCCACATCGACCGCGAACAGCCCGAGGCCCGCCTGCGCCGTCAGCACGAGCAGCATGGCGACCACGGACAGCCCGCCGAGCGGGTTGTGCCCGGCGCGCCCGTCCGGCGCGCGCCGCAGCATGGTGGGCAGATAGGCCGCGATCTCGCCCACCGGGCGGATAAAGGCGCGGAAGCGGGACGAGGCGCTGCCCATGAAGCCCCACAATATCCGTGCGGCGACGAGCACTAGCAGCGCCTGTCCTGCCGGGATGTGGATATCGAAGCGGCCGTTGCGCCCGCTCAGATAGCAGACGACGACCAGCACAACGAGGACCCAGTGGAAGATGCGGGTCGGGCGGTCCCAAACAGGCGACTCTTTCGGTTCTTCCCCGTCTTCCGTCATCTGTTTGCTCCCTGCGCCAAGCGGTGGTGGACCGGCACAATGTGAAGGCTGCATCCGTCCCCGCAATGCGCGACGACTTGTATCATTCGCGAAGGGGCAGCCGCCAGCGCGAGTCCCGACTGCCGCGCATCGGCGCGGCGGGCGCCGAGAATTCGAAACGGCGCAAGATCTCGAAGGATGCCCCTTCCACGGGCTCGACCGCAACCGTAAGGGCGTCGATGAGAAGCGGCGGCTTCGCCCCGCCGAGCATGGCTTCGGCAAGGGCGCACTCCCTCGCCAGTTCCGCATCGTTCAGACGGCCGGTCAGGGTCATGTGAAAGCGGAACGCCTCCATGACATAGGGATAGCCCCAGCGCCGCAGCAGCGCCTCCTGGCAGGGGCTGAGGCCGGTCCGGCGGCGGCGGTTCAACTCCGCTTCCGTCGGCGGCGCACGGAACCGGTCGAAGGCGGCGACGCAATCGGCTGCCAGCCGGTCGAGCGCCCCGAAGGGTTCCGACGGCGCGAGTGCAAGAAAGCCCGCCAGCACGGCAAGCCCAAGCGGCGGGCCGGCGAGTGTCGGGCGCGAGGCCGCAAAGCTCTCGACGGCGCCCAGAAATCCGGCTTCCTCCGCTCCCGCCGCCAGCCGGAACGGCGCCTTGAGCGTGCCGTGGAAGCCGTAGCGGCGCGGCGTATCGAGACAAGGCGCAGCGCGGGCGAACCAGGCCGCGCCGAAGACAGCCAGCGCGCTTTCCGGCGCTGGCGTGTAGTAGATGGCGTATCTCAAGGCGCGCCTATTCCGGCCGAACCGGCTTGGCTCCCTGCCCGCCCTCCGGCTCGAATCCGAGCGCCTTGTAAACCGGCGCGAGCCAGGGCCATTCCTTCTGGATGGCATGCCGCGCCTCATAGCCGACGATGCACAGGGCGAGCGCCGCCAGGCTCACCACCCAGACCCGGAGGGACGGCGCGCGGGATCGGGGAGGCCGCCCCGCCGGCACCGGAAGCTGGGGCTTCCACGGCTCCCGGTCCGCCCCCTCGCCGGCGTCCGGGGGCTCGGGCTCGGCGTGAAGGACCTCGACGACATATCCCGGCGGCTCCGCACGCCAGACATGGTGGCATTTGCTGCACCGGACCCGCCGCCCGGTCGCGCCCAAAGCCTCGACTTCGACGCGAAATCGTGCCATACAGTTCGGGCAGGCGAGAATCATGCAGGCGCCTCTGTATCCCCTGCGTATGAGGAAATTTGTATAGGCTGGCGGGCAGCTCGAATCAAGGTGACCGCGAACGTGCCGACTGGCGAAGGCCGGATTTCCGACGAAGGCGCCCGCCGTCCCCGCCGCCGGGCGCCCTCCGGCCGGCTGTCGGACCGGCCTTGACGAAGCGTATCGTCATTCTCCTGCTGTTGCTGGCCGCGCTCTGGACAGGCGGCCTTATGCGTTTTGCGGCAATGCTGCCGACGGAACCCGAAGCGCTCGGCCGGAAGACCGACGCCATCATTGTGTTGACGGGCGGCGCCGACCGCATCGCCGAAGGACTGCGCCTTCTGGACGAGGGCCGGGCGCCGGCGCTCTTCGTCTCCGGCGTCGGCGCCGGCGTCACGGCGGCGCGGCTCCTGGAGCTGGCGGGACGCGCCGCAAACAGTCCGCTCGCCTGCTGCATCGAACTCGGCCGAACCGCTCAGGACACTGTCGGCAACGCCGCCGAGGTCACGGCCTGGGCGGCGGGTCGAGCCGCGCAAAGCCTGCGCATCGTGACCGCCGCCTACCATCTGCCGCGCGCGCTCCACCTGCTGCGCCGCGCCGCGCCGGAGGTCGAGATGCTGGCGCATCCCGTCATCCCGGACACGCTCAGGCTGGACGGGTGGTGGCGATGGCCCGGAACGCGGGAGGTGTTGCTGCGCGCCTACCACAAATATCTGCTGGCCGTGACGCTGGGTCGCCTCGCCGAATGGTACGGCGCGTTGAGGAACGACGGGTGAAGACGCTCCGCTCGGCGCTCTTCGCTGCGGGCTTCGTGGCCGCCACCGCGCTGCTCGTCTTCCTGCTTTCGCCGGCGCTCTTCGCCTCGCGGCGCGCGGCGCGGCGCGCGGGCGCTGTCTGGGGGCATGTCACGATCTTCCTGCTGCGCGCTCTCGCCGGCATACGGCACGAAATTCGCGGCCCCCTGCCGCCGCCCGGCAGCATCATCGCCGCAAAGCACCAGTCCGCCTGGGAGACCCTCGCGCTGGCGGCTCTGCTGTCCGATCCGGTTTATGTCGTGAAACAGGAATTGCTCCGGGTCCCGGGCGTCGGCTGGTATTTCCGGCGCGCAGGGCAAATCGCAGTGGACCGCCAGGGCGGCGCCTCGGCCCTCCGCCGCATGGTGCAGGAAGCGAAGGCCGCGCTGGAGACGGGCGCGCAACTTGTGGTTTTCCCGGAAGGCACCCGAGTCGCGCCGGGCGAGCGCCGCCCCTACCACCCAGGCATCGCTGCGCTCTACCGCGAGGCGGGCGTCGCCGTCGTGCCGGTCGCGCTCAATTCCGGGCGCCACTGGAGCCGGCGCGGATTCCGGATGCGCCCCGGCGCGATCCGGCTCGAATTCCTGGAGCCGATCCCGCCCGGCATGGACCGCCGCGCCTTCATGGCCCGCCTGGAGGAACGGATCGAACAGGCATGCCGGGACATCGACGCGGACGCCGGGGGCGCAAACGGGCTAGAATGACGCCATGACCGCCCAGATACGCCTGCCTGCCGCCTTCATGCGCGGCGGCACCTCCAACGCCCTCGTCTTCCATGCGCGGGACCTGCCCGCCGACCGGGAGGAGTGGCCGGCGCTTTTCTGCGCGGCGATGGGCAGCCCGGACCCGAACGGCCGCCAGCTCGACGGCATGGGCGGCGGCATCTCCTCGCTCTCCAAGGTCTGCGTCATAGGTCCGCCCACCCGGCCGGACGCCGATATCGACTACACCTTCTTCCAGATCGCCGTGGACCGCGCGGAGGCCGACACCTCCGGCAATTGCGGCAACATGTCGTCCGCCATGGGGCCGTTCGCGGTGGATGAGGGGCTGGTTGCCGCTGGCGAGGGCGAGGCCCTGGTGCGCATTCACAACACCAATACCGCTCGGATGATCCACGCTCGCTTCGCGGTCGAGGACGGGCGCGCGGCCGTCAATGGCGAGTTTGCCCTGCCTGGAGTGGCGGGCGCCGGCGCGCCGGTGCGGCTCGATTTCCTGGAGCCGGGCGGGGCCAGCACCGGCACCCTCCTGCCCACGGGCCGGCCGGTGGACCGGCTCGATGTTCCGGGCTTCGGCGTCCTGGATGTCTCTATCGTCGATGCCGCCAATCTCTGCTGTTTCGTCCGTGCGGCGGATATCGGCCTCTCCGGCGTGGAGACGCCCGCCATGCTCGACGCCAACGCCGACGCGCTGGCAGTGCTCGACGCCGTGCGCCGCGCCGCCGGAGACGCCGCCGGCCTCGACCCGGTGCCGGGGAGCATCCCCAAGGTCGGCATGGTCGCGCCGCCGGCCGCCTTCGAAACGTTGTCGGGCAAACGCCTCGGGCCTGAGGATATGGACTTCTCGGCGCGGATGATTTCCGTTGGCCGCCCCCACCGCGCCGTGCCGCTGACGGCTGCGCTCTGCCTTGGCGTTGCAGCCCGATTGGAGGACACGCTGGTGCAGGAGGCCCGCCGTGCGCCCGGCGGCAGCGACGTCCGCATCGGCCATCCTTCCGGCATCGCGCTCGTGGCCGCCGAGGTCTCAGGCGGCAAGCAGCCCCATGCCGAGCGCGCCGTCGTCTATCGCACGGCGCGCCGCCTCATGGACGGCTTCGTTTACGCTCCCGGGCGCTAACCCGACCGGGCTTCGGCGAGGGAGGCGGGGGTATCGACATCGCGCAGCACGCCCGCATCCGGCATGGGCACTTCGACCAGAAGGTCTCCGTTTGCGCCGATCAGGTGCTTTGCGCCGACATCGCCGGAGATGCCGCGCATATCCGCGAACAGCTCCCGGCCCCAGAGCACGGGGTTGCCGCGCTTGCCGTTGAAGGTCGGCACGCAGATCGACCGGCCCTCCAGAGGGTTGAAGGCCGCGATCAGCCGGTCGATATGGGCGGCGGAAACGAAGGGCATGTCCCCCAACAGCACAACGGCGCCGTCGATGTCTTCCGGCAGGGCCGCGATGCCCGCGCGGAGCGAAGTCGAGAGGCCTTCCGCATAATCCGGATTGTGGACCGTCGGCGCCTCCACGGCCGCTTCGATACGCGCCCGCTCATGCCCCGTCACCACCAGCAGCGAGGCCGCCTGCGAAGCGCGCGCGGCCTCCAGCGCGCGCTCGAGCATGGCCGCGCCGTCCACCTCCGCCAGCAGCTTGTTCGCGGGCCCCATGCGCCGGGATTGCCCCGCAGCCAGGACGACAGCCGCAATACGCGGCAGCCGGGCCGGTTCGGCCACCGCCCGCTCGCGCACTCGAGGCTGCGGCCGGCTCGGAATATCGACCAGCAACCCGCCGACTCCCATCGACATGACTTCCCGCCGCCCGACCTCAAGGCCCGCGACGAGGCGCTGGAGCACCCAGTCGAAACCGTTCGCCTTGGGCGAGCGGGCACAGCCGGGCAGGCCGATGACCGGCACGGCGCCGACCCGCCCGACCAGCAGCAGGTTGCCCGGATCGACCGGCATGCCGAAATGTTCGACCGCGCCGCCGGCCGCTTCAATGGCCGCCGGCAGCACGTCGCGCCGGTCCACGATGGCGGACGCGCCTGCGATCAGCAGGATGTCCGGGCCCTGCTTCAGGCTTTCCCCTATTGCCTGCGCCAGCGCCGTCTCATCATGCGCGGCGCGGCGTTCCTCGAACAATTCGCCCTCAAGCGCCTCAATGCGCCGGCTCGTGATCTCCACCGTCTTGTCGAGCACGCTCGCCTTGACGCTGGGCAGTTCGGTCTGGATGAGCGCCACCCGCCTGGCCTTGAGCGGATGCAGCGCCAGCAGCGGGCCCTCGATTCGCCGAACCGCCTCTTCCGGCGCGGCGAAGGGGATGATTTTCACCGTGGCCACCATCTGCCGGCGTTCGACCGGGCTGAAAGGGGGCAATGTCGCCAGCGTTATGCTCTCGTCGAGCAGGTTCAGCCGGTCCACCTGCGCCGCCTCGACGGTCAGTACGCCACGCGCCGCCGCGAAGAGGTTGACCCGCCCGGTGAAGGGCGCGGCGACCTCCAGCCCCTCTCCCGCCACTGCCGCCGCGATGGCTGCCGCCGCGCTGTCCTCGTCCATATCGCCGGGCTCGAAACGGGCAGCCGTCACCTCTTCCACGCCCGCTTGCGCCAGGACGGCCAGATCCGCCGCCGACAACAGCCGCCCCTTGCGGAAGACCGCCCGTTCCACCCGAATCGAATGGGCCAGCAGCGCGCCTTCCGCATCCCCGAGCGGCATTGTCCCGAACTTCATCGGTAAAGCGCCTCCGTCATCTGCGCCGCCACGGCGAGCGCAATCTCGGCAGGCGCCCGTCCGCCGAGATCGAGGCCGATGGGGGCGCGAATGCGGCCGATAGCGGCCTCGTCGAACCCGGCTTCGACCAGCCGCTCCACCCGTTGCGCATGCGTGCGCCGGCTGCCGAGCGCGCCGATATAGAACGCCTCCGAGCGAAGCGCGACATGCAATGCCGGGTCGTCCAGCTTGGGGTCATGGGTGAGCGTCACGACGGCTGTCCGTCCGTCCACGCCGAGCGCCTCCAGCGCATCGTCGGGCCACTCATCCAGAATCGTCACATCGGGAAAGCGCGCCGCGGTTGCAAAGGCGCCGCGCGGATCGACCAGAGTGACATCGTAACCGAGGCCGGCGGCCATCGGGATCAGCGGCTGGGAGATATGCACCGCGCCCACCACGATCAGGCGCAGCGGCGGGTTGAACACCTGCACGAACCAGCGCCCGCCTTCATGCTCGAAATCCCGGCTGCGGTTCTGCCTCAGCGCGGCGCGCGCGACTTCCAGCACGGGCTCCGGCAGCGGCCCCTCGCCATCCTCCACGACAGCGTCCACGCTGCCGTCCAGCGCCGCAACGCGCGCGATCGGCCGCCTTGCGGCGCGGGCGGCGCGCAGCCGGGCCAGCGTCTCCGCCTTCATGCCAGCTTCTCGACGAACACCTCGATGGACCCGCCGCAGGCGAGTCCGACTTCCCAGGCCTGCTCGTCGCTCACGCCGAAATCCAGCAGGCGCGGCTCGCCGTCCTCTATGGTCCGGCAGGCTTCGGTCACGACCGCGCCCTCAATGCAGCCGCCCGAGACCGAGCCCTCGAAGGCGCCGCTGTCGTCCACGACCAACTGGCTGCCGACCGCGCGCGGCGACGAGCCCCAGGTCTTCACCACCGTGGCAAGCGCAACGCCCCTGCCCGCCGCCGCCCAGGCCGCCGCCTGTTCGAGAATCGCATCCGCTTCGCCTACAACCGCATCAGCCATTCACTCACTCCCTCCTGCCGGCGGACCGGCTCGCGCCCGAGCGCCGCGGCCAGATCCTCAAGACTATCCAGATTGTGCGCCGGGCGGAATTCGTCAACATGCGGCATCAGCGCCGCCGCGCCGCGCGCGCGCGGTTCATAGGCATCGTAGCGCAGCAGCGGGTTGAGCCAGACCAGCCGCCGGCAGGATTTGTGCAGCCGCTCGATCTCGACCGCCAGCCCTTCGCCCGAATCGCGGTCGAGCCCGTCGCTGATGAGCAGCACCACCGCCCCCTGCCCCAGCACGCGGCGCGACCAGAGCCGGTTGAAACGCCTGAGCGAAGCGCCGATGCGGGTGCCGCCGGACCAGTCCTCCACCGCATCCGCGACGCCGGCCAGGGCCGTATCGACATCCTTTTGCCGAAGCTGGCGGGTGACATTGGTCAGCCGTGTGCCGAACAGGAAGCAATGCACCCGGTCGCGGTCATTGGTGACGGCGTGCATGAAGTGCAGCAGCATCCGGGAATAGCGCGCCATCGACCCGGAAATATCGCAGATCACGACCAGCGGCGGCGGGCGGCGCAAGCGGCGCTTGCGCCGGAGCGCCACGAAGTCGCCGCCTGTGCGCATCGCGCCCCTGAGCGTCGCCCGCAGGTCCGGCCGCCGCCCTCTCGGATGCAGCCGGAAACGCCGCGCGGGCGCGGGCCGGAGCGGCAGGCGCATCTTCGCCATGGCGCGCTTCGCCGCCTCCTGCTCCGCCAGCGACATGGTCTCGAAATCCATCTCCCGCAGCACTTCCCGATCCGACCAGGTGAGCTCAGCGCGGATTTCGACTTCCTCATCCCCCTCCCGCTCGCGAAGCCCGGTTTCCTGCGGCGTCAGCGCCTCCGCCAGCCGGCGGGCCAGCGGCTCGGACTCTTCCGCTCCGGTATCGACGCTGGAGGTCGGGATCACCAGCGACATCATCCGCTCCAGCAGGCGCGGATTGCGCCAGAAGATATGGAATGCCTGGTCGAACAGCTCCTGCTGGCCGCGCCGGTTCACCAGCGCGGCATGGAGCGCCCAGTAGAATTGCGCGCGGTCGGCCATATCGACCGCCGAGACCGCCTCGATGGCCTTCAGCACCTGGTCCGGGCCGACCGGCAGGCCGGCAGTGCGCAGCACCCGGCCGAAATGCATGATGTTCTCGGGCAACCGCCCGCCGTTCATGCCGCCCCCGCGAGTTCGGCACGCACCTCGTTCAGTATGCGCTCGGCCTCGCTGCCCTGCAGGCGCGCGATGTCGTCCTGATATTTGAGCAGCACGCCGAGCGTGTCGTTCACCATCGCCGGATCGAGCGCCACGGCGTCGAGTTGCATCAGCGCATGCACCCAGTCGATGGTCTCGGCGATCCCCGGCAGCTTGAAGAGGTCGAGCTCGCGCACTTTCTGTACATATCCAACGACCTGGCGCGACAGCGCTTCCGGGGCCGTCGGCGCCTTGCGGCGCAATATGTCGAGCTCGCGCCCTGCATCCGGATAGCCGACCCAGTGGTAGAAGCAGCGCCGCTTGAGCGCATCGTGAATTTCGCGCGTGCGGTTGGAGGTAATGACGACGGCAGGCGGAACGGCCGCCGCAATCGGGCCGATCTCCGGCACCGTCACCTGGAAGTCGGACAGCACCTCCAGCAGATAGGCCTCGAACGGCTCGTCCGTGCGGTCGAGTTCGTCGATCAGCAGCACGGGCGGCCCGTCCCCGCCGCTCCTGAGCGCCTGCAGCAGCGGCCGTTCGATCAGGAATTCCGGCCCGAACAGGTCTTGCCCGAGGCGCTCGCGGTTCGCATCGCCCGCCGCTTCCGCCAGCCTGATCTCGATCATTTGACGGGCATAGTTCCACTCATAAACGGCCGACGCCACGTCCAGGCCCTCATAGCACTGCAGGCGGATGAGCCGGCGGCCGAGCACCTCCGACAGCACCTTGGCGATCTCGGTCTTGCCGGTGCCTGCCTCGCCTTCGAGGAAGAGCGGCCTGCCGAGCTTCAGCGACAGGAAGACCGCCGTGGCAAGCGCCGTGTCCGACACATAGTCGCCGGCTTCGAGGAGTGCGCCGGTCTCGGTGACCGAGCGGGGCAAGGCCCTTCCGGTTTGCATGGGGCGGGGGTCCCGTCAGTGGCGGAAATGGCGCATGCCGGTGAATACCATGGCGAGGCCCCGCTCGTCGGCCGCGCGGATCACCTCCTCGTCGCGCACGGAGCCGCCCGGCTGCACGACGGCGGTGGCGCCCGCCTCAGCAGCCGCCAGCAGCCCGTCGGCGAAGGGAAAGAAGGCGTCGGACGCCACCACCGAGCCGACGGTCGCCGGAGTGCCGCCATCCGCCGCATCCGCGGCCTTGCGCGCAGCGGTGCGGGCGCTGTCCACCCGGCTCATCTGCCCGGCGCCCACGCCCACCGTCGCCCCGTCCTTCACATAGACGATGGCATTGGACTTCACATGCTTGCAGACGGTGAACGCCACCTTCAGGTCGGCCATCTCGTCCTCGCTCGGCGCGCGCTTCGTGACGGTGCGGAACGCGCCCGCCCGGCCGTTGTCCCGGCCCTGGAGCAGGAAGCCGCCGGCGAGCGAACGGAAGGTCATGGCCGGCGCGAGCGGGTCCGGCACCGCCCCCGTCAGCAGCAGGCGGAGATTGGTCCGGCCAGCGAGCCGCGCGCGCGCCGCCTCGTCCGCTCCGGGCGCAATCACGGCTTCCAGGAAAAGCCCGGCCAGCCGCTCGGCCAGCGATTCGTCGAGCGGCCGGTTGACGGCGACGATGCCGCCGAAAGCGCTCACCGGGTCGCAGGCAAGCGCCCGGTCCCAGGCCTCAACGAGATCCTCCGAAACGGCGGCGCCGCAGGGATTGGCGTGCTTGACGATGACGACCGCCGGGCGCGCGAACTCGCTCACTAGCTCGAAGGCCGCATCCACATCGTTCAGGTTGTTGTAGCTGAGCTCCTTGCCCTGCGCCTGTTCGGCGCTCGCCACGCCCGGCCGGCCGCTGCCATCCGTGTAGAACGCCGCCGACTGGTGCGGGTTCTCGCCATAGCGCAGCGTCTGGCGGCGCACGCCCGAAAGCGAAAGGCGCGGCGGGAAGGCCTCGCCCGTCCGCTCCGCAAACCAGCCCGAAACGGCGGCGTCGTAAGCGGCGGTATGCCCATAGGCCTCGGCGGCGAGGCGGCGGCGGAGCGACAGCGGGGTTGCGCCGTCCGCCTCCATCTCCGCGCGGATATCGTCCAGATGCTCCGGGGCCGTGGCGACGGCGACGAAGCGGTGGTTCTTGGCGGCCGCGCGGATGAGCGCCGGTCCGCCTATGTCGATATTCTCGATGCAGGCGGCTTCGTCCGCGCCGGCCGCCACCGTTTCCGCGAAGGGGTAGAGATTGACGACCAGAAGGTCGATGGGCCGGATGCCGTGAGTGTCCATGGCTTCGACATGGACCGGCACGTCGCGCAGCCCCAGCAGCCCGCCATGCAGCACCGGATGCAGCGTCTTGACCCGCCCGTCCAGCATTTCGGGAAAGCCCGTCCGCTCCGAGACCTCCACGACGGGGATGCCGGCCGCGCCCAGTTGCCGGGCCGTGCCGCCGGTGGAGAGGATTTCGACGCCGCGCTCCGCGAGAAAGCGCCCGAACGCCTCCAGCCCCGCCTTGTCGGACACGGAAACAAGGGCGCGGCGAATGGCTATGCGGTCGCGGGCGGTCAAGGGGGCGGCCCTCCGGCTTCACGCTTCGCCGCCCCGGATAGCACCCGCCCGCCCCGCCGTCACGCAGCGGCAATGTCGCGCCCGGAAGCGCATCGTGAACCGGATCGACGCTGACGCGCCCGTCCGGGACGGCAGGAGACGCTTGTCGGTTCCTGCCTGCAGCCGTTGGCATGAGGCGGATATTGCGCGAAGCCGATGGCATCGACTATGTGGAGCTCTTCATTGAGGCAACACCCATGCTCATGCACGATCCCCCCCATCCCGGCGCTTTCATCCGGCGCCGGTGCCTCGAACCCCTGGGCCTGACGGTGACCGAGGCGGCGAAGGGTCTTGCGGTATCGCGCAATACGCTTTCCCTGCTGCTCAACGGCCGGCTCGGCATTTCTCCCGAAATGGCGATCAGGCTGTCCGAGGCGTTTGGAGGCAGCCCCGAAAGCTGGCTCACCCAGCAGATGCAATACGACCTCTGGCACGCGCAACAGGACCGCAAGCCGGTCGAGGTCCGAAAGTTCGCCGCCGCCTGAGCAGGGAGACTCCATCGGCGGAGCGGACAGGCCAGCGAGAATTCCCCTCCTCGCTCGCCGGCCCGCGAGTCGGCACCCCTCTCTATCCTTGCCGAAATATGAACAAAATCTGGTAAAATTGCCTTTTGTTCGCGTTTTGGGCTTGACATCTGGCGGATTGTGTTATGATGGTCCCCAGGGAAGCGGCATCCGGAGCCGCGTCCCGGGCGTTGCGCGGCCGGGCGGCGCCACTTTCTGAAAACCCGTGAGAAGCCGACGGGAGGGGTGCGCCCTCTGCCTCGCGCGCGCAATCAGGCGCACGAGCCGCGCCGCCGCGATACGCG
>JAJECF010000057.1 GCA_022822125.1 Alphaproteobacteria bacterium
CCTCGCCAGCTTCGCATGGCGGTACAACCGGCGCTTCCAGCTCCAGACCATGATCCCGCGCTTCGTCCATAGCGCCGCCCGTACCCAGCCCATCCCCTACCGAAATCTCATCGCTGGATGAATCTCAGGGATAAGCAGGAAAATCTATTCTTTATTCGTCGCCCTTTGTGAGAGAAAATCCAACTGGGTTCGCTGCAATGATTTCTAGGGCATGCTTTATGTTATGTGCGATAATAATTCCGGTGTTGGTATCGTATGTTTGAGTTGTTTCGTTACCATCCTTATCACGCACTTTATGCCTATCGTATCGATACCCGGATATTACACCAATGACGGTTTGTTTATCTGGAGAGCTTCGACGGGCAATTGGGCCACCAGAAAAACCGGGATTATTATGGCCGTCAAGGAAAATTTGATTGTCTTCATACATAATTGCCGATACGATAGCCTTCTTGATGAATGGCAAAGGAAATCCCATGTTGAGCTCTGTTTTTGCATCTGCGCCCAGCCCATAAGGGAATCCAAGAAAGTAAACATCTTCGGCTAGCATTAGTCCATCCATTGTTAATTTTAAAGGATAAGATGCGCCAAAGGCGTATATTGGAGATAGAACCGTTATATCGATATGTTCGGCACCATGTCCTACCAAATATGTATCTATTGGTACCCATTTCCTATCATGCGATATATATACAACTGCTTTATCTCGAATGGGTTCAACTATATGTCTCGCCGTTATCATGTATCGTTTACTTTCAACATCGATAGTGAAGCAAGTCCCGATCTTTTCATTGTATTTAATGTGAAAAGTTCTTTGCAATATATTTGCGGTAATAGTCATTGTATTGATCTCCTCATAATTCACAATGTTTGGCATAATAATCTTGCATAATCTTCCCCAACCAATCCGGTAAATTGTCGAACATTCTATCCTCTATATGAAGATAATCCGGCGGTAGAAAGTGGCTCTAAATCTCCTGAATTTCCTCGATATTCTGCATCGCCTTCAGCTCGGCGAGCATGCCGGGCGTGACGGTGTATCGGCTGCCGAGCGACATCTGCACTTCATGCGTCCTGTCCATGTCGAACAGGATCCGGACCTCGCCGCGCCCCGTCGGCTCCCGTTGCAGCACGCTCCGGATGCGGGGCAGCGCCTCGTAATTGTCGATGAAGATGCTGACGCCGTTGCCGGTCTTGCCAACGGCGGCGTCCAGCGGCTCCACGGACCTGGCGGTCAGGCGCGCATCCTCGCCGTCCAGGGCGGCTTCGCAGGCGAACAGCAGCGGTTTCCCAGTGTCGAGCAGCGTCCTTGCGGAAGCCAGAACTTCGGAGAACAGCGTGATCTCCGATTGGCCGGAACTGTCCGAGACGGTGACGAAGGCGAACCGGTTGCCGCGCCTCGATGTGCGCTCCTGTTTCGAGAGCACGGTGGCGGCAATATTCACGGCCGTGCGGCCCCGTTTCACAAGGCCCGGCAGCGCGCGGATCGGATCGACGCGGAGGCGCTGGAAATAGCGCTCATATTCATCCAGCGGATGGGCGGACAGGTAAAACCCCGTCGCATCGAATTCGTGCTGGAGGCGCTCCATCGGCTCCCAGCCCGGGGCGTTCGGCAATTTGAGGTCCGGCGCCAGATTGTCCATGGCGCCGAAGAGATTGGTCTGGTTGGTCGTCCGCTCTTCCTCCTCCACGGCCGCGTGGCGCATCAGCATCTCCGCGCCGGCGAACAGGCGCGCCCGGTCCGGCTCCAGCGTGTCGAAGGCCCCCGCCTCCGCCAGTTTCTCCAGCAGCCGCGAATTCAGCGCTTTCGGGCCGAGCCGCCCGGCGAAGTCGAACGGGTCCTTGAAGGGGCCGCCGGCGCTGCGCTCCCTCTCCACCGCCTCCATGGCGGCCCTGCCGACCGACTTGACGGCGGCGAGCGCATAGCGGATCGCGGCCGCGCCGTCCGGCGTCGCCTCGACGCGGAAGAGGGCGCCGGAATGCTGCACATCGGGCGGCAACAGCGCCACATCCATCCGGTCCAGCTCGCGAAGCAGGGGAGCGAGCTTGTCGGTGTTGCCGAGCTCATGGGTCATGGATGCGGCCATGAATTCGACCGGATGGTTCGCTTTCAGCCATGCGGTCTGGTAGGCGATCAGCGCATAGGCGGCGGCGTGGGATTTGTTGAAGCCGTAGCCGGCGAATTTGTCCACCAGGTTAAAAATCGTTTCGGCCAGTTTGCGTTCGACGCCGCGGGACACCGCGCCGTCGATGAATGTTTGTCTCTGCGCGTCCATTTCCGACTGGATTTTCTTGCCCATCGCCCGGCGCAGCAAATCGGCGCCGCCGAGCGTGTAACCGGACAGGACCTGCGCGATCTGCATCACCTGTTCCTGGTAAATGATGATGCCGTAGGTCTCCTCCAATATCGGCTGGAGGCTCTCATGCATGTAATCTATGCGTTCGCTGCCGTGCTTTCTCTTGATGTAGGTCGGGATGTTTTCCATCGGGCCCGGACGGTAGAGCGCGACAACGGCGATCAGATCCTCGAACCGGGTGGGTTTCAGCTTCTTCAGCGTGTCGCGCATGCCTGCGCCTTCCATCTGGAACACGCCGACCGTGTCGCCGCGCGAGAGCATCCGGAAGGTCTTTTCGTCTTCCAGCGGCAGTTTCAGCAGGTCGATCTCTATGCCTTTCGCCGCCAGCATCCTGCGCGTGTCCTCAAGAACCGTCAGCGTCTTGAGGCCGAGGAAATCGAATTTGACGAGGCCCGCCGCCTCCGCCCATTTCATGCTGAATTGCACCGCCGGAATGTCGGAGGAGCCGCGGTCGCGGTAGAGCGGGGCGATATGCTGCAGCGGCCGGTCGGCGATCACCACGCCCGCCGCATGGGTCGAGGCGTGCCGGTACAGCCCCTCGAGCTTGAGCGCCAGATGGATAAGCTGCCGGACGGTGTCGTCCTCGTCCCGCATGGTCTGCAGAACCGGTTCGTTGGCCACCGCGTCTTCCAGCCTGGGCGGGTTCGCCGGGTTGTGTGGCACCAGCTTGCTGATGCGGTCCACCTGGCCGAACGGCATGTTCAGCACCCGGCCGACATCGCGGAGCGCCGCGCGGGCCTGCAGCTTGCCGAATGTGATGATCTGCGCCACCCGGTCCTGGCCGTAGCGCTGCTGGACATGGGCGATCACCTCGTCGCGCCGGTCCTGGCAGAAGTCGATGTCGAAATCCGGCATCGAGACGCGCTCGGGATTGAGGAAGCGCTCGAACAGCAGCCCCCAGCGCAGCGGGTCGAGGTCTGTGATCTGCAGGGCCCATGCGACCACGGACCCCGCCCCGGAGCCGCGCCCGGGCCCCACCGGAATGTCCCGGTCCCTCGCCCAGCGGATGAACTCGGAGACGATGAGGAAATAGCCCGGAAACTTCATATCGACGATGACGCCGAGCTCGTATTCGAGCCGCTCGCGATAGGCTCGGGCGTCTTCTTCTCCGGCGCCGCCCGGAAAGACATGCTCTGCGAGCCTGGCTTCGAGCCCCTCGCGGGCCAGGCGGCGGAGCTCTTCTGCCTCGTCCGCGCCGGCATCGAAAGCGGGCAGGATCGGCTCCGACTCGGTCGGCATGAAGGCGCAGCGCTGCGCGACGACAAGCGTGTTGTCCACGGCCTCCGGCAGGTCGGCGAACAGCGCCCGCATCTCTTCGGCCGTCTTGAAGCGATGGTCGGGCGTCAGGCGCGGGCGGTCCTCCTCCTCGACCCGCCGCGAGGACGCGATGCAGAGCAGCGCGTCATGGGCCTCGTAATCGTCCTCCGCGCCGAAATGCACGTCGTTGGTCGCAACCAGCGGCAGGTCGAGCTCATAGGCGAGGTCTATCGACGCCGCCTCCCCGGCAGAACTGCCGCCTCCGCCGTGGCGCATCAACTCGACATAGAGGCGGCCCGGAAACAGGCCGTTCAACCGCTCCAGAAGCTCGCGCGCAAGGTCCGTGCGGCCTTCCGCCAGGGCGCGTCCGACCGGGCCGCGCGGCCCGCCGCTCAGCGCAATCAGGCCGTCGCTGTGGCCTTCCAGACGGCTCCATTCCACATGCGGCGCGTCCGTGCCCTCGGTTTCCAGAAAGGACGCCGAGACGAGCTCCAGCAGGTTGCGATAGCCGGTTTCGTCCTGCGCCAGCAGCAGGATCGGCGCCGGTTCCTCGTCATGGCGTCCGGGCTGCCGGGGCGCGTCCCTGACCGCAAGCAGCGTGCCGATGATCGGCTGGAGGCCAGCGCGCGAGGCATAGACGGCGAACTCCATCGCGCCGAAGAGATTGCCGCTGTCCGTGACGGCGACCGCCGGCATGCGGGACTGCCTGCAGAGGGAGACGAGGTCCTCGATCCGGACCGCCCCTTCCGACAGCGAATAGGCGGAATGCACACGCAGATGCACGAAATCGGCATGGGGCATGGGACCCGCACTCCCTCACCGTCGGAGAGTCGGGTCCTAACCGGATTCGCCCGCCCGGCGCGAGCGATTTACCCACAAAGGCGCGGAAATCGGCGGCCGCGAAAACCGCGCGCCGTCTCCGGCTCGCTGCCCGCCCGGCGTCCCTCATCCTGAGTAGCGCCGGTCTTCGCCTTGCGAAGGCCGGCGCGTATCGAAGGACGGCTGCCGGCAGTTCGGGGCGGTCCTTCGATACGCGCCCCCTTCGGCAGGCTCAGGGCAGGCTACTGGCGCGGTCGCTACTCAGGATGAGGAAGGGGACAGGCCCCTCTTCGTCGCCCCGACCCTGTTTCAACACGCCCGGACATCGCGAGGAGCCAATTCTCAAACGGTCTCTTACTCCGCCGCCTCCGCCGCCGGCGCGAGCGAAGCGAGATAGGGGCGGTCGCCCTGTATCGTCACCCGGTGGCCCTTGCGCTCCTCCGGCCAGTAGTCCCACATGGCGTGGTGCTGGAGGCAGCGATTGTCCCAGAAGGCGATGTCATTGACGTCCCATTTGAAGCGCACCTGGAATTTCGACTGCTCCATATGCTCGAACAGGAAGTCGAGCAGCGCGCGGCTCTCCGCGTCTCCCAGGCCCTCTATGCGCGTGGTGAAGGCGCGGTTCACATAGAGCGCGCGCCGCCCGGTGTCCGGATGAGTGCGGACGACCGGATGCACGGCTTCCGGATAGACCTTCCCGGCGTCGTCCACATTCCGGTCCCGATACCGGCCCCGATAGATATGCTCCGATTCGTGCCGCGCATTCAGCGTCGAAAGAAATGCCTGCATCGGCTCCGACAGGTCGTCCCAGGCTGCATACATGCTCGCGAAGAGCGTATCGCCCCCGTGGCTCGGCAGCTTGTGCAATTGCAGCATGGTGCCGAGCGGCGGCTCCTCATCGCAGGAGACGTCGGTGTGCCAGGCGTCGCCATTCGCGATTCGCGAGTCCTTGTGCGTGTGGATCACGAAAATCTCCGGCCGGCCTTCCAGATGCGGCGCGGCGGGATGCAGATGCAGGCCGCCGAACCGGCGCGCGAAGGCGATCTGTCGGTCGGGCGACAACGCCTCCTGTTCCTTGAAGAACAGCACCTGGTGGCGCAGGAAGGCGGACCGCACCTCCTCGAAAACGTCGTCCGGCAAGGGTTCGCGCAGGTCCACGCCGCGAATTTCCGCTCCGACCGCAGGGGTCACGCTCCTCACATCGATATGACGATAGGCCATGCCTGGCTCCTCCTCTTCCGTTCGCTCAGTCCAGCGCCTGCGCGATATCGACAATCCGGCGCGTGCGGGTGACGCGGTCCTGCCAGACGCGGTCAAACTCGGCGATCAGGGCTGCGATCGCGTCCGAACCCGTCGCTTTCTCCGCCGCCGCGAGATCGGCGAACTCGTAGAAGGCGAGATGCGCGCCGTCATCGCTCCAGCCGCGAAACGCCTTCCTTACATTGAATGCGGCCTTCGCATCCGGCAGGTGTTCCTCGGCATACCAGCGGTCGAAGGCGTCCCGGTCGCTCCCGGCCACCTCGGCGCGCACGATCAGATAAGCAGTCATCGGCAATTCCCGTGGGATGAACGCTGCCGGCCAGTCTGTGCCACTGACTGCCAACAGGCAAGTCCGCCGCGCCCGGCCGGATGTAAGCGCGCCGCCTCCTTCATCCTGAGTAGCGGCGCATCCTTCGATACGCGCCTGCTGACGCAGTCGCTACTCAGGATGAGGGAGCAGAGCCTGCTGATACCAGCGGCATCGGGTTGAAACTCACGGGCAAATGCCGCCCGGCGTCCCCGCCACTCCTCATCCTGATACCAGCGGTTGTTGATCGGAACCGACGGCGTGGCGCCTCCCTGCCGTAGCCCCGGTCCTTTGTCCTCATCCCGAGTAGCGGCGCCAGCCGCGTATCGAGGGGGCCAGACGGCGAGGGACGTCCCCTTCGACAGGCTCAGGACAGGCTTTCGATACGCGCCCGCAGGCGGGCGCTACTCAGGATGAGGAGAGGCGGGGGCGCCGGGCGGATCGACGAAAAAAGGGAAACCGGGCGGCATTCGCCAGTGAGTCCCAAATCGAG
>JAJECF010000104.1 GCA_022822125.1 Alphaproteobacteria bacterium
CGGTCCATGAGCTGTCGCCGCTGACGAGCTGGCTCGATTTCCTGATCTTCGACGATGTGCGCCCGGCCGCCGAGCTGGACTTCTCGAAGCCGCTGGTCACAGGCCGGTTCGAGACCTTTGACGGGCTTCTCGTCATGGCGGAGATGGTCGAGCAGGACGGTGACTACTGGGTGGCGCTGGCCGCATCGCCGGGCGCGGCCGACCCGCGCGTCCAGCCCCTGCTGGACGCCCGCAAGACAATGGAGGCGGACAAGCTCGAAGGCTCGCTGCAGATGGCGCTGAAGACGCCGGGCGAAATCGTGGCCGAAATCGACGGGATCAACGCCACCGCCGGCGGCTGGGCCTACCGCGTCACCGACTACAAGACGGACAAGCTCCGCTCGCGCCTCGCCGGGGTCACGGAAGCCGCGGACGGGGGCTAGCGCCGCCGCGGGCGATATCCAGGAACACCTCCTCCATGTTCCGCCGCCCGTAGCGCGCGATCAGGGCGTCCGGAGCGCCCCGGTCCACCAGCCGGCCGTCCTTCATCATCAGCACGTCGCGGCATAGCCGCTCCACCTCCGGCATGTTGTGCGAGGCGAGCAGGATGGTGGCGCCGGTCCGCCTCACATAGGCGGCGAGATAGGAGCGCACCCAGTCGGCGGTCTCCGGGTCGAGCGAAGCGGTCGGCTCGTCCAGCAGAAGGAGTTGCGGTTCGTTCACCAGCGCCTTGGCGAGCGCGAGACGGGATTTCTGGCCGGCGGAGAGCGTGCGGGTCCGTTGTTTCAGCAGCGGGGCGAGCTCCAGGGCTTCGGCCAGTTCCCGCACTTGCCGGCGCGCCGGCGCGACGCCGTAAAGGCGCGCATAGACCAGCAGGTTCTCCTCCGCCGTCAGCCGGCCCGGAAGCTCCACATAGGGAGAGGAGAAATTCATCCGCCCGAGCGCCCGGTAGCGGTCGCGGGTCATGTCGGCGCCGAGCGCATGCACCGTCCCGGAAGTCGGCAGCAGCAGGCCGAGCAGCATGGCGATGGTGGTCGTCTTGCCGGCCCCGTTGCCGCCGAGCAGCGCGACGATGCCGCCATGCTCGAGGTCGAAGGTCAGCCCGTCCACGGCCGTCACCGTCCCGAACGACTTCGAGAGGCCGCGCGCCGAGACAGCCCATTCGCTCATGCTATGCTCCCCTCTCCGGCAGCAGCGGAGGAGCGCCCGCCGCCCATGAAGGTTTTAGAGCCCGCGCCGCCCCGGGGCGAGACCGGCATCGTGCAGACGCGCACGCTGGTGCTGATTCGCTGGGTCGCGGTGGCGGGGCAGGCGGGCACGGCGCTGGTCGTTCATTTCGGCTTCGGATACCGGCTGCCGATAGAGGCGGCGGCGGCGGTCATCGCGATGTCGGCGGCCGTCAACCTGTATGCGAGCCTGCATCATCGCGCCGGGAGTCTGCCGGAGCCGCAGGCCTTCGGGTTCCTGGCCTTCGACACGCTGCAGCTCGCCCTGCTGCTGTTCCTGACGGGCGGGCTGCAGAACCCCTTCGCGCTCCTGCTGCTGGCGCCGGTGACGGTGGCGGCGTCGGTCCTGTCCAGGGCAAGCTGCATCAAACTTGTCCTGCTGGCCGGGGCCGCGGCGAGCGTGCTGTCGGCCTGGCATATGCCGCTGCCCTGGGACGGGCCGCCGCCCACCATGCCGGCGCATCTGGTGCTGGGCATATGGTTCGCCACCATCACCGCCATTGTCTTCCTTGCCGTCTATGTCGGGCAGGTGGCGATCGAGCGGCGGCGGATGACGGATGCGGTTTCGGCCGCCCAGGATGCGCTGGCGCGCGAGCAGCGGGTCGCCGATCTCGGCACGCTGGCGGCGGCGGCGGCGCATGAGCTCGGCACGCCGCTCACAACCATCACCGTCATCGCCTCCGAGCTCGCCCGCGAGGTGCCGGCGGACAGCCCGCTCGCCGAGGATGCGCATCTGCTGAAGAGCCAGGCGGAGCGCTGCAAGGCGATACTGACCGAACTGTCGCGCCGGCCGGATGCGCGCGGCGCTTCCTATCTGCGCATGCCCTTGACGGCGCTGATCGAGAGCATGGCCGACCCGCACCGGCGCGAGGCGGTCGATCTGACGGTCCTCGGCCGCGCGCGCGACGACACCCAGGAGCCTGCCCTGGAGCGCCGTCCGGAACTGGTGAACGGGCTCGGCAACATCCTCTCCAACGCCCTGCAATTCGCGCGCAGCCGCGTGGCCGCCTCCATCGTCTGGGACGCGGAGCGGGTCGCCGTGACGATCTCGGATGACGGACCCGGCTTCCCGGCGGCGCTGCTGGGCCGGCTCGGCGAGCCCTACCTTTCCACAAGGCGGGGCAGCGACGGCCATATGGGGCTCGGCATCTTCATTGCGCGCACGCTGCTGGAGCGCACGGGCGCCGATGTCACTTTTCTCAACCGCCCCCAGGGCGGCGCGGAGGTTGAGGTGTTGTGGCCGCGCGTGATACTTGAACCTTCAAGCATGGGTGGGGAGCGATGAACGAACAGCAAGGCTCCGGCGACGCCGGCACACTCCTTTTGGTCGATGACGACCCGCCCTTCCTGAACCGCCTGGCGCGGGCGATGGAGCGGCGCGGCTTCGATGTGCGCACGGCGGGCTCGGTCGCGGACGGCAAGGCGGCGGTGGATATCGACCCGCCCGATTACGCCGTGGTGGACCTCCGCCTCGGCGACGGCAGCGGCGTCGATGTGGTCTCGCACCTCCAGACGGTCCGCCCGGAGAGCCGCGCGATCATCCTCACCGGCTACGGCAATATCGCGACCGCGGTGGCGGCGGTGAAGGTCGGCGCCATCGACTACCTGCCGAAACCGGCGGACGCCGACGCCATAGAAACGGCGCTGAAGCACATGGGCGCAGACCCGCCGGGGCCGCCGGAGCTGCCGATGTCGCCCGACCGCGTGCGCTGGGAGCATATCCAGCGCATCTATGAGCAATGCGGGCGCAATGTCTCCGAGACCGCGCGCCGCCTGCGCATGCACCGCCGCACCCTCCAGCGCATCCTCGCCAAATACGCGCCCAGGGAATAGCCGGGATGGCCCGGCGCATTCGGGCGGCGCTGCGTTTGATCGGATCGGGGAGGGATATGGCATGGCGGAAGAGCGTTTCGACTATATCGTCGTGGGGGCCGGCTCGGCGGGGTCGGTGCTGGCGAACCGGCTTTCGGCGGACCCGGCGCGGCGCGTGCTGCTGCTGGAGGCCGGCCGGCCGAGCCACCCCTGGTCGGCCATCCCCGTCGGCTTCGCGCGCCTGATCGACAATCCCGCCGCCAATTGGCTCTACTCCTCCGAGCCGGAGGAAAGCACCGGCGGGCGGCGCATCCCCGTGCCGCGCGGGCGGCTGCTGGGCGGCTCGTCGGCCATCAACGGCATGGTGTTCGTGCGCGGCCAGGCCCAGGATTTCGACGGCTGGGCGCAGCTCGGCAATCGCGGCTGGTCCTATCGCGACGTGCTGCCGCTGTTCCGGAAGATGGAGAGCTATGCCGGCGGCGAGGACGAATACCGGGGCCGGGACGGCCCGCTCAGGGTGACCGACCCCGGCGAGAGCGGCCCGCTCTACGACGCGATCATCGGCGCGGGGCAGGAGATCGGCCTCGCCTACAATGCGGACTATAACGGCGCCTCGCAGGACGGCATCGGCATGACGCAAGCGTCGATCTCCGGCGGGCGGCGCATGAGCACGGCGCGCTGCTATCTGGACCCCGCGCGCTCACGGCCCAATCTCGACATCCGCGCCAGCGCGCCAACGGAGGCGCTGCTCTTCGAGGGCCGGCGCTGCACCGGCGTGCGCTACCGGCGCGGCGGCGAGGTGCATGAGGCCCATGCCGACGCCGAGGTCGTGGTGAGCGCGGGCGCCGTCGCCTCGCCGCAATTGCTGGAAGTCTCCGGCGTCGGCCAGCCGGAGCGGCTGAAGGCGCTCGGCATTCCCGTCGTCCATGATCTGCCGGGCGTCGGCGAGAACCTGCGCGACCATTACGCGCCGCGCATGAAATGGCGCATTCCCGCGAAGGGCCTGACCTACAATGACAGGGCCCGCGGCCTCGGCCTCGTCTGGCAGGCGCTGAAATTCGCGGCGGCGCAGACCGGCCTGCTCAACCTGCCCGCCTCGCCGGTCCGCGCTTATGTCCGCACCCGCCCGGGGCTGGCGAGCCCCGATGCGATGATCGCGTGGATCCCGTTCCTCGCGACGGCGAATTTCAAGCTGGCGCGGGAGTCGGGCGTCACGGTCATCACCCATCCGCTGCGCTCTGAGAGCACGGGCAGCATCCATGCGGCCTCGGCAGACCCGGCCGCGCCGCCGGAAATCCGCTTCAACTTCCTCTCCGCCGAGATCGACCGCGAGATCACGCTCGGCGGCATGCGCATGGCGCGCGAACTGATGGGCGCGCCGGCGCTGGAAGGCATTGTCGGCGAGGAACTGGCGCCCGGCGAAAAGCTGGAGGGCGACGACGAGCTGATCGCCTGGGTGAAGGAGAACGCCGAGACCACCTACCACCCGGTCGGCACCTGCAAGATGGGCTCCGACCCGATGGCGGTGGTGGACGACCGGCTCCGCGTCCACGGCATGGAGGGGCTGCGCGTCGTCGACGCCTCGATCATGCCCACCCTCACCTCCGGCAATACCAACGCCCCCTCCATCATGATCGGCGAAAAGGCCGCCGAGATGATCCTGGCAGGGGCGTGAGCGGGACCGGGGACGGCAATTCGCCCCCTTGTTCCGGAAAATTTTCCGGTTCCGACTTGACATGCCGGGAATGGTGCTAGAATAGGGGCAGAGAGGCGGCTTCCGGGGCCGCCTTTCGCCTTTCTGCAGGGAAGCAATGGCCGGGGCCGAAAAAAGCCCCGGCGGGAACGGACGAGGAAAGTGCGTCCTCCGCCTCGCGCGCGCAATCAGGCGTGCGATTGCGCGCGGCAAAGGGACCCGGCGGCGGCGGGAAGAGCGGAACGAAGCGCAAGGGAGGCGCGATATGCAGGAACGGGACGGCCAATCTCCACCGAAGGCATGGCGAACATGACATCGCATGACATTCCATGACACATCATGACAGTTCCGGCCGGTTCGCCGGCTCCGGGCTGTGGAGGGTGGTATAAACCCCGTCTCCCGCGGGCGGCGGAGACCCCATCGGACGGAGGTTGGAATGACGGCTTTTGCGGATTACGAAAACCACGACGCCACCGGGCTGGCCGCGCTCGTCGCCAGCGGCGAGGCGGCGCCGGAAGAGCTGCTGGAGGCGGCGATCGAACGGGTCGAGGCGCGCAACGGCGCCGTCAACGCGGTCACCAACCGGCTCTACGACTACGGGCGCCGGGCGATAGCCGAGGGGCTGCCGGACGGGCCGCTCAAGGGCGTGCCCTATCTGCTGAAGGATTTGAGCGCCTCGCTGGCCGGCTGCCCGACCACGCGGGGGTGCAAATTCTTCGAGGACGTCACGCCGGCGGAGGACAGCGAACTCGTCAGACGGCTGAAGCGCGCCGGCGTCGTGATCTTCGGGCGGACCAACACCTGCGAGCTCGGACTCAGCCTCACTTGCGAGCCGCAATTGCACGGAGCCACCAAGAACCCCTGGGACACGACGCGGATATCCGGCGGCTCCAGCGGCGGGGCGGCCGCCGCGGTCGGCGCGCGCATGCTGCCCGCCGCCCATGCCTCGGACGGCTTCGGCTCGATCCGCGCGCCGGCGGCCTGCTGCGGCCTTGTCGGGCTGAAGCCGACCCGCAACCGCAACACCATGGCCCCCTTCATGGGCGAGGGGCTGGGCGGGCTTTCCACCGAACATGCCGTGACGCTGACCGTGCGCGACAGCGCCGCCCTGCTCGACGCGACATGCGGGCCGGGCGCGGGCGACCCCTACAGCGCCGCGCCGCCGGCCCGGCCCTTCCTGGAGGAGGCCGGCGCCGACCCCGGCAGGCTGCGCATCGCCTTCACCCGCCGCGCGCCCAACGGCGCCGAGGTCGGGGCCGACGCGCTCCGCGTGCTGGAGGAAACCGCAAGCCTCGCCGCCGGGCTCGGCCACCGGGTGGAAGAAGCCGACCCCGCCCTGGACGGCGAGGCCGTGGTGCCGGTCTTCCTCACCCTCATGGCCGCCAACACCGCCGTCAATCTCGCGAGCCACCCCACCGCCGGCCGCGCGGCCCGCGAGGACGAGGTGGAACGCGTCACCTGGCTCTCGGCGAAGATGGCCGAGCGGGTGAGCGGCGCGGACTATGTGCGCGCGACGCAGACCATGCACCGGCTGGGCCGGCAGATGGCCGCCTTCCACGCCGATTACGACCTGCTGCTGACGCCGGGGCTGGCGACGGGCGCGGCGGTGAAGCTCGGCTGGCTCGACATGATGATGGAGGATGTGGACGAATACTGGCGGCGCGTCTTCGCCTTCTCGCCCTTCACCGTCTGGTTCAACATCACCGGCCAGCCGGCGATCATGCTGCCCGTCGGAACCGACAGCGCCGGCCTGCCGGTCGCCGTGCAGGCGGTCGCGCCATACGGGGACGAGGCGACGCTCCTGCGCTTCTCCGCCCAGATCGAGGCCGCCCGCCCCTGGTTCGACCGCAAGCCGCCGATAGCGGAAGGAAAGGCTGGCATATCGTGAGTGGATATTCGAGCCCCCTGACGCCGGCTGAGATCGCGTCCGTTTCGGACGAGGAGATCGATTTCAGCGACATCCCGGAACTGGACGCGGATTTCTGGCGCGAGGCCGAACTCAGCCGGCCGGATCGCACGGAGCAGGTCACCATGCGCATCAGGCGTTCGGTGCTGGACTATTTCCGCGCGCCCGGCAAGGGGTACCAGACCCGGATCAACCACGTGCTCGAAAGCTATGTGCGGGCGCAAGGCGGGTCGTGACGCGAAGAGAAGATCGCGCTGACGGGCCGGATCTGCGCTATCCTGCCGGTTGACGCTTGCGACAGCTGGAGGACGCCCGGATGGACGACATTCTCATCAGGGGCGGCGAGGTCGTGGACGGGACCGGCGCGCCCGGGCGCCGGGCCGATGTGGCGCTCCGGGGCGGGCGCATCCAGGCCGTCGAGGAGGATTATGCGGGCAGCGCGGAGACGGTGATCGACGCCGAAGGCCTGATCGTCGCGCCCGGCTTCATCGACATCCACACCCATTCCGACTTCACCCTGCCGCTCAACCCGAAGGCGGAATGCAAGATCCGCCAGGGCGTGACCACGGAGGTGGTCGGCAATTGCGGCTTCTCCGTGGCCCCGGCGCTGCCGGGCAAGGTGGAGATGCTGAAGGACTATCTCTCGGCCAGCGCCCCCTGGCTGCCCTTCGAGGAGACGGACTTCGCCCGTTATATGGACACCTGGCCGGCGCTTTCGCTGAACACGGTGATGCAGGCCGGCCACAACACGCTGCGCCTGATGGCGATGGGCATGGAGGACCGCGACCCTTCCGGCGCGGAGCTCCGGCATATGCAGGACATGCTGGCGGAGGCGCTGGAGGCGGGCGCGCTCGGGCTTTCCTCCGGCCTGTTCACCGCGCCCGGCTGCTATGCGAAACCGGAGGAGATGCTGGCGCTCGGCCGCGTGGTGAAGGCGCATGGCGGGCGCTATTCGAGCCATGTGCGCGACGAAAGCCACGCCGTGCATGAGGCGGTGGCGGAAGCCATCGATGTCGGCGAGCAATGCGGCATCCATGTCCAGGTGGCGCATCTCAAGCTCTCCGGCACAGGCCGCTGGGGCGAGGCGGAGGCGCTGCTCGGCCAGTTCACGCGGGCGCGGGCGCGCGGCGTCGATACGCATTGCGACCAGTATCCCTATGACTGGGCGACCAATCCGCTGCGCTTCCTGCTGCCGGTCTGGCTGCAGGAGGGCGGCATCGACGCGATGCTGGCGCGGCTTGCTGATCCCCAGATCCGCTCGCGTGTGCGCCAGAAGACCGCCGAGGTCGGCTTCAACAATTTCGGCCATATCGAGAGCTGGGACGACATCCGCATCGCCAACTCGCCCGGCGCCGCCCGCCCGGGCATGACCATCGCGGAGATCGCGGCCGAACGCGACTGCGATCCGCTGGAGGCCGTGTTCGACATCGTCGTCGCGGACCGGGGCGCCACGCGCATCCTGGTGCGCAGCATGTCGGAGGAGGATGTGCGCCGCATCGCCGCCGAGCCCTCCATGACCGTCGGCTCGGACGGCCCCTGCGTCGCGCCCTATGGCGTCACCTCCCAGGGCAAGCCGCATCCGAGGCTCTACGGCACCTTCCCGCGCGTGCTCGGCCGCTATGCCCGCGAAGAGGGGCTGCTGACCCTGCCGCAGGCCGTCGCCAAGATGACCGGCAATGCCGCGCGCGCCCTCGGCATGGCGGATCGGGGCCTGCTGCGGGAAGGCCAGGCCGCCGATGTCGTGCTGTTCGACTGGCGGACGATCCATGACGAGGCGACCTTCGACGAGCCGCACACCTATCCGTCAGGCGTGGAAACCGTGATCGTCAACGGCCGGGTCGTCATAGACCGCGGCGAACACACCGGCGCGCTCCCCGGCAGACTCCTCCGCCGCCGCGAGGGCGCACTCGGTTAGTGCCCGGCGGGCAGCTCCGCGAGTTCGATGACGATGCCGCCGGTGGACGCGGGGTCGAGGAAGGCGATGCGGCTGCCGCCATGGCCGGTGCGGGGCGTCTCGTCGACCAGGCGCACGCCCTTGCCCTTCAACTCCGCGAGCGCGGCGTCGATATCGTCCACCTCGAAGCAGAGATGGTAGATGCTCTCGCCATTGCCCTCGATCCAGTCGTTCACCTGCGAGGCCGGGCCCTCGGCCTGCAGCAATTCAATGCTGGTCTCGCCGACCGGATACATGGCGAGCCGGGTGTCGCCAATGCGCTCCTCATAGTCGAGTTCGAGACCGAGCGTCTCCTCCAGCATCTTCATCGATGCCCGCATATCGCGCACCGCGATGGCGACATGTTCCACGCGCTTGAGTTTCATGCTTTGCTCGTCCGCTGTTTCGTTACCCGTTCGGGCGGGCATGTTCCTCCGCGAATCCGGCCATTACAAGACCAGTTACCGCGCCGACATGGCGCTCTTCCCGCATCCGGCGGTGCGGCGGACCGTCTGGGCAGCGCTGTTCCTGCTGTTCGTGCCCGCGCCGCTCTTCGGCAGCGAGCATCTGCTGGCGGTGCTGACGCTCAACGCGATCAATCTCGTCGGCGCTCTCGGGCTGACGATTCTGCTCGGCTATGCCGGCCAGATTTCGCTCGGCCACGGCGCGTTCATGTCGGTCGGCGCCTATACGGCCGCGAATCTCGCGGTGCGGCTCGACCTGCCCTTCTGGCTCACCCTGCCGGCGGGCGCTGCGACGGCGGCGCTGATCGGCATTGTCGTCGGCCTGCCGTCGCTGCGCATCCGCGGCTTCTACCTGGCGATCGCCACGCTCGCCGCACAGCTTGTCATCGAGTGGATCATCAACCGCACGCCGGCCATCAGCGGCGGCATCCAGGCCTCGATCCATGTGCCGCGCCCGGAGCTGTTCGGGCTCCGGCTCGACAGCGCGGCGGAGCTTTACCTTTTCGTCATGGCCGTTGCCGTTGCCGGGCTGCTGGCGGCGCTCAATCTCGGCCGCTCGCGCCTCGGCCGCGCCATGGTGGCCGTCCGCGAACACGAGACCGCCGCCGCACTCATGGGCGTGGACACCGCCCGGGTGAAGCTCGCCGCCTTCGCCATTTCGGCCGCCTATGGCGGCGTGGCCGGCGTGCTGTTCACCTACTATCTGGGCGTCGCCAACTACCAGCAATACACTTTTGCGATCTCGATCTATTACCTTGCCGTCAACATCATCGGCGGACTGGGCAGCGTGTGGGGCGCGCTTCTGGGCCTCGCCTTCCTCAGCCTGGTGCCGCGCTTCGTCTTCCTCGCCATGAGCACGGTCGGGTCCTGGTTCGTGGACCTCGCCTATATGGCGCAGGCGGTGGCCCAGGTCAGGCAGATGACCTTCGGCATCCTGATCCTGCTGTTCCTAGTGTTGGAGCCCGAGGGCCTGGCCGCCCTCTGGCGCCGCGTGCGCAACCGGCTCCGCACCTGGCCTTTCTCCTACTGAGCGCCGGCGAGGCGGTCCGCAAGGCTCTGCGCCAGCCGCCGCCGTCAGTCCGGCCCCAGCAGCAGGTCGCGCAGGGACACCATGCCGAGAGGATTGCGGTCGCGGTCCACCACCACGGCGCGGGTCAGATCGAAGCGCACGAGCAGGTTGACGACATTGTCCGCCAGCATGTCGTCGGCGACGGTCAGCGCCGGCTTCGACATGATCTCATAGACATTGACGCGCTCCGGCGCGCGGTCCTTCGCGATAACCCGGGCGGCGATATCGCGGAGCTCGAGCAGTCCGAACTCATCGTCTTCGTCGCGCCGGTTGACCGCGAGGGATGTGATGGCGTGTTTCGACATCGACGCCATCGCGTCGCGAACGGTCGCCAGACGGTCGATGGATTGCAGGTCGCGGGACATGACATCGGCAACGCGAACGCGGCGTTCCGGGCTCATAGGTCTTCCTCCAGTTCGTCCATCAGGGTGGAGAGCTGCGTGTTCAGGCCGACCGCGTCCTCGATGTCGATCTGGAATGCGATGCCGGCGCCCGGTTCCGTCTCGAACCGGCCGGCGTCGCGGATCGTCTCGAGAATCGCGCGCGCCCGGGAGGCCGCGACCAGGAAGAGCACGACATCCCGCCTGGCGGTGAGATCGAGCCCGAAAAACGTGCTTTCCGGTTTCAGGCCTTCGCCGCGAACGCTGGTGATGACGGTCGCTCCTGTGGCGCCGTCGGCCCGCGCCGCCTCGATGATGCTGTCGGCGCGCTCGTCCTCGACCAGGGCGACAATGAGTTTCAGCCTCATGCGTTTCGCTCCCCGGCTTTCCTGCGCTCGCTCCACCGGCGCCTGAGCCACGACGAGGCGCGGGCATAGCCGAGCACCGACATGATGGGGAACACGCTGGCGAAAGCAATCAGTCCGAAGCCGTCGATCAGGGGGCTGCGGCCCGGCACGGTTGCGGCCAGGCCGAGGCCCAGGGCGGCGACGACCGGAACCGTCACCGTCGATGTGGTCACGCCGCCCGAATCGTAAGCCAGCGGCACGATGGCGCGGCTTGCGCGGAAGGTCTGCAGGATGACCACGGCATAGGCCGCAACGATGTACCAGGCAAGCGGCGTGCCGGTGACGATGCGGAAACACCCGAGCGCCACGCCGACGGCGACGCCGACCGCAACGGCGACGCGAAGCCCGGCGGCGCCGATCGCGCCGCCGGAAATCTCCTCGGCCTTTATGGCGACGGCGATCAGCGAGGGCTCGGCCACGGTGGTGGAGAACCCGATGGCCGCGGCGAAGGCGTAGACCAGAAGGTAGTCCGACCAGTCGATGCCGTCGGCGAGCCGTTCGGGGCCGATCGTTTCCGGGGCTGTAAGCTGGCGGGCCATGGTCTCGCCGACCGGGAACAAAGCTTCCTCCAGCCCGATCAGGAACAGCGTCAGCCCGACCAGCACATAGACGAACCCGACGGCGATGCGCCGCAGATGGGGAGGACGACGGCGCAGCACCGCAAATTGGAAGACGACGAGAATCGCGAGAATGGGCGCGACATCGAACAGGGTCGAAACGGCGACATCGGCAAAGGTCCCGAGAAACGCCATCATTGCGACAGCGCCCCGTATGCCAGCACGCAGACGATGGGCGTCAGGCTTGCAAGGGCGATCAACCCGAAGCCGTCGATCATCGGGTTGCGCCCGCGTATCGAACCGGCGAGCCCGATGCCGAGCGCCGTGACCAGCGGCACCGTGATCGTGCTGGTCGTCACGCCGCCGGAATCGTAGGCGACGCCGACGATCTCCGCGGGCGCAAAAGGCGTCATCGCGGTCACGACCAGATAGCCGCCGATTATCATCCAGTGCAACGGCCAGCCTTTCAGGATCCTGAGCACGCCGAGCACGATCGCGGCGCCCACAGCGAAGGCTACCACCATGCGCAGCTTGAACGCATAGGCCGCCCTTGCCGCATCGTCGTCCGCAATGGCGCCGGCTTCCGCCGCGATTGCAGCCGCCTTCGCGGCGACAGCGATCAGGGCGGGCTCCGCGACTGTGGTTCCGAAGCCCAGCCAGAAGGCGAACGCGAACAGGGCCATAGCGCTGCCCTTGCGCGCGAAGGCGCCCGCCATCGCTTCGCCGAGCGGGAACAGGCCGGTTTCCAGCCCCTGAATGAAGAGAACGAGGCCGAGGACGACGCAAACCGCGCCGACAAGGACCTGTCCGAGTTCCGGGAAGGGCTGTTGCAGCACCACGATCTGGAAGAAGGCGATGACCGCGAAGATGGGGGCGAGGTCCCGCAGCGCTTCCGCGAACCGCTTCGCTATGGCAGCCGGGATTCCCCGCATCACCGCAAATCTCCGGCCGCAGTCTGCGGGGCGCGCGGCCGCGGGGTTCCTGCTTTCTCGGCGGCCATGGATGATGTCGAACCTACGAAACCGCCGCTGCAATCCGATGGCGCTTTATTGACCGTTCGATGACACAACGCCCGGCGCGCGGGCGCGATGCGGCCGGAGATATCGTTGCGGTAATGGACATCCGAAATGCTCCAATCTGTCCCACGGACCGGCATATCGCGATATATACCTGCCATCGTCGATCGGAACCGATGGCGGACCCCATCGTGGCCCCGATACGAATTCGGGGTCAATCGGCGTTTGCGCCGAACGCGCGGGCTTGTCATTCTGCGCCCCTTCCGTCCGGCGAGGAGAGGGCGCCCCCCATGGCCAAGAGCGATATCGAAATTGCCCGCGAAGCGGTTTTGCGGCCGATCGGCGAGATCGGCGAACGCCTCGGAATCCCCGAAAGCGCGCTCATGCCCTATGGCCATGACAAGGCCAAGGTGAGCGCCGGTTTCATCGACGGCCTGGCGGACCGCCCCGACGGCAAGCTCATCCTGGTGACCGCGATGACGCCGACGCCCGCGGGCGAGGGCAAGACGACCACCACGGTCGGCCTCGGCGACGGGCTGAACCGCATCGGCAGAAACACGGCGATCTGCTTGCGCGAGCCCTCGCTCGGCCCCTGTTTCGGCATGAAGGGCGGCGCGGCCGGCGGCGGCTATGCGCAGGTCGTGCCGATGGAGGACATCAACCTCCATTTCACCGGCGACATGCACGCCATCGGCGCGGCGCACAACCTGCTCTCCGCGATGACGGACAACCACATCTACTGGGGCAACGGGCAGGAGCTGGATGCGCGCCGCGTGACCTGGCGGCGCGTGGTGGACATGAACGACCGCGCGCTCCGCGACATTGCGGTGTCGCTCGGCGGCGTCGCCAACGGCTTCCCGCGCCAGACCGGCTACGACATCACCGTGGCCTCGGAGATCATGGCGATCCTCTGCCTTTCCTCGGACCGGGCGGACCTCCAGCGCCGGCTCGGCCAGATCCATGTCGGCGGGCGGCGCGACCAGTCCCCGGTCACCGCACGCGACCTCAAGGCGGACGGCGCGATGACGGTGTTGCTGAAGGACGCGCTGCAGCCGAACCTCGTGCAGACGCTGGAAGGCAACCCGGCTTTCGTCCATGGCGGCCCGTTCGCCAATATCGCGCATGGCTGCAACAGCGTGGTGGCGACGAAGGCGGCGCTCAAGCTCGCCGACTATGTAGTGACGGAGGCGGGCTTCGGGGCGGACCTCGGGGCGGAGAAGTTCTTCGACATCAAATGCCGCAAGGCGGGGCTCCAGCCTGACGCGGTTGTGGTGGTGGCGACGGTGCGCGCGCTCAAGATGCATGGCGGAATCGCGCGGGGCGCGCTCGGCGAGGAAGACGTGGCCGCCGTCGAGCGCGGCTTCGCCAATCTCGGCCGCCACCTCGACAATGTCGCCAAGTTCGGAGTGCCGGCGGTCGTCGCCATCAACCGCTTCACGGCGGACACGGATGCGGAAATCGCGGCAGTGCAGCGCCTTGCCGGCGAGCGCGGCGCGTCCGCGCATGTCTGCACCCACTGGGCCGAGGGCGGCGCGGGCACGGAGAGTCTGGCCGGGGCGGTCGCCGCGCTCGCCGACGGCGGCGATGCCGAGTTCGTCCCGATCTACCCGGACGGCCTGCCGCTCTGGGAGAAGATCGAGGCCGTCGCGCGCGAGATCTACCGGGCCGACGGGGCCGAGGCGCCGGCGCGGGTGAAGGACCAGCTTGCGCGTTTCGAGGCCGGCGGCTTCGGCCATGTGCCGGTCTGCATGGCGAAGACGCAATACAGCTTTTCTTCCGACCCGGCGCTCCGCGGCGCGCCCGAGGGCTACAACATCCCGGTGCGCGAGGTGCGGCTCGCGGCGGGCGCGGAATTCGTGGTCGCGGTCTGCGGCGACATCATGACCATGCCGGGCCTGCCGCGCGTGCCGGCGGCGGAGGCCATCGGCCTCGACGAGAGCGGCGAGGTGGTCGGCCTGTTCTGACGCCGGGTCGGCGGCGGGCTACGACGCCCTCAGCTCCGCAACCGTTGCGCCGGCGGCGTCGCGCAGCCGGGTGGGCTCGATGGCGAACACGGAAAACGGGCTGCCCGCCGCCACCCAGACGCGCGCGAAACGAAAGAGGTTCGCATCCATGAACAGGGCGACGGGCCCGGCATGGCCGAGAGGCGGCACGCCGCCGATGGCGAACCCGGTCGCGGTGCGCACGAATTTCGCGTCCGCCCGGCCGACTTCTGCGCCGACGGCCTCCGACAGCCTGGCGGCGTCGAGCCGGTCATCGCCGCTCAGAACGGCGACCACAGCGCGGTCCCCGGCGCGGAAGACGAGCGATTTCGCGATCTCGCCCACCGTGCAGCCGACCGCCGCCGCCGCTTCCTCCGCCGTCCGGGTCGAGGCAGGCAGGGTCAGGACCTCGCAATCGAGCGAAACTGCCTTGAGAGCGGCTTTCACCCGGTCCGGGCCTTGCAATTTCGGCATTTCGACCGCCTGAACGCCCTCAGGCGGGCTTGCCGAAGGTGGCGATCCGGTCGATGCGGCAGACGAACAGCACCCGCTTCTCGTCGATTTCCGGGTCGCGCAGGCCGTAGGGCGGTTCGGCGCCGGTGTATTTCGTCCAGATCCTGTCGAGTTGCTGCGTGACGCGTTCGCCACCCTCCTCCCATTCCCGCAACTCCTCCTCCACGGTGCAGCGGATCTGGACCCAGTGATAGGGATTGTCGGGGTTGACGATGAGCACCGTCATTTCGGGATTGGCGCGTATCCAGCCGCATTTGGAGCGGTGGGACGCGGTGTTCACCAGGATCTTGTCGTCCTCATAGTCGAACCACATGGGCGTGAGGCCGATGCGGCCGTCCGGCGTCATCACGCCGAGCGAGACCGTGATCGGCCGGTCGAGCAGGTCCCTGTGGATCGGGTCGAGATCGGCGAGGCTCGCCGCCCGCCGCCGCTCGCCCACGGCGAACTGGCCCGCCTGCAGCCCGCCCGCGACATCCCTGAATTTGGTGATCGTGAAGCCGTCCGCCATGTTCTCTCTCCTTGCCCGGCCGTTGTTCGGGGCGCCAGTGTGGCGGGCGCGGCGGCGGACGCCAAGCTGTCAGACGGCCCGCAGGCGCGGCAACACGTCCCCGGCGAGGCGCTCCATCAGCCGGTCGGGCTGGGTCCAGGTCGCTTCGTCCCGCCACCAGATCGCGTCTATGTCGAGGGCCGCCAGCGCCCGCGCCCGCTCCGCGACCTCGTCGGGAGAGCCGAGCGCGACACAGGCCTCGACGGCGGCGTCGGACACCCAGGCGGACGCCCGCTTCGCCTCCTCCCAGTCCACCGCATGGCCGAGGTCCGGATAGGGCTCCGCATAGTCCGCCGGCCGGGGCGGTATTTCGATGCCGGGGAAGAACATGTCCGCATGGCGGTGCCGGCAGAGGCCGGCCGCGCAGGGGCGCATATGCTCGATGGCGCGCGGGCGGTTCTCGTCGATGCAGGCCGTGACCACGAGGATGCGCCGGACCTCCTCCCGCGCCCGTCCGGCGGCCGCCATGCCTTCGTCGATCCGCTCCAGCGCCCAGGCGACGGCCTCCGGCGCCGCGCCGACATGGATCAGCACGCCGTCGGCGATCCCGCCGGCAAGCGCCAGCATGCGGGGGCCGGTGGCGGCGAGAACAACCGGCACATGCGGATAGGCCGGGTCGAGCACCGTCTCCGACCCGCCCGGATCGGTGGGCTCGCCGCTGAGAAGGCCGCGCCAGAGCGCCGTCGCCTCGCGCATATCCGCAAGCGTCGCCGCCTTGCGCCCGATGATATAGGCGGAGCTGTAGCCGGTGCCCGCCACGAGGTCCGCGCGGCCGCCCGAAGCATCGTCGAGCGTGGCGATGGCGCTTGCCGTGGTCAACGGATGGCGGGTCAACGGGTTGGTGACGCCCGGGCCGAGGCGCATCCGCGACGTCCGCTCCGCAGCCGCGCCGAGATGCATGTAGACATCGCGCCAGCGCCCGGCGAGCAGCGGCGTGTCCGGCACCCACATGAAGTCGAAGCCGGCGGCCTCGACACGGGCGGCATAGGCGGCGGTGTCCGCCGGTGCGCCCACCGTGGGCACGCGAAGACCGAATTGCAGTGGCACAGACCGCTTCCCCCTGTTGCCGCAAGACCTCGCAGGCGGCCTTCTTGACCCGGAAGGCCGGGCGGGCGGACACTCCGCGCGACCGCAACCCCGCTTCAGGATGCACCCCATGACCGCGACCGGCAACAGGCTCGAATGGCACGAAACGGAACGGCGCGACGGCGCGACGATGCGAGAGTTCACCATCCATACCGGCGGCCGCCCGGTCACCGGAGCGCTGTGGTCCGGCGACGGCGCGACGCCGGGCGCGCCGCTCGTCTGTTACGGCCACGGCGCTTCCGGAAACCGCCACCAGCGCCCGATTCCGGACATCGCCGCCGGGCTTTGCCGCAGCCAAGGCTATTTCGGCCTCTCGCTCGACGGTCCGGTCCACGGTCGCAGGCAGGTCGGCCCGGGCGGGCGCGAGGCCTTCTGGCCGGAATGGCAGCGGGAAGGAACGGCGGACGACATGGTGCGGGACTGGCGGCTCGCGCTGGAGACGGTCTCCGGGCTGGAGGAGGTGGGGTCCGGCCCCGTCGGCTATTGGGGCCTCTCGATGGGCACGATCTACGGCGCGCCCTTCGTTGCGGCCGAGCCGCGCATTTCGGTCGCCGTGCTGGGGCTGATGGGCCTCGTCTGCGAGCCCGCCCATTACAAGCCGGTCGTCGAAGCGGCGGCGAAGGCGATTAGCTGCCCTGTGCTGTTCATCTGGCAGCTCGAGGACGAGCTTTTCACCCGCGAGCAGTGCCTCGCCATGTTCGATGCGCTCGGCTCCACGGACAAGCGCCTCCACGCCAATCCCGGCCTGCATCCCGCCGTGCCGCCGGAGGAGCTCGAATTCTGCGCGGCGTTCCTCACCCGCTATCTGAGCGGCACGCCCTTGAGCCGCAACCCCGTCTTCCGGGTCAGCGAATAGCCCGGCCCGCTTGCGGCGGAGCGGGCGCTTGCATAGGATTTCCCTGTCGACGACAGCAGCCGGAGATGCGCCATGAATCATGCTTCGCCCCTGGCGACGGAACCGACCAAGGCCGAGCATGCCGCGCGGATTGCGGCCTATCTCGGCGCCGGCGAGGAACGCGCCCGCAGCCTCGGCAACCGGGGCCCCGTGCGCTTCGGTGCTGACGGCAAGCTCCATCCCGACATTCTCGAAGCCTATTGGACGCACGGCTTCTATGTGTTCGAAGGCGTGGTCGGCGAGGCGGAGCTCGGCGAGCTCCGGGCCGACCTGGACATGGCGATCGAGCGCGCGCCCGTTCGTCCGGGCGCGGATGTGGATGCGGAGGGCCGCCCGGCGCTCGGGCGCGACCAGGCCCGCGAGCCCTATACGATGATCGAGCCGCTGTCCGATTTCTGGGGCGGCACCGGCAAGCTCAACGGCCGCCATCCCCACCGCATGACCGAGCCGAGGCCCGACAAGGACGCGCCGGCCTATGTGGTCTTCCTGATCTACGGCATGTGCCAGACCATGCCGGCCGCGCTGCGCGTCTATGGCCACCCGCATCTGTTGGCGGTGGCGCAGGCCATCAACGGGACCGACTTCGTGCCCTATAACGACGCCATCTTCGTCAAGCAGGCCGGCGTCGGCGGCTCCGTCGCCTGGCACCAGGACGGCGTCACCCACTGGGACTCGCCGGACTGGGACGAGGGCATTCACGGCTTCAATTTCCAGGTGCAGCTCTACCCGACCACGCCCGCCAACTGCCTCTGGGTCGTGCCCGGCACCCACAAGCAGGGGCGGGTCGATATAAAGCAGCGGGTCAGGGAGAACGGCGGCGACGAGAAGCTGCCGGACGCCGTGCCGCTCCTCTGCGAGCCGGGCGATGTCACGGCCGTCAACCGCCAGATGCTGCACGGCTCCTTCGCCAATTCCTCGCCCGACAAGCGCATCTCGATCACCTTCGGCTTCCACCGCCGCCGCTCCGTGCTGGGCCAGCGCGGCGCGCTCAGCATGGGCGCCGACCAGGTCTATGACGAGCAGCGCATCTTCGAGCGCTCCGCCGTCATCCAGGTCGCCATCGACGCCCGCCGGCAGCGCTTTCCGGGGGAGACGCCGTTCCGCTACCGGCCCTTCGCGGGGCTGGAGGACGAGTTCCGCTACAATGACGAGACCTTCGAGCGCGTGCTTCGCGACTACAACACGAAGGACCTGGCGATCTGATACACCGGCGCCGTCCGGCGCGAACAGGGAGGAACGGACATGGCGGCGATGGGCGAGTTCCTCGATTCGACCGAATGCATGGATGACGGCCCCGCGCTTGCCGCGCGGCTGGAGCGCGACGGCTATCTGTTCCTCCGGGGCCTGTTGCCGCGCGATGCGGTGACGGAGGTCCGCCGGCGCCTGCTGGAGAAGGCGGCCGAAGGCGGCTGGCTCGACCCGGCCTGTCCGGTGGAGCAAGGCGTCGCCAACAAGGCCGCCGCCTGCAAGGACCCCGAGGAACGCTACATGCAGGTGTTCCGCGGCATGTGGAAGGACGAGGAACTGCACCGGCTCAGAATCCACCCGAATGTGCTGGCGCTGTTCGAGCGCATTTTCGACGAGCCGGTGCTGGCGCATCCGATGTTCATCCAGCGCAATATCTTCCCGCAGACCGAGAGCTTCGACTTCACCACCGGGGCGCATCAGGACAAGGTGCATATCGGCGGCGCGACCAACCATGCGCTCTGGGCGCCGCTCGGCGACTGCCCGCTGGAGAAGGGCGCGCTGGCGGTGGCGGCCGGCTCGCACAGCGCGGGCGTGCTCGACACCAAGGTCGGCAATGGCGCGGGCGGCATGGATATCAGCGTGCCGATTCCGGGCGAGTGGGTCACGGGCGCCTTCGAGGCGGGCGACGCGCTCATCTTCGCGGACACGGTCGTGCATTGCGCGCTGCCCAACCGCACGGACGAGATCCGCCAGTCCTTCGACGACCGCTACCAGCCGGCGAGCCAGCCGATCGCGGACACCAACATGACGCCCTATTCCGGTTGCGGCGCGTGGGAGGAGGTCTATGCGGACTGGTCCTCCGGGGACGGGCAATATTTCTGGCGCGCCCTCTCGCCCAAGGTCGTGCCGCTGGACCGGCAATATTACGACCGCCGCGACCGGATGGCCTTCGACATGGCCGCAGAGGGCGACCCGGCGGCGCGCGACGCGCTGCTCCGCATCGTCCAGCGCGACCCGGACGAGGCGAAACGCCGCCGCGCCGAGGAGGCGCTGCACGGCCTTGCAGCGATCACGGGCCGGCAGGAAAGCGGTGCCACGCACGTCGCGTCCGCCTGACGGCGGCGGGCAACGGGACGCGATTCGAACGGCTCCGCGGTCGTCCGGGGAAGGCGGTCCGTCGCCGGGCTTCGGCAGGGGCGGTGCAGCGCCCCCCGCAGAAGCGTCATGAAATGTCATGTTTTGTCATGCGATGTCATGTTCGCCATGCTTTCGGTGAAGGTTTGTCGTGCCGATCCTGCATAGCGCGCCTCCTCTTCGTTTCCTGGCGTTCTTTTCTTGCGCCGGCGCGAAACAGAGGAGGCGGCCCCCGCGCGGACGCCGCCTCCTTTCCCCTGCCTCATTGTAGCACGGGCTTCCCGAGGCCAAGCCCTTGCAGGGCGTCATACCAACGGCACCGGGTTGAAACTCACGGGCAAATGCCGACCGGAGGGAGGCGTATCGAAGGATCGTCCCGCCGGTGGCGCGTCCCCTTCAGCAAGCTCGGGACGGGCTTTCGATGCGCGCCCGCTGGCGCGGTCGCTACTCAGGATGAAGACAAAGGACCCGGGCTGCGGTAGGGAGGCGCCGCGCCATCGGCTCCGATCAACGATCTCTGGTATTATTTCCTGAAAATCAGAAGCAGGATGCGATTCCAGGGTCGGGGCGATGGCCGCGGCCCGAGCCGGGGCTCCCCGTCACTCGATCCGGAAGCCCTCATAGCCGGCGGCGGCGATGGCGTCGCATTTTTCGATATAGGCGGGGAGGCCGCCGATATAGGGCATGAAGACGCGCGGCTTGCCGGGCACATTGGCGCCGACATACCAGCTCGAACAGGTGGAGCGCAGCGAGAGCGAGGCCGTTTCGGCGGCATGCGCCAGCCAGGCGTCCTGCGCTTCCGGCTCCGCCTCCATCCGCCGGGCGCCCCGGTCGCTCATCGCGGCGAGGCAGTCGGCGATCCAGTCCACATGCTGCTCGATGGAGGGGAGCATGTTGGTCAGCACCGAGGGGCTGCCGGGGCCGGTCACGGTGAACAGGTTGGGAAAGCCGGCCACGGTGAGGCCGAGATAGGCGCGCGGCCCCTCCGCCCATTCGTCGCGGAGCCGCCGCCCCGAAGCGCCGCGTATGTCGATCCGCTTCAGCGCGCCCGTCATGGCGTCGAAGCCGGTGGCGAACACGATGGCGTCCGCCGGCCACTCCCGCCCATGCGCGCGCACGCCGCCCGGCGTAATCGCCTCGACGGGGCGCTCGGACACATCCACGAGTTCGACATTCGGCCGGTTGAAGGTGGCGTAATAGCCGGTATCCACGCAGAGCCGCTTGCAGCCGATGATGTTGGTCGGCGCGAGCAGCCGGGCGGTCTCCGGGTCGTCCACGATGTCGGCGATCCTGGCGCGCACGAAATCGGCTGCAGTGCGGTTGGCCGCCTCGTCGAACAGCAGGTCGGAGAAGCAGCCGAGGAAGGACAGCCCGCCATGCGCCCAGCGCCGCTCGAATTCAGCCTCGCGCTCCTCTTCCGGGGTCTCGAGCGCCTGCAGCGGACGGTAGTCGAGGTCGATCCCGGACGGCATTGAGCGCGCGCGGGCCCGCAGTTCCGGGTAGCGCGCCTTAACCTCCGCCACGAATTCGGGCGGGAGCGGGCGGTTATGCGCCGGAATCGAATAGTTGGCCGTGCGCTGGAAGACCGTCAGATGCCGGGCCTCGCGGGCCAGGATGGGAATCGACTGGATCGCGGAGGAGCCCGTGCCGATCACCGCCACGCGCTTTCCGGCGAAATCGACGCCCTCATGCGGCCAGTGTCCGGTGTGGTAGGTCGGCCCCTCGAAGCTCTCGCGGCCCTCGAAATCGGGCAGGTTCGCCGCCGAGAGGCAGCCCAGCGCCATGATGCACCAGCGCGCGCGGAACCGTTCGCCCGCCTCCGTCTGCAACTCCCAGCGGGCGTCCGCCTCGTCGAACGCGGCGCTCGCCACCCGCCTGTCGAAGCGTATGTCGCGCCTCAGGTCGAAGCGGTCGGCCACATGGTTGGCGTAGGCCAGGATTTCGGGCTGGGCCGCATAGCGCTCGGTCCAGCACCATTCCTGCTGCAGGGCCGCATCGAACTGGTAGGAATACTGGACGCTCTCCACGTCGCAGCGCGCGCCCGGATAGCGGTTCCAGTACCAGGTGCCGCCGACATCGCCGCCGGCTTCCAGCACGACCGCCCGCATGCCGAGCCCGCGCAGCCGGTGCAGCATATACATGCCGGCAAACCCCGCGCCGACCACGATGGCGTCGAATTCCTCGGCCACGATTCCCCCGTTTTCCCTCGTTTTGAGCGTCAGGCGTTCGCCGTCCAGAGGCACCAGACGGCCAGCAGCGGCGTGTCGCCGGCGCGCATGGCGTGCCAGGCATGGGGCGGGTTGTGCTGGAGGCCGCCCGCCGGCCGCGCCCGCCAGCCCAGATCCTCGCGCCACCAATCGCCGGGCGCGAGCACGAAATAAAGCTCCTCCGGCGGGTGGTTGTGCCTCGGATAGTCGGTGTGCGGGGCCACGAGGCTCACGCCGATGCGCACATCCCCGCGCCGCTCCAGCCCGTCCGCGCCCGTCACCACGGCATTGGCATGGGCGTTGCGGAAGGTGGGGTCGTCGCCCTCGCCGCCAAGCCGCGGCCCCCAGGCGAGCCGGGCGTCGAGCGCCCGGAGCGCGCCCGCCACATGCTGCACCGGCTCCGGCCCCTGCGCCGCCAGTGCAAAGACGGTCTCCAGCGCCTCGGCCGGAGCCGGGCGGCGCGGCTCGGGGAACGCGGCGGGCAGGCCCCCCGGCGTCTCCATAGCGTCGAATATGCGCGCCGCCAGCGCGGCTTCCGGCCCGCCCGGCGGCGCGGCGTCCCGCACCGCGCGCCCGAGCGCGCCCACGAAATGGTCCAGATCGCCCGCTCTCAACATGTCCACCCGGCTCCCTCGGCCGTCATGCCGCCTGCGGGCCGCGCAGCAGGCGGCCCGGCATGGCGCCCGTCGCTTCGCCCCGCTCCCAGGTCGTCTCGCCGGCCACGAGGGTCGCGACATAGCCGTCGGCGCGCTGCACCAGGCGGCGCCCGCCAGCCGGCAGGTCGCGCACCATGACCGGCGCATGCAGGCGGAGCGCGTCGAAATCGATCAGGTTGAGGTCCGCCTTGCAGCCCGCGCGCACGAGGCCGCGGTCGTTCAGCCCGTAGGCCTCCGCCGTGCCCCGCGTCTGGAGCCTGACGGCGTGCTCCAGCGCCAATTGCGGCCCCCGCCGCCGGTCGCGCGCCCAGTAGGACAGCATGTAGGTGGGCGAACTCGCGTCGCAGATGAGCCCGCAATGCGCGCCGCCGTCCGAGAGACTCAGCATGGCGAGCGGATGCTCCAGCACGGTGCGCAGCATCTCGAAATCGCCGTCGGCATAGCCGAGCAGCGGGAAGTAGATCAGCGCCCGGCCTTCGTCCGCCAGCATCGCGTCGAGCAAGGTTGCGCGCGGATCGCCGCCGCCCGCCAGCGCCGCGATGCTGCGCTCCGCCGGCGGTTCATAGTCCGGCGGATCGCCCAGCGGGAACATGCCGGCGAAATGGTTGAACACATAGCTGTCGAACCTGCCCTGCCGGGTGGACTCCTCCGCAAGCAGCCGCGCGCGAACCTCCGGGTCGGAGAGGCGGGCGGTGCGCTCGGCCAGCGGCAGATGCGCGATCTCCATATAGGCCGGGTGGCCCATGAAGGGATGCATGCTGCTCTCGAACCCCATCAGCATGCCCGCGGGCCGCGCGCTCACCTGCATGCGGAGCTTCGCGCCCTCGGCGACGGCGACCTCCGTCCAGTCGAGAATGCGCCGCCAGTCTCCGGGGCTGCGGTCGGACTGGGCGAGGATGAAGGAGACCGGCAGCCCGGTCTCGCGAGAAAGGTTCCGCATCCACACCACATCGTCGCGGAAGCGCCCGTCCATACCGCCGATGCCGAAGTCGGTTGCGATCTCGAACACGCCGTGGCCGGCCCGCCCGCAGGCGCGGCCGATGCCCATCAACTCCTCATGGCCGGCGAAGGTGCCGGGCACCGGCTCGCCGTCAATGGAGCGGTGCAGCATGGTGCGCGAGGAGGAGAAGCCGAGCGCGCCCGCGCGGAGCCCTTCCTCGACGATCGCGGCCATGGCGGCGATGTCGTCCGCGGTCGGATCCTCGTTCGCCGCGCCCCGCTCGCCCATCGCATAGGCCCGGACCGCGCCGTGCGGCATCGCCTCCAGCGCGTCGAGATATTCCGGGAAGGTCTCCCAGTTCCAGGTCATGCCTTCGGAGAGCGCCGTGCCGGGAATGTCCTCGACGCCTTCCATCAGGCCGATCAGCCAGTCGTGGCGGTCGGGCGCGGCGGGCGCGAAGCCGACGCCGCAATTGCCCATCACCGCCGTGGTGACGCCGTGCCAGCCCGAGGGCGAGAGCCACGGGTCCCAGGTCGCCTGGCCGTCATAGTGGGTGTGGACATCGACGAAGCCGGGCGCGGCGAGCAGGCCGTCCGCGTCGATCTCGCGCCGGCCCGGCCCCGCCTTGCCGCCCGCCTGGACAAAGCGCCCGTCCTCGATGGCGATATCGCCGGTAAAGGCGGCCTCGCCGGACCCGTCGACGATGCGCGCGCCGCGAATGACCGTGTCATGCATGGTTCAGAAGGTTCCCGGATAGAGGCCGCCGTCCATCAGCACGCTGTTGGCGGTCATGAAACCGACATGCTGGCTGCAAAGGAACGCGCAGACCTTGCCGAATTCCTCCGCCGTGCCGAAGCGCCCGGCGGGCGTGGCGGCCATGCGCTCGGCGCGCGCCGTCTCCAGGTCGGTGCCCGCCTGCTGCGCCGCATGGGCGATGCCGCCTTTCAGGCGGTCGGTGTCGAACGGCCCCGGCAGCAGGTTGTTGATGACGACATTGCGGTCCATCACCTCGCGGCAGATGGTGTTGCAGAAGCCCTGCAGCGCGAGGCGCGCCGAGGTCGAGAGGCCGAGATTGGGCACCGGCATCTTGGTCGATTGCGAGGTGATGTTGACGATCCGCCCGAAGCCGCGCTCGGCCATGCCGTCCACGACCGCGGTAATCATCTCGGCATGGCCGAGAAGCTGGGCCTCGAGCGCCGCCAGCCAGCGCTCGCGCGTGTCGGTGCGGAAATTGCCGGGCGGCGGCCCGCCGGCATTGGTAACCAGGATGTCAGGGGCGGGGCAGGCGGCGAGGATGGCCTGGCGCGTCTCGGGAAGCGTGATGTCGCCGGCGAGGGCGGTGACCTCGACGCCGGCGGCCGCGCGGATTTCCGCGGCTGTCGCCTCGAGCTCCGAGGCCGTGCGGGCATTGATGACCAGATGCACGCCTTCCTCGGCGAGCGCCATGGCGCAGCCCTTGCCGAGACCCTTGCTGGCGGCGCCGACAATGGCCCGCTTACCCGCGATTCCGAGATCCATGACTGTCCTCTCCCTGTTCGAACGCGCCGTCGGCGAGCAGTTCCCGCACGAGGCCCGCCGTGATGCGGCGCCGGCCGGCAAGCGCGGCGCGGTCCAGAATATCTACCGCACGGCGCGCCGCGGCGAAACTGCGCTCGATGCGCCGCAGCAGCAGATCGAGCACCTCCTGGCCGATTTCGATCTGCCGGTCGGCGAATTGCTTGGCGAGCACGGCTTCCAGCAGGCGGTCGTCCGGCGGGCGAATGGCGACGGCCGGACCGCCGGCGAGGCGCGAGGCGAGGTCGGCGGTCCTGAGCCGCCAGCGCGAGGGCGGCGCGGCCGCCGTCAGCAGCAGCGAGCCGCCCCGGCCCGCCAGCAGGTTGTAGAGATGCAGCAGGGCAAGCTCGTCCACGACGCCGTCCGCGCCGTCGACGAAGAGATGCTGGCGGCCGCCGAGCAGATTGACCGGATTGGCCTCCGCCAGCGCCGCCGGCGGGACCGCAACGGCGCCGCTCCGCGCCTGCCAGACATGCGCAAGATGCGTCTTGCCCGAACCGGCCGGCCCCCAGACCGTCAGCGCCGGGGCCGGCCAGTCGGGCCAGCGGTCGATCCACGCCACCGCTTCGGCATTGCTGCCGGCGACCAGGAAGTCCTCCGCGCCCATGGCCGCACGGTGGCCGAGATGCAGGACCAATTGCTGTTTACGAGGCGTCGTCGGAGCCATAGAGGCGGCTCTCCCGATATTGCTCCACGGCGAAGCGCGCCAGCACCCCGATCGCCGCCGCCGCCGGCAGGGCGACCAGCATGCCGAGGAAGCCCAGCAGCGAACCGCCGGCGAACAGTGCGAAGATCACCCAAACCGGATGCAGGCCGACCCGGTCGCCCACAAGCTTCGGGGTGAGGTAGTTGCCCTCCACGGCCTGGCCGGCGACGAAGATCGCGGCGACCAGCGCCACCCGCCAGAGCGCGTCGAACTGGTCGAGCGCCAGCCCGATGGAGATCACCCCGCCCAGCACGCTGCCGACATAGGGGATGAACGAAACGAGGCCGGAGAAGATGCCGACGATGAAGCCGAAATCGAGCCCGGCGAGCATCAGCAGGCAACCGTAGCCGAGGCCGAGCGCGAGACAGACCGAGGCCTGGCCGCGCACGAAGGCCGCGAGCGTGGCGTCAATGCGCGCCGCCTGCTCGCGGATGACGGGAGCGCTCCGGCGCGGCAGCAGATCGTCGATCGCGGAGACGATGCGGTCCCAGTCGCGCAGCAGGTAGAAGGCGACGACGGGCGTGACGATCGCGAGGCCGAGCAGGTTGACGAGCGCAAGCCCGCTGCCCAGCAGACGGCCGGCGATTTCGCCCGCCCAGCCGGCGGCGGCTGCGACATGGCCGGTCAACGCCCGGCGGATGGTTTCGATGTCCTCCGGCGGGACTTCCGACTGCACGCGCACCATGATCCGCGAGACGGCCTGCTCCAGGGCTTCGATATAGCCGGGCAGGCTCGCCATCAGGCCGCCGATCTGGGCGTTCACCACGGGCAGCAGCAGCAGCAGCACTCCAAAGCTCGCCACCACGAACCCGGCGAGCACGAGCACGGCCCCGACCGTGCGCCCGACGCCGCGCCGCTCCAGCCGGTCCACCAGCGGGTCTAGGAAATAGGCGATGGCGATGCCGGCGACGAAGGGCAGCAATATGTCCTGGAAGAGCGCAAGGAAGAATGCCGCCGCCAGCCCGACGGCCAGCCATACTCCGGTTTGTCTTGCAGGACTCATGCCGCGCCGCCTCCCCGTTCCAGCCGCATCATGCCGCGCATCCAGGTGACGACATAGACCCCGCCGGACACGGCGGTCGTCGCCGCGACGACAGCATAGGCGGCCGCCTCCGCCAGCGGAACGCGGAAGCCCCAGGCCAGCATGGCGAGCGCGCCTGCAACGAACGCGAGCTGCGCGCAGGTGTTCAGCTTGCTCGTCCAGTGCGGGCGAACCGGCTGGGCGGACGGCATGAGCACCTGGCCGAGCAGCCAGCCGCAGACGATCAGCGCATCGCGGAACACCACCAGGATCACCAGCCAGGCGGGCAACAGGCCGCGGACGCCGAGCGAAATGAACACGGAGACCAGAAGCGCCTTGTCGGCCACCGGGTCGAGCAGGCTGCCAAGGCGCGAGACCTGCCCGAGCCGCCGGGCGAGCCAGCCGTCCACGGCGTCGGAGAGGCCGGCGAGCAGAAACAGCCAGAGCGCCGCCTCATACCAGCCGCGCACGATCAGCCATACCGCCGCCGGCACGGCCAGCAGGCGCGCGAGCGTGATCGCGTTAGGCAGGGTCATCGCCCGGCCGCGCCGCCGTCAGCGGTCCAGCGAACGGAGCGTCCAGGCATTGCCGTCCGCCTGTTCGAGCGCCAGACCTTGGCGCTCCAGAACGCCCCGGAGGCGCGCTTCGCCGCCGGCGAAGCGGAAGCGGAAGACCGCCCGGTTGCGCGCCAGCTCCGCCAGCCGGACCTGCCGGACGCCGCCGGCCGCGGCGAGCCCGTCCTTCACCGCGATGAGGTCTCCCAGCCCGCCGAGCGGCGCCGCCGCCTCGAAGGATTCCGCCGGCGCGCCGGCGGCGACCAGATTGGCGCGCTTCCAGCCTTCCTGGATGTCGGCCGCCGCCTCTGCGGCGGCGCGCGCGCAGAGGCTCTCCACCGTCTCCCCGGCCCGGCCTTCGATGCGCAGCGTCCGGACCGCCCCGGCGCCGCCCGCTCCGAAGCGCCTGAGCGCCACCTCCAGCACGGGCCGGACGCGGCCTTCCTCCAGGCGATAGATGGCATGGGCGACCAGGGCGCGCCGGGCGCCGACCCGGGCCGCGGCCTGCAGCAGGCGGGCGCGGTCGCCTTCGGCCGCACTGTCCGCCGCCGGCATGGCGGGGTCGTCCGCCGCCGGCAGCGCCAACGGCACCGGCTCGTTCGCCGCCGGCCGCCGCGCCCAGGCCTCCCGCCACGGATTGGCGTCCTGGAACAGCAGGCGCAGCGGCCCCCAGTCATAGACGGGGAAGAGGGCGACGGGACCGCTCACGGCTTCCGAGAACGGGATACCCGCCTCCCGCAGCAGCGCGCGGACCGGCTCCGGATGGAAGCCGACCGAAACGCGAGCGATATAACGCACAGGCGACTGGCGCTCCTCCAGCACCTGCACGCTGCGCATCGCCGCCGCCGCGACCGCGGGGTCGGAGGCCGGCAGCCGGTCATGGTCCTCGCTGAGCGTCAGGCGGCGCAGCAGCCTGTCAAACGCCTCCGCGCGCGCTGCGGCCATGGCGGCCTGCTTCGCCTCGGCGGCCGACGGCGCCGACTCGTCAACGGCAAGGCCCTGCACCGTATAGAGATCAACCTTCGCGGCGGCAGGCCCGCCCGGCGCCAGTAGCGCCGCGAAAAGCGCCGCTGCCATGCGCAACGCGGCCGATCGTAGGAATGGCGGCGTCGGCGCCGGCCCGAACAACGCTCGCATTGCGCCTCTTCGCCCGATGGATATTGTCGCCCGGGACTATATCGCCCCGGAGGCATCATGGCGAGCATGGAAGGCGCGTCCTACAAGGCGGCCGGCGTCGATATCGACGCGGGAGACGCCCTGGTGCGCCGGATCGCGCCGGCGGCGGCCCGGACCGCCCGGCCGGGGGCGGATGCGCGGCTCGGCGGTTTCGGCGGCCTTTTCGACCTTCGTGCGGCCGGGTTCCGCGACCCGGTGCTGGTGGCCGCCACCGACGGGGTCGGCACCAAGCTGGAAATCGCCCAGGCGCTCGACCGCCATGGCGGCATCGGCATCGACCTCGTGGCGATGTGCGTGAACGATCTCGCCGCGCAGAGGGCCGAGCCGCTGTTCTTCCTCGACTATTTCGCCACCGGAGCGCTCGACGGCGATGTCGCTGCGGCCGTGATGGAGGGCATTGCGGAGGGCTGTGTCGCCGCCGGCTGCGCGCTCATCGGCGGCGAGACGGCGGAAATGCCGGGTTTCTATCCTCCGGGGCGCTACGACCTTGCGGGCTTCGCGGTGGGCGCGATCGAGCGTGAACATATGGTCCTGCCGGAGGCCCGGCCGGGCGACATCCTGCTGGGCCTCGCCTCGGATGGCCTGCACGCCAACGGCTTCTCCCTCGTCCGCCGGATCGTCGCGCGTGACGGCCTCGACCTTGCGGGCCCGTCGCCCTTCTCGGAGGAGCCGCTCGGCGCGGCGCTGCTCCGGCCGACCCGCATCTATGTCCGCTCCGTGCTGGCGGCGCTTGCCGCAGGCGGCGTCCGGGCGCTCGCGCATATCACCGGCGGCGGCCTCGTGGAGAATCCGCCGCGCGGCCTGCCGGCGAGCCTCGGCATGCGGATCGACTGCGCCGCCTGGCCCCTGCCGCCGGTCTTCGAGTGGCTCGCAGGCCATGTCGCGCCGGCGGAGCTCGCCCGCACATTCAACTGCGGCGTCGGCATGACCGTTGCGGTCGCGCCGGAGCGGGCGGAGGCGCTGGCGGCGGTTTTCGAGGCGGCGGGCGAGACGGTCTTCCGTCTCGGCGAGGTCGTGGAGGGCGAGGGCGTCCTCCTCGACGGTCTGGAAGGGTGGCGGCGGTGAAGGTGGGCGTGCTGCTGTCGGGCCGCGGCAGCAACCTCCAGGCATTGCTGGATGCGCGGGCGCCTTCCTGGCGCGTTGCGGCGGCAATCTCCGATGTTGCGGGCGCGCCGGGCCTCGCCAGGGCAGAGGCGGCGGGCGCCCCCGCGCTGGCGGTGTCGCGCCGGAGCTTCGCCGACCGGACGGCGTTCGAGGATGCGCTCGATGAGGAACTGCGCGCGGCGGGCGCAGACTTGGTCGTGCTGGCCGGCTTCATGCGGGTGCTGGGGCCGGGCTTTGTGGACCGCTGGCGCGACCGCCTCATCAATATCCACCCCTCGCTGCTGCCGGCCTTCCGGGGCCTCGACACGCACAGGCGCGCGCTGGCGGCGGGCGTCGCCTGGCACGGCTGCACCGTGCATTTCGTGCGCGCCGAACTGGACGCCGGGCCGATTATCCTCCAGGCGGCGGTGCCGGTGCGCCCGGACGACACGGCGGAGGCGCTGGCGGCCCGGGTGCTTGAGCGCGAGCATCATGTGTTGCCGCTGGCGGTCGGCTGGATCGCGGAAGGCCGCGTGAAGGTGGAGGACGAGCGGGTCGTGGCGGTCGATCCGGGGGATATGACGGTCAATCCGTCGCAGTGAGGAAGAGGGGCGCCGGCCTATAGTAGCAACGGCTCTTCCGGCGGGGAGATGGGTCGATGGCGGACTACAATGCGGCGGCGGAAAACGCGCGGCACCAATATATCTGGAGCGGCTTCTGCAGGTTCCTCGGCTGGTCCACCGGCGGGGTGATCCTGCTGCTGGTGATTCTGGCCGCAACGCTGCTGTAACGGAGGAGCGGATCGATGGCCGGCGACAAGGTAACGGTCGAGGTCGAACTGAACCCCGACATGCTCACGCTTCTGGACGATGTGGTGAAGGATTACCGCCTGCCGGACCGCGGCAAGGCGCTGCGCTGCCTGCTGGACTGGCTGGCGGTGGACGGCGACCGCGACCAGGTGTTCAAGAAGATCCGCTGCCGGCGCTGCTGAGCGCCCCCGAAAGCGCCCACGCGACCGCCTCTTCGACGCTGGAAACGCGGGGGCCGGGCTCCGGCGGCGGGCGCCGGATCATCACCACAGGCATATCGCGTTCGCGCGCGGCGAGGATTTTCGCTTCGGTCGCGGCTCCTCCGGAAGCGCGCGTCACCAGCGTCCCGATCCCGTAATCTTTGAACAGATCGCGCTCGGCCGAGAGGTCGAAAGGACCGCGCGCCAGCACCACCGTTGCGTCCGGCAGGGGCGATGGGCCGGGGTCGATACGCCGCAGCACGAAGCGCCGGCCGGTGAGTCCCGCAAAGGCGCCGAGATCGCCGGGGCCCAGCGTCAGGAAGACGGCGTCCGGCAGACCGGCAAGCGCTGCAGCGGCCGCCGCAGCATCGGCCACGCAGATCCAGCGGTCTCCCGGCTGCCGCCGCCACATCGGGCGCTCGACAGCCAGCCGGGGCACGCCGGCCCGCTCCGCCGCCTCGCGCGCGTTGGCGGAGATGCGCGCGGCGAAGGGATGCGTCGCGTCGATCAGCCTCTCGACGCCTTTCTCGCGGAGATAGCGCGCAAGCCCCGCCGCGCCGCCGAAACCGCCGGTCCTGACGGCGCCCGCAAGCGCCGCCGGCCGCCGGGTCCGGCCGGCGAGCGAACTCGTCACCCGGGCGCGGCCGTCGAGGGCGCGCGCAAGCGCTGCCCCCTCGCCTGTGCCTCCCAGGATCAGCACGCGAGGACCGGGAGAAAACACAAGAGGAATGTCACCGCCGCCGAGGCAGGCGTCAAGGCGCCCGGAACCGGCTGTTGCGACGGCGTGACAGTAAGGTAATGTATCCGACATTGAACGACTTCGCCCGGAGTCACCCATGAGCCAGGTCTCAGCGCGGCTTCCCGATGAACTGGTCAGGGCCCTCGACGCCGCCGCCCGGGACCTCAAGCGTTCCCGCGCGGAGGTGATCCGCCAGGCCATCGAGCGTTACATCGAGGATTTCGACGACCTGA
>JAJECF010000107.1 GCA_022822125.1 Alphaproteobacteria bacterium
GCGTCCGGCATGATGCTGAAAGGATGAACGCCGGTCAGATCAGTTTCGTTCGAACCACCCACGGACTGCTCTCCGGTAACTGCTTTCGCCCCTTGGTCCCAGAAACAGCGCCCTCCGATGCAACGACGATCGACGCGTCAGGCGCTCGGCCTGCGCGTCGAGACTCGCCGGACGGGCCCGGACCCTGACTAATGATCTAACATCGACCGGCGGTCCGTGGCCGACCAGTGTCAAATTTATGGTGTCTTTCAATCGAATCCGCCACTGCTGACTTGGCCGCGCCCGCGAATCTCAGGGCCAGGCGGCCTCCGGCGGCAGCGACATCAGGATCGCTTCCGGATTGCCCCCGGTCATCAGGCCGAACTTCGTGCCGCGATCGTACAGCAGGTTGAATTCGGCGTAGCGGCCGCGCCGGAACAGCTGATGCTGCCGGTCCTCTTCGGTCCACGGCTCGGCCATATGGCGCCGGACCAGAGCCGGGTAGATGTCCAGGAAGGCGAGACCGACATCGCGGGTGAAGGCCAAGTCCGCGGCCCAGTCGCCCGTATCGACGTAGTCGTAGAAGATCCCGCCGACGCCCCGCGCCTCGCCGCGGTGCTTGATGAAGAAGTACTCGTCGCACCAGGCCTTGAAGCGCGGATAGTCGCCGGCGTCGTACCGGTTGCAGGCGTCTTCCAGCGCGGCGTGGAAGGCGCGCGCCTCCGCCGCTGCGCGCTCGGGGAACATCGGCGTCAGGTCCGCCCCGCCGCCGAACCAGGCCCGGGTCGTCTCGATATGGCGGGTGTTCATGTGCATCGCCGGCACGAAGGGCGAGGCCATATGCGCCACCAGCGAGATGCCGGAGGCCCAGAAGCGCGGGTCCTCCTCCGCGCCCGGAATCCGGGCCCGGAAGGCCTCTGAAAAGCTCCCGTGGACGGTCGAGACATTGACGCCGACCTTCTCGAACACGTCGCCCTTCATCACCGACATGACGCCGCCGCCGCCGCCCGGGCGCTCCCATGCCCGGCGCTCGAAACGCGCGCCGCCCGGCTCCAGCGCCTCGAAGGCGGCGCAGAAGGCGTCGCGCAGCTCCTCGAACCAGAGCCGCGCCCTTGTCCGGCGCGGCGCGGATGCGTCCGTCACGCCCAAGCCTCCCCTGCGGCGGAACCTGCCCGCAATGTGGGGCATATCCGCTTGCAAATGAACGATTGCGGGCGCGCAGGGGCATTTACGCGGCATCGGGTCGCATAGCGGCGCGGGGGCCGCAAGACATACTCGAACGGGCTATGCGGCAAGCGCCCGTTGTCCTGGGTGCTGGGGAGTTTTCCGTATATGGCGGCAACGGCGGACGGGGCGGGCGGCGACGGCGTCACGCGCCGCGACTTTCTCGAATATGCGGCGGGCGGCATGAGCGCGGTCGGGGCGGTGGCGGCCGGCTGGGCGCTCGTTGACAATATGAACCCGGCGGCGGACACGCTCGCGCTCTCGACAACGGAAGTCGATCTCGAGCCCATCGAACCGGGCCAGTCGATCACCGTCGTCTGGCAGAAGAAGCCGGTCTTCGTGCGCCGGCGCACGGAAGCCGAGATCAAGGAGGCGGAGGACACGTCGCTCGACGCCCTGCCGGACCCGATGGCGGATGCGGACCGGGTGCAGAAGGCGGAATGGCTGATCCTGGTGGGTGTATGCACCCATCTCGGCTGCATCCCGCTCGGCCAGAAGGACACGGATGAGAAGGGCGAATATGGCGGCTGGTTCTGCCCCTGCCACGGCTCGCACTACGACACCTCCGGGCGCATCCGCAAGGGGCCGGCGCCGGAGAACCTTCCCGTGCCGCCATACCGCTTCCTCGACGACACCCGCATCCTGATCGGCTGAGTAGCGATGGCTGCGCCCAAGTTCCAGAACCCGATCGTCCGCTGGATCGACTACCGGCTGCCGGTCTTCTCCTTCATGCATCACGAGATGCATGAATACCCGACGCCGAAAAACCTCAACTACTGGTGGAATTTCGGCGCGCTCGCCGGCTTCATGCTGGTGGTGATGATCGTCACCGGCATCGTGCTGGCGATGAACTACACGCCGCATGTGGACCATGCCTTCGACAGCGTGGAGCGCATCAGGCGCGACGTGCCGTTCGGCTGGCTGGTGCAGTTCATCCATATGAACGGCGCGTCGTTCTTCTTCATCGTCGTCTATATCCACATCTTCCGCGGGCTCTATTACGGCTCCTACAAGTCGCCGCGCGAGATCCTGTGGATGCTCGGCGTGGTCATCATGCTGCTGATGATGGCGACGGCCTTCATGGGCTATGTGCTGCCCTGGGGCCAGATGAGCTTCTGGGGCGCCACGGTCATCACCAACCTGTTCTCGGCGATTCCGTGGGTGGGCGAGCATATCGTGAGCTGGCTGTGGGGCGGCTTCGCGGTCGATAACCCGACGCTCAACCGCTTCTATTCGCTGCATTACCTGCTGCCCTTCGTCATTGTCGGCGTGGTGGCGCTGCATGTGCTGGCGCTGCACACGCACGGCTCCAACAACCCGCTCGGCATCGAGATTCGCGGCAAGCAGGACAGCATCCCCTTCCACCCCTATTACACGCTCAAGGATTTCTTCAGCCTCGGCGTGCTGCTGATCCTGTTCTGCCTGTTCGTGTTCTTCGCGCCGGACTATCTGGGCCATCCCGACAATTACGTGCCGGCGAACCCGCTGGTGACGCCGTCGCATATCGTGCCGGAATGGTATTTCCTGCCCTTCTACGCGATCCTGCGCGCGATTCCGGACAAGCTGCTCGGCGTCGTCGCCATGTTCGCGGCCATCGCCGTGCTCTTCGTGCTGCCCTGGCTGGACCGGTCGCCGGTGCGCAGCGCCCGCTTCCGCCCGATCTACAAGCAGGTCTTCTGGCTGCTGGTGATCGACTGCCTGGTGCTCGGCTATATCGGCTCCAAGCCGGCGGAAGGCTGGTATATCCATATCGGGCGCCTTGCGACGATCTATTACTTCCTCCACTTCCTGGTGATCCTGCCGCTGCTTTCCGTATTCGAACGGCCGCGGCCCTTGCCGCTCAGCATCGGCGAGCCGGTGCTCGGAGGAGGCGCCCCGCCGCCCGGGGGAACGGGCGGAAGCGGCGCGGCGGGGAGATCGTGATGCGCAACCGTCTGCTCGGCGCCGCGCTGGCCGCCGCCCTCGGGCTCGCCCTCCTGCCGGGCGCCGCGTCGGCCGCCGGCGGCGGCCCGCCCCCGCCGGCGCGGGAGTGGAGCTTCACCGGCGTCTTCGGCGCCTTCGACCGCGCCGCCCTGCAGCGCGGCTACCAGGTCTATCGCGAGGTCTGCGCCGGCTGCCACGCCATGCGGCTGATGTTCTACCGCAACCTCACGCAGATCGGCATGTCCGAGGCCGCCGCCAAGGCCGAGGCCGCGAACGCCTTCATCGTGGACGGGCCGGACGAGGAAGGCGAAATGTTCGAGCGCCCCGGCAAGCTCTCGGACCGCTTCGTCTCGCCCTTCCCGAACGACAATGCCGCCAAGGCCGCGAATGGCGGCGCGCTGCCGCCCGATCTCAGCCTGATCGCCAAGAACCAGGCCTACGGCCCCGACTATGTCGCCGCCGTGCTGACCGGCTATGCCGACCCGCCTGAGGGCTTCGAGCTCGGCGACAACCAGAGCTACAACCTCTATTTCGCCGGCAACCGGATTTCCATGCCGCCGCCGCTCTTCGAGGACCTGGTGGAATATGCGGACGGCACGCCCGCCACGGTCGATCAGATGGCGCTCGACGTCTCGCATTTCCTTATGTTCGCCGCCGAGCCGCAGCTTGAGGACCGGCACCGGCTGGGCGTCAAGGTCATCATCTTCCTCCTGGTGCTGACCGGCCTGCTCTACGCCCTGAAGCGCAAGGTCTGGAGAGACGTGCATTGACCGCGCGGCCCGTGATCGGGATCGTCGGGGGCAGCGGCCTCTACGATATCGACGGGCTGGACGACAAGCGCTGGATTGCGGTCGAGAGCCCCTGGGGCCGGCCTTCCGACGAGATTCTCCACGCCCGGCTGGGCGAGGCCGAGCTCCGCTTCCTGCCGCGCCACGGGCGGGGGCACCGACTCAGCCCGACCGATCTCGACTACCGCGCCAATATCGACGCGCTCAAGCGGTCCGGGGCGACGGAGCTGATATCGCTCTCGGCGGTCGGCTCCCTCCGGGAAGAGCATGCGCCGGGCGATTTCGTGCTGGTGGACCAGTTCATCGACCGCACCTTCGCGCGCGCCAAGAGCTTCTTCGGCCCGGGCTGCACGGCGCATGTCTCCATGGCGGACCCGGTCTGCCCGCGCCTGGGCGATGCGCTGGAGGCGGCCGGCGCCGACGCCGGCGTCTCGCTGCATCGCGGCGGCGCTTACCTGGCGATGGAAGGCCCGCAATTCTCCACCCGCGCCGAAAGCGCCCTCTACCGGAGCTGGGGCTGCGCCGTCATCGGCATGACCGCCATGCCGGAAGCCAAGCTCGCGCGCGAGGCCGAGCTCTGTTACGCCACCGTCGCCATGGTCACCGATTACGACTGCTGGCACGAGGAGCATGAGGATGTCTCGGTCGAGGCGGTGATCCGCGTGCTGCTCGGCAATGCGGAGCGCGGCCGGGGCCTCGTCCGCCATGTCGCGCCAGCGCTCGCGGCGCGCCGCGAGCTCTGTTACGCCGGCTGCCACACGGCGCTGGAGCATGCGCTGATTACCGCGCCGGACATGCGGGACCCGGCGCTTCTGGCCAGGCTGGACGCCGTTGCGGGACGGGTGCTAAACGGCGCCGCATGAAGGTTGACGGCGCCGCCTATCGCAGCATCTGGCCGGACGCGGACGGCCGCGCCGTCTGCATCATCGACCAGACCCGCCTGCCGCACAATTTCGAGACCGCGCGGCTGGAATCGCTTGAGGACGCCGCCCATGCGATTCGCGCCATGCTGGTGCGCGGCGCCCCGCTGATCGGCGCGACCGGCGCTTACGGCTTGGCGCTCGCCCTCTTCCGCGACCCCTCCGACGCCGCGCTGGAGGAGGCCCGCCGCACCCTGCTCGCCACCCGACCGACCGGGGCGAACCTCGCCTGGGCGCTGGAGGATGTAGCTGCGAAAGTGCGCCCCCTGCCGCCGGGGGAGCGCGCCGCGGCGGCTTTCGCGCGGGCGGGCGAACTCTGCGACGAGGACGTGGCGATCAATTACGCCATCGGCGAACACGGGCTCGGCCTTCTCCGCGAAGCCGCCGGGAAAAAGGAAGGCCGCCTCAATATCCTGACGCATTGCAATGCCGGCTGGCTCGCCACGGTGGACTGGGGCACGGCGCTCGCGCCCATCTACCGCGCCCATGACGCCGGCATCGAGGTGCATGTCTGGGTGGACGAGACCCGCCCGCGCAACCAGGGCGCGCATCTGACCGCCTGGGAGCTCGGCAGGCACGGCGTGCCGCACACCGTCATCGTGGACAATGCCGCCGGCCATGTGATGCAGCGCGGGCTGGTGGACCTCTGCATCGTCGGCACCGACCGGACGACGGCGACCGGCGATGTCTGCAACAAGATCGGCACCTACGCCAAGGCGCTGGCCGCCTTCGACAACGGCGTGCCGTTCCATGTCGCGCTGCCGAGCCCGACCATCGACTGGACGGTTTCGGACGGCCTCGCCTCCATCCCCATCGAGGAGCGCGACGCCGCCGAGGTGCGGCAGGTCTGGGGCCGGACGGAAGAGGGCGGCCTGGCGTCCGTTTCCGTGACGCCGCCGGGCTCGCCCGCCGCCAATTACGCCTTCGACGTCACGCCGGCCCGGCTCGTCACCGGCTTCATCACCGAACGCGGCCTCGCCGCCCCGGACGGGCTGGGACGGCTTTTCCCGGAATACCGGGCCGCCGCCGAATAGAAACGGACCCCTTCCCATGCCCACCATTCGCGAAGAGAACCTGCGCGCCGTCGTGCGCGCCGTCTGCGCCGCCGCCGGAAGCGCGGGGGAGGAGCCGGCCGATGTCGCCGACAACCTCGTCTATGCGAACCTCACCGGCCATGACAGTCACGGCGTCGGCATGCTGCCGCGCTATATCCGGGCGGTGCAGGAGGGCGAGCTGAAGCCGAATGTCGAGATCGGCCTGCTCGCGGACATGGGCGCCATGCTGGTGGTGGACGGCAAGGCGGGCTACGGCCAGTCGGTCGGCAGGCAGGCGATGGAACTCGCCATAGAGCGGGCGCAGGCGCATGGCGTGTGCGTCATGGCCGTGCGCCGGTCGTTCCATCTCTGCCGCATCGGCGCCTGGGGCGAGCAATGCGCGCGCGCCGGGCTGGTGTCGATCCACTATGTCAATGTCGTCGGCCATCCGGGCCTCGTGGCGCCCTGGCGCGGCTCGGACGCGCGCTTCGCCACCAATCCCTATTGCATCACCATGCCGGCGACCGGGGCGAATCCCGTGACCCAGCTCGACATGGCGACCAGCATTGTGGCCCACGGCAAGGTTCGCGTGGCGAAGAACAAGGGCGAGGAGATGGCGCCCGGCACGCTGATCGACAATAAGGGCCGCCCGACCACGGACCCGAATGTGATGTTCGAGCGGCCGATGGGCGCGATCCTGCCCATCGGCGGGCACAAGGGCTATGGCATGGCGCTGATGAGCGAGATGATGGCGGGCGTGCTTTCCGGCGGCCAGACCTGCCGGCCGGAGACGGATCACGAGCAGGACACGATCCTGAACAACATGCTCTCCATCGTGTTCGACCCGGCCCGGCTGGTGGACCCCGGCTTCTACAATGCGGAGATGGACGCCACCATCGCGCATGTAAAAGCCTCGCCCCCCGCCGACCCCGCGCTGCCCGTCCTCGTTCCCGGAGACCCCGAACGCGCCACCCACGCCGAGCGCAGCCAGGGCGGCATCCCCGTGGACGACGAAACCTGGCGGGAGCTGGAGGCGGCGGCGGTCTCGGTGGGGATCGAGGCTGCGGAATTCAGGCGGATGGCGGGGGTGAATTGAGGGCGGAAGAGAGTCCGCCCCGGAACCCACAGGCTTTCAGCCTTCCCCAACCATAACGGTAGAAGTCAAAACCAACCGTCACCGGGCGTTCGCATCATCCCGGTTGAAGGCGTAGTCGGCAGGAACGGGCAGGGCGCGGGCGCGCATCCATTCTATGACTCGCTGCCTGCTTTCGTCTCTGGCAACGACAAGCCGCTCGCGCGTGGCGGATACGATCATCAGGCGATCGCCGGTGCGCAGGCCGAGTTCGTCCACTACCGCCCTGGGCAACCTCACCCCCAGGCCGCCGCCCCATTTCGAGACCCGCATGGATGTGCTTTCAGCGCGCTCGTTCATAACGGGGAGGGTAATACCAACGGCACCGGGTTCAAACTCACAGGCAAACGCCGCCCGGTTTTCCCTTTTTGCGTCAATCCGCCCGGCGCCTCTCCTCATCCTGAGTAGCCGACCGAAGGGGAGGCGTATCGAAGGATCGTCCCACCAGTGGAGCCGCCTCCCTCGATACGCGGCTGGCGCCGCTACTCGGGATGAGGACAAAGGACCGGGGCTACGACAGGGAGACGCCGCGCCATCGGTTCCGATCAACGACCGCTGGTATCACGTCCTCTTCTCGTCATGCCCGGAACAAGTCCATTGCTGTCCGGTTCAGCCGGTTGGGCGAGGCCGATTGGGGGTTGAGAGGCAGCGGCGTCTGCGGTCCTCCGTTCCTCATCCTGAGCTTGTCGAAGGAGCCTCATCCCGAGTAGCGGCGCCCGCCGCGTATCGAGGGGGCCAAAGGTGGGGCAGCGGTGCGTCCGCCGTCTCGTGCGGCGAAGGGGCCGGCCGGGCCGGACGGAGTGGCGTGGAACGAAGCGCAAGGGCTCGCTCAAAATGCTTCGACCGGCGCCGGGAGCGGCACGCGCGCCGCCGCAGCGCCTGTCCGGATGACAAGGGCGCCTGCCGGGGGCGACCGGTAAGCGGGGAGCCGACATCCTCGGGCGCGGTGCGAAAAATTCGGAGCTTGCATCGGAGCCGGAACTGCTGGTTTACTTGTTGCCGGGCTCGCTCGCAGAGGAAGTGACTTGGGGGCTTGACTTCGGTGAGCACATTGCGGTGTAGAATTCGCCTCGCGCCTCGCGCCTCGCGCCTCGCGCCTCGCGCCTCGCGCCTCGCGCCTCGCGCCTCGCGCCTCGCGCCTCGCGCCTCGCGCCTCTTCCTGCAAGCTTCGGGCGGCATAGCCGGCTAGACGCTTGCCTTCGCCCGGCCGGGCGTTCTCCTTCTGAAATCAACTGCCGCGACCGGCGGCGTTCCTGTCCCGGAATGCTCCGCGCGGAGCGGGCGTATTGCCGCATCGCAGCCGGCTATCGCCCGTCATGTCTCGCATCGTTTGAACCGGGTGCGGTTTGGTTCTCACAGACCGCCTGGCGGTTTCTGTCCCGAACCTCGCTAACGCCTTCCAGCGCCGTCACTTCGGCCCGCGCTGTTTCCCCGTATCGGCCGCAATCGGCTTCCCGACGCGACGACCGGCTGCCGGGACCGGACCGCCTCCGGCGCGGTCGGCCTGTCGCGCCCTTCGCTTGTCGACCACTTCGAAACCTGGAGAGTTCAAGATGAAGACCGCCTCGTTCACGAAGGTTGCGGCCGTCCTGCCGATTGCGGCCATGCTGGCGCTCACCGGCTGCGGCGGCGGCGGATCGGGTTCACAGAGCAATATGATGCCGCCCATGAATGAAGGCGGAGACGATCCGCCAGACGTGCAACCCCTGACGCCGGCGACCGGGTTGACGGCGAGCGGCCACACGCCGCATTTCGCGAGCGCCGCTGCGCTGGCCGCATTGCTGCCGGATCCGGCGAACTCCTTTTCCACCCTGTCGTCGTCGATCCGGCGCGACTTCGATGCCGGTACCGCAGCCATCACCGACCACTTCTCGATCAAGTCGGTCAAGAGCGACGGCAACGGCGGATTTCATGTGACCTATCTCAATGCCGAAGCTGACGACCCCGAACAGGTCATCCATTTTTCGAGCGCCGACTTCGCAAGCCGGGATACGACCAGCTACACCAAGACCATTGATGGCCGGGAGTACTGGTTCTGGTCCTACACCGGCAGCTTCGATGGAGCGAGTTACGGGGAGTCGACGGAGTTCGACTATTTCCGCGCCGTCGGCTCAATTGCAGTCGGGGCAAGAACGCAGTTCACATATGGCGCCCGAACCCCTGCCGGCGGCATTCCGACGGGATCGGCGACCTATACCGGGCGGGCTTATGCCGAGGCATTCGACAACACACTGGACGATATACGAACAGAAGTTTCGCGTTCGCGCATCCGGGGCTCCGTTGTTCTTACGGCGGACTTCGCTGACGCCGCGGTGGAAGGGCGGATGTTCCGCCTGAGCGTCCAGGGCCCCGGGGAGGCCTTTGCAGACCGCACGCCCCTGCCCTCGACGACGCGGGTCGAAATCTCGAACGGCAGGATCGTTGACGGGCAATTCACGGCCACCCTGACCGGCGTGGACGACAATGCGAATGCGCCCCTGGACGAGAGCGTGCGCGGCTTTGCCGGCAATGCGTTGGGCGAGTTCTACGGTCCTGACGCCAATGAGTTCGGCGGCGCTTTCAACATGACCCGCGCTGAGAGCCAGGATGACGACTGGACCGTGCTCGGTTGGTTCGGCGGCACGCGCACGGACCTCATCGGCGACCATGACGACAATGAGGCGCTGTCGGCCGGCGTCAACCGGCTGGACTATTCCTCCGCATCGCCCCGCATTGAGGCCCAGGATGCGAACAACCGGGTGACCTCTGTAGCGTCGGACGGCGCCGGCGGATACACGGTCTCCTATCTGGTGGACGGGACGGCGCAAACGGTAACGCTCGGCGTCGACGACATCGGCGGGCTCCGACCCGAAGCGTTTTCCGATCGGGATGGCACCAATGCCTGGTTCTTGCGGCGGCCATACTCACCATATCGCGGTGAGACGGGAGGGCCCAAGGAGACCCAGGGACGCCATTACAGTGTGAAGGACTGGGGGTTCTCCATATATCCCGACGGCCAGTCACGTAATATCGAGACCGGTATCTGGGCGACCGTCATTCACGGCGAGAGAACGAAGACAATGCCGGGAACCGGTCGCGCGACCTATCAGGGTAATGCTGCCGCTTATGCTTTCAACCCGAGCCCGGGACAGGGCCGGGCGAGTATCACATATTCCGAAGGCTACAGGGGACGGATGAGCCTTACAGCGGACTTTGCTGCAGGCAGCCTCTCCGGCCGCATATCCGATGTCGAGCATAGCGCCCGTTTCTTGGAGACTGCCGACTATCGACCGGTATCCGGAGGGTCGTTCACCATCGCCAACGGGGCTATCCGGGGCAACGCGCTGTCGGCCTCGCTGTCGGGACTTGGCTATGACGGCACAGTCTCGGGCGCGTTCTACGGTCCGGGCGCGGCCGAGGCGGCGGGCGTCGTGCAGGCGACACACTCGGGGGACGGCAGGCTTTTGCACGGCTGGTTCGGCGGCGCCCGTCAGTAGAACCGCCGGAAGGTGCCTGCCGGCGCGTTCCGCGCCGCAGTCGCGGCGGCGCTGCTGTTCGCCGCGATTGCATCCGGCCAGGCGGCGGATCTCCCGAACGGGTTTACCGACATGCAGTTCGGCCGGCTTCTGTTCGATGCCGGCCGCCTGCGCGACGCCCGGGCCTTTCTGGAGCAGGCCCGCCCGGTGGACGAGGAGGAGGCCTTGGAGCGGGAGTTTCTTCTGGGCCGGCTCGACCTGCGGCAGGGTCGTCCCCGTGCGGCAGCGGCGCGTTTCGAGGCGCTTCTCGCCCGGCGTCCAGACCTTACGCGGGTGCGCCTCGAACTCGCCACCGCCTACTACGCCGCCGAACGCGACGACAAGGCCCGCTTCCATTTCGAGCGCTCCATGGCCGACCGCCTGCCCTCCTCGGTCGAGACCGAAGTCGAGCGCTTCCTCGACCGGATCGACAATCGCAAGCGCTGGTCGGCCTCCCTCTCGCTGGCGCTGGCGCCCGAGAGCAATCCCGCAAAGCGGACTCGTGAGGAGACGGTCAGGATCGGCGGGGCGCCGTTCCGCCTCGACGAGGATAGCCGGGAGGCGTCCGGGACGGGCGTCATGCTCTCGGGCGGGGCGTCGTTCACGCCCGCCATCGGCGAAGGCCAGCGTGGCGTGCTGGCGGCATCGGGGTCCACGAAGCGCTACCGTGAGAGCGCGTGGAATGACCTTTCCGTGGCGGTCGAGGCGGGGGCGGCGCGGCTGTTCGACCGGGCGAGCCTGTCGGGTGGCCTTCGCGCCGGGCGGCGCTGGCTCGGCAATGACGGCTACAGCCGCAGCCTAGGCCCCTGGCTGCGGGGCAATGCCCGGCTGTCCGCCGCAACGCGCCTCGAAGTGTCGGTTGATATGCTGCGTTTCAGCCACGATAGCCGCCCGGACCTTGACGGCTGGCGTTGGACGGCAAGGCCGGGCCTGGTCCATGCGCTGAGCAGCCGCACATCGCTGGAGGCCGGTCTTGACCTCGAACGCGCCTCCGCGCGCATGGGGCGGCATGGTAGCCGTATGGCGGGGGCGAGTCTGTCCTTCACCCATGCGTTCCGGGGCGGCCTGTCCGTGACGCCCGGCCTTGCCGTCCACAGGCGCCGCCATGAGGGCCGCGACCCGCTCTTCGGCAAGGTCCGGGAGGACACAACGGTCCGGCCCTCGCTCAGGCTTCTGCACCGCGCGCTGCGCCATCGGGGCTTCGCACCCTGGATCGGCTACAGCTACGAGCGCAACCGCTCCAGCATCGCCATCCACTCATACCGCAACCATGCCCTCATGATCGGGCTCTCCAAAATGTTCTGAAAGGCGCTATCCAGCGGCAAACGTTCACCTTCGAGCCGAATTCACCCTCGTGGCGGGCATCGACGATGATCCAGATCATTTGGCCTCTCTTCTCGCCCGCTTGACCTTCATGCGCTCACACAGAGCCTTATACCAGCGGTTGTTGATCGGAACCGATGGCGCGGCGCCTCCCTGCCGTAGCCCCGGTCCTTTGTCGCTCATCCCGGTCGGCTACTCAGGATGAGGAGAGGCCAGCCGCCCTTCTTGTCGTTCATCCCGAGCAGCAGCAGCGCCAGCAAGCCCTCCCCCTTCCTTATCCTGAGTAGCGACCGCGCCAGCAGCCTGTCCTGAGCTTGCCGAAGGGGGCGCGTATCGAAGGACGCACCGCTGCTCGACCTGTGGCCCCCTCGATACGCGGCTGGCGCCGCTACTCGGGATGAGGAGGGACCGGTCTCCCGCCCACTGACGTCACGGCAACCATAAAGCCATGGCAAGAACGCGAGATACAAGGGGGGAGGCGCTTGCTGGCGCGCTTGCTACTCAGGGGGCGGTCGGGGCGGCGGGCTTCGAAGCCGTCATGGGTCCCGGTTAACGATCGCGGGTGTAATACCAGCGGCACCGGGTTGAGACTCACAAGCAAATGCGGCCCGGCACGCCCGCCTCTCCTCATCCTGAGTAGCCGACCGGAGGGAGGCGTATCGAAGGATCGTCCCGCCGGTGGAACCGCGTCCCTCGATACGCGGCTGGCGCCGCTACTCGGGATGAGGACAAAGGACCGGGCTACGGTAGGGAGGCGCCGCGCCATCGGTTCCGATCAACGACCGCTGGTATAAGTGTTTCCAGCCCGGCTTCGAGACGGGGTTTGAGGCAGTCGTCCGGATAGGTCTGCTTTTCCCGAAGCATCGGAGAAATTTGGCAGCCGGCTCGCCGCGAGGCTTGACTTTGAGAAAATTATACTATGATAGGAATATAGAGAAAGGGCGGTTTCCGGAGCCGCCCTTTCCCTTGTCTGCGCAGAACGCGGCATCCGGGGCCGAAAAAAGCTCCGGCGGGGACGGACGGGAGACGTGCGTCCGCCGTCTCGCGCGGAAAAGGGTCCCGCCGCAGATGGGCTGCGGGATGTGCGGACCGAAGCGGAACGAAGCGCAAGGGAGGCGTGATATGCAGGACCGGGATGGCGAACCTTCGCCGGAGGCATGGCGAACATGACATCGCATGACACTCCATGACGGCCGGGGCCTCTTTGCCGCGCCCGCCCCTTTGTCGCCCCCGTGAAAGCGGGGCCCGGTCTGCCGGGGTCTCCGCAGGGCTCGACCGCCGGTTCCGGGTCCCGGGTCAAGCCCGGGACGACACTTTTTGGGGCCGGGGCGACACATTGGGATCCGGGAGGCATGCCGGAAAGGGAAGGGGGCCATGCGCGGCCCGCATGCGGAACATGACATCGCATGACATTTCATGACGCATGGCGGGGCGTCCCCCTCGGCGAAGCGCCGCCGGGGGAGGAGTCCGGGACCCGGTCATGCCTCCGGGCCGAAGAGCTCCTTCACCTCCGCCGCCATCGCGTCCACCATCGCCGCGAGCGCGGCCTTGCCCTTCTCCGCCGTGGCGCGGCTGGGGCGGCCGACCGTGCCCGAGCGGCTATAGGCGGCGAGGCCCCTGACGGCGAGTTGCGGGCGTTCGGCGAGTTCGTCGGCGGCGTCGGCCATGCGGACCAGTTGCGGCCAGGCGTGGAGCAGGACGGAGGTTTCATATTCGCCGGCATGCATGTCGTCATGCACGCTCGTCTCGATGCCGGCGGCGGCGAAGGCGGCCTCCTGGATGTGCCGGCCGGGGCCGAGCCAGACGCGCGGCGCCTCCAGATTGGCCTCGCGCGCAAGATGCGCCAGCACCAGATTGCCGCCATGCGCGTTGACGATGGCGAGCTTCTCTGTGCCGGCATGCGCAAGGCTCGCGCGAATATCGCCGACAACGGCCGCCAGCGTGCCGGCCGCCAGCCATACCGTGCCGGGAAAGCCCGCATGCTCCTGCGAGCAGGAGACGGGCAGCGCCGGCAGCAGCAGCGCATCCAGCCGTTCGGCGAGGCCGGCGGCGAGCGCGCCCGCAATCAGGCTGTCGGTTGCGAGCGGCAGATGGGGCCCATGCTGCTCGAACGCGCCCACCGGCAGCACGGCGAGCGCCGGCCTGCCGACATCGGCGGCGGTGCGGGCGAGGAAGGCTTCGGGTAGCATGGCCGCCATCCTATCAGGAGGCGCGGCCCGATGCTGCCGCCGACACAGGCAGGCATGAAACCCGACTATGAGCGCATTGCCGGGGATTACCGCAAGGCCCGGCCGCACTATCCCGAGCGTCTGGTCGCGATGATCGCCGGCTGGCTGCCGGACGGGCCGGTCGAGGTGCTGGATGCGGGCGCGGGCACCGGCATCGGCACGCGGGCGCTCGCGGGCGTCCTGGGCCTGCGGGCGTCCATTCTGGCCTTGGAGCCGAGCCCGGCCATGCGGCGGGAGGCGGACGCCGCGCCGGGCATATGCTGGCGCGACGGCAGGGCGGAGGCTTTGCCTTCAGCGGACGGGACGGTCGATCTCGTGTTCTCGGCGCAGGCGCTGCACTGGTTCGACCGCCCGGCCTTCTGGCGGGAATGCGGGCGGGTGCTGAAACCGGGCGGCGCGGTCGCCATTCTCTACAACAACCGCGACTGGCGCCGAGACGCCTTCGCCGCCGGCTACGAGGTCCTGCTCGAACGCTGCGGCCCCGGCTACCGCCGCGACTACCGCGAGTTCGACATCCGCAGCGAGCTCGCCGCGCTCGACTGGACCGCCCGGACGCATGAGGAAAGCGAGGCCTGGACGAGGCCGATGCGCCGCGAGGCCTTCATGGCCATGTCCCGCTCCTCCTCGCGCGCGCAGGCCGCGCGCAACGCCGCCGGCGCGGCGGTCTTCGACCGCGAAGTCGAGGCGCTCATGGACCGGCATGCGAGCGCCGGAGAACGGGTCGAGGTCCGTTACCGCTGCGTGCTGACGCTCGCCGCGAAATCGGGCGGAGCTACAGGACCGTGACCGCCCAGCCGGCGTCCGAGCGGTCGAAGCGCAGCGGCAGCGCGTTGGGCGCGAACTCGTCCCGGAACCCGATGCCGAGGGCGGCCGCGATGACGCGCAGATTGCCGCCATGCGCGACGATACAGGGGATGCCGCCGTCCCGAAGCGCATCCGCCGCGGCGGATTTGGTGCGGGCGACGAAGGCTTCCAGCGTTTCGCCGCCTGCCGGCCGCGCGCGCCAGTCGAGCGCCAGCGCTGTCTGGCCGACGAGTTCGCCGAACAGCCGCTCGCCCAGCCGGGGCGTGGCGTTCATCGGCACCGCGAGCCGGCGGGCGGCGGCCTGCGCGGTCTCATAGGCGCGCGGATAGCTGCTGGCCTCGATGCGCGTAATGTCCGTCGCATCCGCCAGCCTGTCCGCGGCCCGCTCCGCCTGCGCCCGCCCGGCCTCGTTCAGCGGTATGACGGGGCTTTGCACAATGAAGCCGGCATTGCCGGCGGTCTCGCCGTGCCGCAGGAAGTAAAACCGCCGCACCCCGGGCCGAAGCGCCGGCGGCGCGGCGGCAAGAGCGCGGAGCTCTTCGCCGCCCCGTATCATCACCGCCGCTTCAAAGCGCGCCGGCCTGTTTCAGGTCCGTCACTTCTGCGGGCGTCATGTCCAGAAGCTCGCCCAGCACCGCCTCGCTGTGCTCGCCGAGCAGCGGCGCCCGCGCCACGTCGAGCGCTTCGCCGCCGAAGCGCACCGGCCAGGCCGGCACCACCACCGCGCCCCGGTCCGGGTGCTCGATGGTCTGCATGATGCGCCGGCGGTGCATGTCCTCGCTGGAGATGAGGTCCTTGATGTCGAACACCGCGCCCGCGGGCACGCCGGCCCCGCCAATGGCCTCCATCACTTCCTGCTTGGTGCGTTCGCGCGTCCAGGCGGAGACGTTCTCCTCGATCTCGGCCTTGTGCTCGATGCGCTTCAGCCCGTCGCAGAAGCGCGGATCGGCCAGCATGTCCTCGCGCCCGATGGCCTTGCACACCCGCTCCCAATGGGCCGTAAGGTCGCGGGCGACGAAGATGAAGCAGTAATCGTTCGGCCCGCCGCCCTTGCAGGGGAACAGCCCGCCCGGCGCGCCCGAGGCGACCGAATTGCCGAGGCGCGGCGCCGGATGCTCCATCATCGGCTGACGCGAGAAGGTGACGCGGCAGTAGTTCGTCATCGCGTCCTGCATGGCGACCTGGAGATGCTGGCCGCGCCCGGTGCGCTCCCGCTGGAAGAGCGCGGAGAGGATCGAGACGCACATATGCAGGCCGGTGCCGGTGTCGCCGATGGTGGCGCCGGGGCGGATCGGCACACCGTCCGGCATGCCGGTAATGCTCATCACGCCGCCCGTCGCCTGGGCGATCATGTCGAAAGAGAGGTATTTGGCGTAGGGGCCGTCCGTGGCGAAGCCCTTGACCTGCGCGAAGACGAGGCGCGGATTGATCTTCTGCAGCTCGTCCCAGCCGAAGCCCAGCCGTTCGATGGCGCCCGGAGCGAAGTTCTCGATCAGCACATCGGCCTTTGCGATCAGCCGGCGCAGCACGTCCTTGCCGCCTTCCTCCTTGAGGTTGCAGGTGATCGAACGCTTGTTGCAGTTGAGCAGGATGAAATAGAGCGAATCCATGTCCGGCCGCTCGGAAATGCCGAGCCGGCCCTGGTCGCCGCGCCGGGGTTCCTCGACCTTGATGACATTGGCGCCGTGCCAGGCCAACGCCTCGGTGCAGGACGGCCCGGCTTCGAATTGGGTCAGGTCGAGAACGGTAATGCCCGACAGCGGCGCATCGCCCATCGGCTTCCTCCTTGTTATGCTTGCCGGATGATACATCAAGCCATCCGGAATGTTCTACTGACCGGGGACGATCCGGTCTTTCCGACACCCTACCGCATCGGCGAGGCGGGCGCCGTCGCCATCGCCGCCTCCGCGCAGGCCGCCGCCGATTTCTGGGAGCAGCGCACCGGCGAGCGCCAGACGGTGACGGTGGACCGCCGCCATGCCGCCGCGGCCATGCGCTCCGCCACCTATCTGAAGATAGACGGCGCCGCGCCCTCCTCTTTGTGGGACCCCTTCTCGGGCCTCTACCCGACCGGCGACGGCAGGCATGTCTTCCTGCACTGCAATTTCCCGCATCACCGCGAGGGGATGCTGGCGCTGCTCGGCGCGAAGGCGGAGAAGCAGGCGTTCGACGACGCGGTCGCGGCGCGCGGCGGGCAGGAATTCGAGGACGCCATCGCCGCCGCCGGCCTCTGCGGCGCGATGACGCGCACGCCGGAGGAATGGGCTGCTCATCCGCAAGGCCGGGCGCTTGCGGCGCTGCCGCCGGTGACGATCGAGCGCATCGGCGACGGGCCGAAGACCGCCCCGCGCGGCGGCGACAGGCCGCTCGCTGGCATCCGCGTGCTGGACCTGACGCGCGTTCTGGCCGGGCCGACATGCGGGCGCACGCTGGCCGAGCACGGCGCAGACGTCATGCGCATCGCCGGGGAGCATCTGCCCTTCGCGCCCACGCTCGTCATGGATACGGGCCACGGCAAGCTCTCGGCCTTTGTCGATCTGCGCGAGGAGCGCGGCCGGGCGCAGCTTCGCGCGCTCGCCGCCGAGGCCGATGTGTTCGTGCAGAGCTACCGGCCGGGCACGCTCGCCGCGCGCGGCTTCGGCCCCGGCGATATCGGCTCCGGCAAGGTCTATGTCTCGCTCTCGGCCTACGGCCATGAGGGACCGTTCGCCATGCGCCGGGGCTTTGACAGCATCGTGCAGAACGTCTCCGGCATGTCCACCATGCAGGGCAGCGCGCAAGCGCCGCGCAATCTGCCCGTCCAGCCGCTCGACTATTGCGCCGGCTACCTGGCCGCCTGGGGCGCGACGACAGCGCTCCTGCGCCGGGCGGAGGAGGGCGGCAGCTGGCATGTGCAACTCTCGCTCGCCGGCATGGCGGAGTGGATCAAGGGCATGGGCCTCGTCGAGGACTGGCGGGATGCGCCGGCGGAGCTCGCGCCGGAGGACCTTGCGGCGATCACCATGGAGAGCGACACGCCGCACGGCCGGCTGACTCATCTGGCTCCGATTGCGCAGATGTCCCGCACGCCGCCGCGCTGGGCCCGGCCTTCCGTGCCGCTCGGCTCGCATGATCCTGTCTGGCCGGAGGCGCGCGCCGCATGATCCGCCTTGACCGCGGTCCCGGCGCCGCGATCCACTACGAGACGCACGGACAGGGCCCGGCGGTCCTGCTCACCCACGGCTTCGGGCTGACGGCGCGCATGTGGGCCGGTCAGGTCGCGGCGCTGGCGTCCTCCCACCGGCTCATCCTCTGGGACCTGCGCGGGCACGGCCGCAGCGATGCGCCGGAAGACGCAAGCCTCTACGACCCGGAAGCCTGCGTGGCTGACATGGCAGCGCTGCTGGACGCCGAAGGAGTCGAGCGGGCGGTGGTCGGCGGCCTCTCGCTCGGCGGCTATCTCTCGCTCGCCTTCCATCTCCGCCATCCGGAGCGGGTGCGGGCGCTGATGCTGTTCGACTGCGGCCCCGGCTTCCGCCGCGACGAGCCGCGCGAGGCCTGGAACGAGCGGGCGCGCAAGCGAAGCGAGCGGATCGCGGCGGGTGACGCGCGGGCGCTGGCGGAACTCGAGCCGGACGGCCATCGCGACCTCGCCGGCGTCGCGCTCGCGGCGCGCTGTATGATGCGCCACCGTGACGGCAGCGTGCTCGAGTCGCTGCCGTCGATCCGGGCGCCGGCGCTGGTGCTGGCCGGCGAGCGCGATACGCCCTTCCTGGCCGGGATCGACTACATGGCCCGGAAGATCCCGGACGCCGAGAAAATCATTCTGCCGGATGCCGGTCATACGGCCAATCTCGACAATCCCGCAGCTTTCAACGCCGCCATATCCGCCTTCCTCGCCCGGCTGCCCGCATGACGACGCCTGTCGACAGCTTCTCCCGCGATGCGCGGGTCATCGGTCTCGTGGCCGTCGGGCACATGATGAGCCACATGTTCGTGTTCATGCTGCTGCCGCTTTCGGTGCGCATGCACGACGAACTCGGGTTCAGCTATCTGGAAGTCGGGATTCTGGCGGGCGCCTTCTCGGTCGGCGCGGCGGCCTGCCAGACGGGCGTCGGATTCATCGTGGACCGCATCGGCGGGCGGGCGCCGCTCATCCTGGGCGTTGCCGTGCTTTCCGGAGCCGTTATGGGCTTCGGGCTGGTCTCCTCCTTCTGGGCCATGCTGCCGCTCGCGGTCATCGGCGGCATCGCCAATTCCGTCTTCCACCCCGCCGACTACGCCATCCTCTCGGCTTCTGTCGCCGAGCACCGCATGGGGCGTGCCTTCTCCATCCACGCTGTTGCCGGCAATACCGGCTGGATCCTGGCATTGCTCGGTCCCGACCTCGCCGATGTCGTCGGCCTCCGGGGCGTCTTTCTGACGGCCGGCGCCATCGGGATCGCCGTCTCCTTTGCGCTCCTGCTCCAGTCCCGGCATCTGGAAAGCGCCGACGGCAGGGCGCGGCGGCGCGAACAGGGCGGCTCCACATCGGACGGGATCGCGCTGTTGCTGACGGTGCCGGTCATCCTGCTGTTCCTGTTCCAGATGTTCCATTCCATGTCGCTCGGCGGCATCCGCACCTTCGGCATTCCGGCGCTGCACGACCTGCGCGGCTTCGAGGACACGGTCATCGCCAAGGCGCTGATCGCTTACATGGTGGCGGCCTCGGCCGGCAATCTCCTCGGGGGCTGGCTGGTGGACCGGACCGGGCGCCCGCAGCTCGTGTTCTTCGGCGCCATCGGCACGGTGTTCGTCGCGGTCAATATCATCGGCGCGGTCCCGCTGCCGCTCTACGGCATCATCCCGCTGATGATGGTCTCGGGCGTGGCGCACGGCGCGATCATGCCGACCCGCGACCTGCTGGTGCGCCGCATCTCGCCGCCGGGACAGATGGGCAAGGTGTTCGGCTTCACCTCGACCGGCCTCTCCATCGGAGGCTTCATGACGCCGGTCCTGTTTGGCTGGGTGATGGACATGGGCGACCCGCGCTGGGTGTTCTTCGGCAGCGCGGCGGTCATGCTGCTCGCCGTCGCCACCTTCGTCGAGACGAACCGTAATGTTGGCCGCGCGAGGGCAACGGCATGAAACAGCTTCCCACAGGCAATGAACTCTTCCTCGACCATGTCGGCTATTTCCTCGCTGACCTCGAGGGCGCGGCGGCGCGGTTCCGGCGGCTCGGCTTCACCGTGTCGCCGGTCAACATCCACTACAACAGCGCGGATGGCGAACTGGCGCGCTCCGGCACCGCCAACCGGCTCATCACCTTCGAGGCGGGCTATATCGAAGCGCTCGGCCAGGTCGCCGACACGCCGCTCGGCCGGGAGCTCGCCTCGGGTGTCGCTCGTTACGAAGGGCTGCACCTGCTCGCGCTCGCGCATGAGCGGGTGGCGGAGCACGATGTCGGCGGCACGGCCATGCGGCCCACAGTCTTCCTGCGCCGCCCGCTTGAGGACGGGCGCATCGTCCGCGCAACCGTGCGCCGGGCGACGGCCGAAGCCATGCCGGAAGGCCGCGTGCAGCTTCTGACCCACGAGACGCCGGAGCTGATCTGGCTGCCGGGCATGGACCGCCACACCAATGCCGCGCGTGCGCTCACCGGCTTCCTGCAAATCACCGCCGACCCGGAAGAGGCCGCCGGGCGCTATGCGCGCTTCGCCGGCCGGCCGGCGCGCAGGCAGGGACCGGTATTCGAGATCGCGCTGGAGAGGGGCCGCATCGCGCTCGCCGGCCCGGATGCGCTCGGCGCGCTGTTGCCGGACGCAACGCACCCGCCGCCGCCCTTCGGCGCCGCCCTCGGCATCGAAAGCGCCGATCTCGACCGCACCCGCGCCGCGCTCGCGCAAGCCGGCGCCGCCTGCCATGAGCGCCCGGGCCGCTTGCTGGTCCCGCCGGCGGAGGGACTCGGCGCCTGGATCGACTTCCACCACCCCGGCGCCCCACCGCTCTGGGCCGCGTTCGCGCCGGTGGGAACATAGATGGACAGGTTCCTGGAACATGTCATGAAACGTCATCATTAGGTGTGGGGGTAGCGGGTGAAAGTCCTGCGGAACGAAGGAGTGGCCGACCGCATTTCACCTCGAGCCGTGCGTTATCGGTCGTGAGGCCGGTGACGAAGCGTCGGTAGCGGCGCATGCGGGCGGGGTTATTGAGCGCCGAAAACTTGTCATCCGGAGCGCCGAGACGGTGGAATGCGTCGAAGGCGACATCACCCGCGCCGTTACATGGCGAGGAGCGGATGAGCTCCGCGGCGTCTGAGAGCCCAGGCACGTATGCAAGCCCCCCGCCGGGACCTGGGAGGTCTTCACTTTGCCCTGTCAGTCGTGACGAGGCCGCGAGGGGAAGGAAGGTATCCGAAGCCTGAGATGAACGGAGTGAAGAAGTCGGACGGGGCCATAATACCGCAGAAGCGGGCGAACAAGGGGGCGGTCGCCTCTGCGGAGCCTGTGGAGGGAAGGGCCCCGACCAAGGGGAATCCGCGACGCGACCGCACGCGCCGGACACAGGGCCGGGTAACCGGCGTCCCTACCGCGACACGACATGCCGAGGGGTCCCCGGCGCACCGCGCCGCAGAGGCACCCGCCTTCGAGGAAAAAAGCTCCGCCGCTGCCGCTCAGGCCGCTTCCGCGTGGATGGCGGGGCGGCCGCGCACGCTGATGCGCCAGAGGAGGCGTGAATCCGCCCTGCCCGTCGCGACGCCGATCGGGGTCGCCGCATGCATGGTCTGCAACGTGTCCCACACCACGAGGTCGCCGACAGCGTATTTGTGGCGGTAGATATGCCGCTCCTCCAGCGCGTGGTCCTTGAGTTCGTCCAGCAGCGCTTCCGCGTTCTCATCCGCCATGCCCTCAATGGCGTAGGCGCCGTGGCCGAGCGCATAGAGCGCCTTGCGGCCCGTCACCGGGTGGGGCATGACCAGCGGGTGCCAGACCGGCGGCACGCGGTTGTCCTGTTCGTCATTGGCGATCGGGTTCGCCGGCGGCTCGTCCTTGCGCCGCTTGCCGCGCCCGTATTTGTGCGCGACCCGGAGGCTGCCGATGCGCCGCTTCGCGCCGTCGTCGAGATTGTCGTAAGCCGCGGCCATGTCGCAGAACTGCGTCTCACCGCCCGCCTCGGGCGCGATGAGCGAGTAGAGCATGGTCGCGCTTGCAGGCACCTTCTCGTAGGACTGGTCGGTATGCCAGAGCGCCGCGCCGTTGCGGATCTTCGGGTCCTCGTCGCGCTTCTCGGTATTGCCGACCGTCAACAGCTCCGGATAGCCCGGCATCCGCATATGGTCGAGTACATGCGGGATCGGCTCGCCCCATTGCCGGCCGAAACGGAGATAACTCTCCTCGTCGAGCCTCTGGTCCCGGATGACGATGACGCGGTGGTCGTAGAGCGCGCCCGTCAGCAGCCGCATGAGCGCCTCATCGGCCCCGGCGGCGAGATCGACGCCGCGGATTTCCGCGCCGAAGGCGGCATCGAGCGGGGTAATCGCGGTCATGGGCAGGTCCTCCTATTCGGCGGCCTGGACCAGGTAGTCGTCCATCGGCGCGGTCCCGAGGCGCGGGTCCTTGCAGAGCGCGCCGTCCTTCATGATCATCGCGAGATTGTCCCGGTCCTGCACCAGCGAGACATCCTTCAACGGGTCGCCACGCACCAGCAGCAGGTCGGCAAGATAGCCCTCCTTCACCTTGCCGAGTTCGCCTGCGAAGCCCATGAGATCCGCGCCGACGACCGTGGCGCAGCGCAGCGCCTCCGCAGGCGAATAGCCGAACCAGCGCACGAAATGCTCGATATCCCGCGCGTTCTGACCCATCGGCGTCATGGCGAAGCCGTAATCGCCGCCGACCACCACCCGCACGCCGCGCTTGCGCAGCTCGTGATAGGTCTCGCATGTCAGGTCGAACATCCGGAAAAGGCCGAGGGACTCCACGGTCTGGCGGTCCAGCCCGTATTTCTCGCCTTCCCGGGTCGAGTTATGCACGAGCCCGAAAGCCGGGCCGACAAAGGCCGTGTCCCTGACGCTCTCCAGCGCATCGAGCGCTTCCTCATCCGCATAGTCGCAGTGGTAGATGCACTCGATGCCGTGCCTCACCGCCATCATCACGCTCTTGGACGAACGGGCGTGGCAGGCCACCATCTTGCCGAAATCTCGCGCGACCCCGACCAGCGCTGCCACTTCGTCATCATTGGTCGGCGTGACCTCGCCCCCGGCGAACGGCACGAAATCGTCGCCCGAGAGGTTGATCTTGAGCTGGTCCACGCCGTCGCGCACGCATTCGCGCGCCACCTTGCGCATTTCCTCCGGCCCGTCGGCGACAAGGCCGAAGCTCTCCTGGTGGAGGTGGCGCTGGCGCTCGTCGCCAAGCCCGGCCGTGGTCGTGATCTCGGGTGAGCCCGCGCGCATGCGGGGGCCGGCCAGCATCCCCTCGGCGATGGCGTCGCGGGCATTGACGCCCAGCAGAGGTTTGGCCGAGGCCGCCTCGAAAATCGAGGTGAAGCCGTGCTCCAGAAGCAGGCGCAGGTTCTGCGCCGTCAGCAGCATATGCCGCTCCGGGCCGATCCGGCCCAGGTCCGGCGGCGCCATGATGCCGGTGAAGCTCGGGTGGCAGTGGCCTTCCACCATGCCGGGCATCAGCGTCATGCCGGCGCCGTCGATCCGCTCGTCCGGCAGGTCGGCGACCGGTTCGCCGGCCGGCGCAACGACGGCAATGCGGTTGCCCTCCACCACTACCGTCGCAGGGAACGGCGCGTCCGTCTCGCCGTCCCACACTTCAGCGTCGGTGATCGCTATTCTCGACATCGCATCCTCCCTGCTTTGCCCGCGCGCCGCCGGAAATCCGGGTCAGCCCGGCGCCATGCCGAGCGCGCTCTTGTAGAGGTCCAGCAGCGCCTCCTGCTCGGCGCGGTCGGCGCTGTCCATCTTCCGCAGCCGCACGATCTGGCGCATGGTCTTCACATCGAAGCCATGCGCCTTCGCCTCCGCATAGATCTCGCGGATATCGGCCATGAGCGCCGCCTTCTCGTCCTCCAGCCGCTCGACGCGCTCAACGAAGGCGCGCAACTGCCCGGCGGTCACCCCGCCGGCGTCGCTTTCCGGCGCCCCGCCGCCTGTGTCCTGCACGGCTCAGTGCGCCTTGGACCGGAAGGCGGCCATCTGTTCCGGCGTTGCCTCCTTCTGGTGCTTCGCCTTGTAGTCTGCATAGGGCATGCCGTAGACGATCTCGCGCGCAGCCTCGTAGTCCATATCCAGGCCGCGCTCCTCCGCCGCCGCCCGGTACCATTTCGAGAGGCAGTTGCGGCAGAAGCCGGCGAGATTCATCAGGTCGATATTCTGGACATCCGGGTTGTCGCGCAGATGCTGCACCAGGGTGCGGAAGGCGGCGGCTTCCAGTTCGGTCGTGGTTTTGTCGGTCATCGGTCCCGCTACTCAATCGCCAAGGAAGAGGGTCGCGCGTAAACTAGCTCATCATGCAGCCGGAATCGATCCTCCGCCGGGCTTTCGAGCGCGCCGTCGCCCGCGCCGACCCGGCGCTGTCGCTCGCCCGGCATCTGCCGGAGCCGCCGGCCGGGCGCGTCTTCGTGGCGGCGGCGGGCAAGGCGGCGGGATCGATGGCGGCCGCGTTCGAGGCAGCCTGGCCGGGTCCGCTGGAGGGCATCGCTGTCACCCGCTACGGCCACGGCGCCCCTTGCGCACGGATCGAAGTGATCGAGGCGGGGCACCCCATGCCCGACGCCGCCGGGCGCGACGCCGCGCGCCGGATCCTGGAGGCGGCGCAGGGGCTCGGACCGGACGACCTCTTTATCTTCCTGGCCTCCGGCGGCGGCTCGGCGCTGCTGGCCCTGCCGCTGCCGGGCATTTCCTTCGAGACCAAGCAGGCCGTGACCGCCCGGCTGCTCGCGTCGGGCGCGTCGATCCACGAGATCAACGCCGTGCGCAAGCATATGTCGGCGGTAAAGGGCGGGCGGCTTGCGGCGGCGGCCTTTCCGGCCCGGACCGTGACGCTCGCCATCTCCGACGTGCCGGGCGACGACCCTGCGGTCATTGCATCCGGCCCGACCGCGCCCGACCCGACGACGCTCGCCGATGCGGAGCGCGTGCTCGCCGCCTATGGGATCGACCCGGTTACCGGCCTCGAGGAAACGCCGAAACGGCTCGAGCGGTCCGAATTCCGCCTGATCGCCACGCCCAGGGAGTGCCTGCTCGACGCTGCGCCGGGTGGGCCGGACGGGCCACCCGCCTGGCTGCTTTCGGACCGGATCGAGGGCGAGGCGCGCGAGGCGGGCAAGGTCATGGCCGGCATCGCGCTCCATGCCCGCGCCTTCGGGGCCCCGTTCCCGCCGCCCTGCCTGCTGCTCTCGGGCGGCGAGACGACCGTGACGGTGCGTGGCCAGGGCAAAGGCGGGCGCAATCTGGAATTCCTGCTGGGCCTTGCGCTGGCGCTGGACGGCGCGCCCGGCATCCACGCCATCGCCTGCGATACGGACGGGATCGACGGCATGAGCGGCTGCGCCGGCGCACTGCTCCGCCCGGACAGCCTTGCGCGGGCGCGGGCGCTCGGCCTCGACCCCGCCGCGCGCCTGCGGGAGAATGACGCCTACGCCGTGTTCGCCGCGCTGGGCGACCTGGTCGTCACAGGGCCGACACGAACCAATGTCAACGATTTCCGGGCTATTCTGGTCGAGGCTTAGGGAAGGGATGCGATGCGGCGCAAGCGGAGGGCCAAGATCGTTGCGACGCTGGGGCCAGCGACCTCGAGCGCGGAGGCGATAGAAGAGCTGTTCGAGGCGGGCGTCGATGTCTTCCGCCTCAATTTCAGCCACGGCCAGCCCGAGGACCATGCCAGGCGGCACCGCATCCTGCGGGAGCTGGAGCGCCATGCGGTCCGGCCCATAGGCGTCATGGCCGACATGCAGGGCCCGAAGCTCCGGGTCGGCGCTTTCGAGGGCGGAGGCGTCGAGTTGGAGTCGGGCCGGCGCTTCATGCTGGACCGTTCGGAGCGTCCCGGCACCGCCGCCCGCGCCTCCGTGCCGCATCCGGAAATCTTCTCCGCCGTCCGGCCCGGCGACGACATGCTGCTCGACGACGGGCGGCTCCGGCTGACGGTGCTCTCGAAATCCGACACGGCGCTGGAGACGCAGGTGGTCGACGGCGGGCGCCTCAGCGACCGCAAGGGCATCAACCTGCCGGGGGTCGTGCTGCCGATCTCGCCGCTGACGGAAAAGGACCGCGCGGATCTCCGATTCGCGCTCGGGCTCGGCGTCGAATGGATCGCGCTCTCCTTCGTCCAGCGCCCGGAGGATGTGGCCGAAGCGCGCCGGCTGATCGGCGCCCGCGCGCATGTGCTGGTCAAGGTCGAGAAACCCGCCGCCCTCGACTGCATCGAGGACATCGTCTCCGCCGCCGACGCCGTGATGGTGGCCCGCGGCGACCTCGGCGTCGAAATGCCGCCGGAGGAGGTGCCGGTCGCGCAGAAGACCATCGTGCGCACCTGCCGCGACGCCGGCAAGCCGGTGATCGTGGCCACGCAGATGCTGGAATCCATGGTGCATGCGCCGGCGCCCACGCGCGCCGAAGTGTCCGATGTGGCGACGGCGGTCTATGACGGCGCCGATGCGGTCATGCTCTCGGCGGAAACCGCCGCCGGCGCCCATCCGACTGCGGCGGTCGAGATCATGGACCGGGTGATCGCGCGGGTGGAAGACGATCCGTCGCACCGGCGCATTGCGGACGCCGACCGGCGCCGGCCGCTGGCGACCTCGGCGGACGCGATTTCGGCCGCCGCGCATCAGGTGGCGGACACAATCGGCGCCGCCGCCATCGTCACCTACACGACTTCGGGCTCGACGACGCTGCGCGCCGCCCGCGAGCGGCCGTCGCAGCCCATCCTGGGCATCACCTCCGATCTTGAGACGGCGCGGCGTCTCTCGCTGACCTGCGGCGTCCACAGCGTGCATACGGCCGATGTGCGCGATTTCGACGAAATGGTGCGCAAGGCGATCGCCGCCGCCGCGCTGGAGGACGCCGCCAGACCCGGCGACACCGTGGTCATCACGGCGGGCGTTCCCTTCGGCACGCCGGGCGCCACCAATGTGCTGCGCATCGCCCGTGTCGAGCCGGAGCGGTAGTCTGCATTCAACGACCGGAGGCGCGTGCCATGCCCCTGCCCGAAACCCGCCATATATTCCGCTATACGCATGAGTTCTCGGACACGATCATCGCCGGCGCCGGCGGGGCCGCGATCCGCGACCGCGACGGGCGCGAGATCCTCGATTTCACCTCCGGGCAGATGAGCGCCATTCTCGGCCATGCGCATCCCGAAATCGTCGCGGCGGTCAGGGACGGGATCGAGCAACTCGACCATCTCCACAGCAGCTTTCTTTCCGACCCGGTCATCGGGCTCTCCAATGCGCTGGCCGCCCTGTTGCCGGATTCGCTGTCCAAAGTGCTGCCGCTCAGCACGGGCGGCGAATCCAACGAAGCGGCGCTCAAAATGGCTAAGCTGGCGACCGGCCGCTACGAGATCCTCGCCTTCGACCGGTCCTGGCACGGGATCACGGGCGGGGCGGGCTCGGCGACCTTCAACGGCGCGCGGCGCGGTTACGGGCCGGCGATTCCGGGCGTGCTGGCGCTGCCGACTCCGCATGCCTACCGCTCGCCCTTCGCCTCCAACGGCAGCTATGACTGGCGCGCCGAGCTCGACTGGGGCTTCGAGATGGTGGACCGGCAGACGACCGGCAGCCTCGCCGCCATGATCCTGGAGCCGATCCTGAGTTCGGGCGGCGTCATCGAACTGCCTGACGGCTATCTGGCCGCACTCGCCGAACGCTGCCGGGCGCGCGGCATGCTGTTGATCTGCGACGAGGCGCAGACCGGCCTCGGGCGCACCGGCACCCGCTTCGCCTTCGAGCATGAGGGCGTCGTTCCCGACATCCTGACGCTCTCCAAGACCCTGGGCGCGGGCCTGCCGCTTTCCGCCGCGATTGCCTCGGCCGAGATCGAAGAGGCCTGCTACGAAAACGATTTCCTCTTCTACACTACCCATACCGCCGACCCGCTGCCGGCGGCGGTCGGCGCCAAGGTCGTCGAGATTCTGGTCCGCGACCGGCTGGAGGAACGCGCCCGCGAACTCGGGACCTATATGAAAGGCATCCTGCTCGACCTCCAGCAGCGCCACGAATGCATCGGCGACGTGCGCGGCCGGGGCCTGTTGCTCGGCGTGGAGCTGGTGGAGGACCGTCATGGCAAGAAGCCCGCCCACGATCTGGGCCATCGGGTCGGCCGCCGCTGCATCGAACTCGGCGCGAGCCTCAATATCGCCCGGCAGGCGAGCGCACATATCTTCCGCATCGCGCCGCCGCTGACCGTGACCCGCGCCCAGATCGACACCGCCATGGACATTCTGGACCGGGCGTTGACCGAATGCCGTAGCCGCACGCGCCGGGAATGACAGAGCGGCGGCGCCCTGTAACTCGAAGGGTTATACCAGCGGCTCCGGGTTGAAACTCACGGGCAAATGCCGCCCGGCACCCCCGCCTTCTCCTCATCCTGAGTAGCGACCGCGCCAGCGGGCGCGTATCGAAGGACCGTCCTGCCGGCGGAACCGCCGTCCCCTTCGGCAAGCTCAGGACAGGCTCTCGATACGCGGCTGGCGCCGCTACTCGGGATGAAGACAAAGGACCGGGGCTATGACAGGGAGGTGCCGCGCCATCGGTTCCGATCAACGACCGCTGGTATTACGCCGCCGCGCCGAGGCCGGCCAGCGGCGGGGCGGGGGCGTGGACGGGGCGGCGGAGGATGAGAAGACGGCGGGCCTCTTCTGTCCGTCCGCTGCGCAGGAGCGCGCCGAGCAGCGCGAATTCAAGCAGGTCGCGCTGGGCGCGGCTGCCGCCGACGCGCTCATGCGTCGCCATCCAGGGCGCGAGCAGCGCAATCGCGTCATCCCAGTCGCCCCGCCCATAGGCGCCGAGCGCGTCCGCCAGGCCCGACACCATGTCGCCCGCCGGCCCGGCGGCAGCCTCCGCTATGCGCGCCAGCCTGTCGCCCCGCCCGGCCATGGCGTGCGCCAGCGCCGCGTGGATATCCGCGAAGGCGATGCCGGGATCAGGGAAGAACTCGGCGGCATAGTCGCTCAGCCGCTCCCACACGCCGTCCGGAACGGCAGCGCCGGCAAGCGCCGCGCGCAGCACAAAGGCGGCGCTGTCGGTCAGCACATTGATCGGCGGCCCCCAGGCGCCGCCCGGCGCGACATCGGCCTCGAACACCCGCCAGGCCTCGTCCATTTCGCAGGCCTCGGCCCTCCAGATCGCCACATGCCAGGCGATATGGCAGGAAAGCTGCGCCTCGCGGTCGTAGTCCCGCCGCCAGGCGTCCAGCCGCGCAAGGCCCTCCTCGCGCTCGCCGGCCTCGTAATGGACATGGGCGCGGATATGCGCGGCATTGGCGTTGCGGGGATTGCCGGCGAGCGCGCGCTCCAGCAGGCGCTCGGCCTGCGCCACCTGCCCGGCTTCGACCTGCGAAAAGCCGTGCTGGGCGAGGAACCACCAGTCATCGCCGTAATGCGGGGCCAGCCGGTCGGTAAAGGCCAGTTGCTCCGCCTCGCGCCCGGCGCGGCCGCTGAAGCCGATGAGCCCGAACACGCCGCAACAGGGCTGGGCGATCATCGCATCCAGCGGCCACTCCTGGAGATGGGCGAGGATGGCGGCATAGGCCCCCGCGCCGTCCCCGGCGATCAGGAGGCCGAGCGCGTCCAGGTGGCCGGCCTCCCTGTCCAAGCATCCGTTGGCGGCGGCGCGTGCCTCCGCCATCGCCGCCGCCGCCTCGCGCCCGCGCCCTCGCATCTGCAGCGCCCGCGCCCGGCCGGCATGGGCGAGCGCGAAGGACGGGTCTTCCCGGGCGGCGCGCGCAAAACCCTCCTCGGCGCCGGCATTGGCGGCGAGGAACAGATCCATCGCCTCGACATAGGCGTCGCGCGCCGCGGCCGCATTCGTCGAGAGGGCGAGGCCGTAGCGGTCCCGAAGCATGAGGCGCAATCTCCCCGTCGCCGGTCAGTCGCGGCGGTTGCGGCGGTTCTCGATCAGGTCGTCCACCACGGCGGGCTCCGCGAGCGTCGAGGTATCGCCCAGATTGCCGAAATCGTCCTCGGCGATCTTGCGCAATATGCGCCGCATGATCTTGCCGGAGCGCGTCTTGGGCAGTCCCGGCGCCCACTGGATCAGGTCCGGCGTGGCGATCGGGCCGATTTCCGACCTTACCCAGCGCACAAGTTCGGCATTGAGGTCGTCGGACGGGTCCTCGCCGAGGATGAGCGTCACATAGGCGTAGATGCCCTGGCCCTTGATGTCGTGCGGATAGCCGACCACGGCGGCTTCGGCGACCTTCTCATGCGCCACAAGCGCGCTCTCCACCTCGGCCGTGCCCATGCGATGGCCCGAGACATTGATGACATCGTCCACCCGCCCGGTGATCCAGTAATAGCCGTCCTCGTCCCGGATCGCGCCGTCGCCGGTGAAATACATGCCCTCATAGGTGGAGAAATAGGTGTCGATGAAGCGCTGGTGGTCGCCATAGACCGTGCGCATCTGGCCGGGCCAGCTGTCGAGGATCACGAGATTGCCGGAGGCGGCGCCCTCCAGCAGCGCGCCTTCATTGTCGACGAGCGCGGGCCTGACGCCGAAGAACGGCTTCGTGGCGGAGCCGGGCTTGAGGTCGGTGGCGCCCGGCAGCGGGGTAATCAGGTGGCCGCCGGTCTCGGTCTGCCACCAAGTGTCCATAATGGGGCAGCGCCCGTCGCCCACCACGTCGTAATACCAGAGCCAGGCCTCCGGATTGATCGGCTCGCCGACCGTGCCGAGAATGCGCAGGCTCTTGCGCGAGGTCGCCTTGACGGGGGCGTCGCCCTCGCGCATCAGCGCGCGGATGGCGGTCGGCGCGGTGTAGAAGATCGAGACATTATGCTTGTCGCACACCTGCCAGAAGCGCGAGCTGTCCGGATAGTTCGGCACGCCCTCGAACATCAGCGTGACCGCGCCGTTGGCGAGCGGGCCGTAGAGAATATAGCTGTGGCCCGTCACCCAGCCGACATCGGCGGTACACCAGAACACCTCGCCGTCGCGGTAGTCGAAAGTGAGCCGGTGCGTCATGGAGGCGAAGGTGAGATAGCCGCCGGTGGTGTGCAGCACGCCTTTCGGCTGCCCCGTCGAGCCCGAAGTGTAGAGGATGAAGAGCGGGTCCTCGGCGCCCATCTCCTCCGGCGGGCAGTCGGCCGACGCGCCCGCCATCTCCTCCTCGTACCAATGGTCGCGTCCGTCCACCCAGCCGATCTCGCCGCCGGTGCGGCGCACCACGATGCAGGTGGTGCAGTCCGGGCAGGAGGCGAGCGCGGCGTCGGTATTGGCCTTGAGCGGCACTGTGCGCCCGCCGCGCAGGCCCTCATCTGCGGTGACGACCACCGTCGAAGCGCAGTCGGTGATGCGCCCGGCAAGCGCGTCCGGCGAGAAGCCGCCGAAGACGACGGAGTGGATCGCGCCAATGCGCGCGCAGGCGAACACCGCGACGGCGATTTCGGGGATCATGGGCAGGTAGATCGTCACCCTGTCGCCCCGCTTCACGCCCCGCGCTTTCAGCACATTGGCGAATTTGCACACCCGCTCATGCAGGTCGCGATAGGTGATGTGCTCGGACAGCGCCGGATCGTCGCCTTCCCAGATGATCGCCGTCTGCTCCCCGCGCCCGGCGAGATGGCGGTCCAGGCAATTGACGGAGGCGTTGAGCGCGCCGTCCTCGAACCAGCGGATATGCAGGTCGTCCTTCGCCCAGGACACATTCTTCACCCTGGTGAACGGCCTGATCCAGTCGAGCCTCCGGGCCTGCTCCGCCCAGAAGCCTTCCGGGTCCTCCAACGACCGGCGGTACATCGCCTCATAGGCCGCCGCATTCACATGCGCGGCGCCGGCGGCCTCGGCCGTCACCGGAAAAATCGTCCGTTCGCTCATCGCCATCGCCTCCCGCCCGTTCCCGAGTCCGCCCGAGTGTCGCGCCGACCGGCGGATTTTTCCAGACCCTATCCGATCCCTCGCGGCTCGCGGAACTGCTTGCCGAGGCGCAGGCCCTGCGCCTGGTAGGTGGAGCCGATGCCGCCACCGTAAATCTTGTCCGGGGCTGCCAGCATAGGCTCGTAGATCAACCGCCCGACCGGCTGGCCGTCCTCCACGACGAAGGGCACATCATGGGCGCGCACTTCCAGCACCGCCCGGCTGCCGGCGCCGTAGCCGAAACCCGGGTCGAAGAAGCCGGCATAGTGGACCCGGAACTCGCCGACGCGGGTGTCGTAGGGGCGCATCTCGGCCGCGTGGTCGGGCGGGATCGCCACCGTTTCCTTGGAGGCGAGAATGTAGAAGTCGTCCGGATTGAGCACGATGCCGCGTCCTGGCCGGGCGGCGACGGGCTCCCAGAACTCGTCCGGGTCGTAATGGCCGAGGCGCTCCACATCGACGAGGCCGGCATGGGCGCGCGCCTTCCAGGCGATGACACCGCCCGCGCCCTGGGTATCCACCGTAAGCACGAGGCCGTCGTCGATAACGGCCTCGCGGTCCACCAGCGCGTCGCGCGCATGCAGGTCGCGCAGCGCCGGGTCATCGCCGGCCCGGTTCCCCCGCCTCAGCCGGAGCTGCACCAGGCGCGCGCCTTCCCGCACAAGAATGGAGAAGGTGCGCGGCGCGAGCTCGACATAGAGCCGCCCCGCGTAGCCGGCGGGCAGGCGGTCGAATTCGGGCACCCGGTCGGCGATCAGGCGCGCGAACACATCGAGGCGCCCGGTCGAACTTTTCGGGTTGGCGATAGCGGCCGTATCGGCATCAAGCGCAGTCCGCTCCATGAGTTCGGCGATATAGACGCAGCCGCGCTCCAGCACCGCGCCCGGCGCCAGGTCGATCTCGTGCATGGCGTGGCGCTCGATGCGTTCCGCGACGCCGCCGTCCGGCCCCGGCAGGAAGCTCGCCCGGACCCGCCAGGCGCGCCGGCCGAGCCGGAGGTCGAGGCTCGCCGGCTGTATCTGGTCTTCCTCGACGGGAGCGGAGGCGGCCAGCGCGCCGGCCTTGACAGCTTCCCGCAGAAGCTGCGACGGCAGGATGCCGGCGGGCTTCACTCCAGGAAGGTGAGCGCGTGCGTGAAGCCGCGCAGAGAGATCGGGAGGGCCACCTGCCTTCCGTCCACCATGGTGAAGGACAGCACGGCGGTCAGATGCTGCTTGAACGCGGTCGTCATCACCTCGTCCATGCGCATGTTCGCCTCGCAGCCGGCCCTGACGCAAAACAGAAGCGGCGGCCGCCGGACAGCCTTCTCGTCGCCTTCCACCCAGACCGTCACGCCGGCGGGCAGATTGACTCCGAGCGGCACTGTCAGCGATGCGAGAATAGGTCTGCCGGGCCCGGGCCGCCCGACCGCGACCGTGGCTGCAGCCTGCTCGGAGCCCTCCGGGAACAGCCGCTGGAAGATAAAGCACTGCTCCGCCGCGTTCGGCCTGTTCTCGGGCGCCTGAAGGCAGCCTTTCGTCCAGTCGCCCGATTTCTCGCCCTGGACAACCTGGGCGTTGGCCGGCAGCGCGGCTGCGGCAAGAACGAGTGCGAACAGGGTTCTGAGGACCATGGGATCGGGACTCTGGGAACGGAACGAATGCGGGCGGCTGTTTAGCACCGCCGGGACGGGTTTGGCGATAGCTGCCAGGCCGGCGCTGTCATTGCCGCATTCGAGCGGAGTGGGTATAGCAGCCTCCGTTGCGAGAGGCGGAGAGGGCGGTGCCATGCAATTCGGATGGAGCGAACAGCACGAGCAGATGCGCGAGGCGGTGGAGCGCCTCTGCGCCGGATTCGATCTCGACTACTGGCGCGAACGCGACGCCGAGGGCGAGTTTCCGCAGGACTTCCACCGGGCCATGGCCGAGGGCGGATGGCTCGGCATCGCCATGCCGGAGGAGTTCGGCGGTTCGGGCCTCGGCATTGTCGAGGCGGCGGTGCTGATGCAGGCAGTGGCCCAGTCCGGCGCAGGCATGAGCGGCTGCTCCGCGATCCATCTCAACATTTTCGGCCCCCATCCCATCGTCAAGCACGGCACGGACGAGCAGCGCCAGCGCATGCTGCCGGAGCTGATTGCGGGCGAGAAGAAGGCCTGTTTCGCCGTCACCGAGCCGGACTCCGGCCTCAACACCTCCAGCCTCAAAACGCGGGCCGAGCCGGACGGCAAAGGCGGCTATGTCGTCCACGGGCAGAAGCTGTGGACTTCGACGGCGCAGGTGGCCGACAAGATGCTGCTGATCGCCCGCACGACGCCCAGCGAGCAATGCCGGCGCGCCTTTGATGGGCTGACGCTCTTCTATACCGATTTCGACCGCCGCTATGTCACGCCGACCGAGATCCCGAAGATGGGCCGGTCGGCGGTCGATTCGAACTCGGTGTTTTTCGACGGCCTGCCGGTGCCGGCGGAGGATCGCATCGGCGAGGAAGGCAAGGGCTTCTATTACCTTCTGGACGGCCTCAATCCCGAGCGCATCCTCGTGGCCGCGGAGGCGGTCGGGATCGGGCGCTGCGCCTTGCAGCGGGCGGCGGACTATGCGCGCGAGCGCCGGGTGTTCAACCGCCCCATCGGGCAGAACCAGTCAATCCAGCATCCGCTGGCGGAAAGCTGGGCCAAGCTCGAGGCGGCCGAACTGCTCGTTTACAAAGCCGCCTGGATGTATGACGAGGGCGAAGCCTGCGGACCGCAGGCCAACGCGGCGAAATATCTGGCGGCGGAAGTGGGCCACGAGGCCTGCGAGCGCGCCATCCTCACCCATGGCGGCATGGGCTACGCCAAGGAATACCATGTGGAGCGCTGGCTCCGGGAAATCTGGGTCGCCCGGATCGCGCCCGTAAGCTGGCAGCTTGCTCTCTCCTTTATCGCCGAGAAGGAGCTCGACCTGCCGAAGAGCTACTGACCCGGGCCTCCCTGCCGTAGCCTTGGTCCTTTGTCCTCATCCCGAGTAGCGGCGCCAGCCGCGTATCGAGGGACGCGGTTCCACCGGTGGGACGATCCTTCGATGCGCGCCCGCAGGCGGGCGCTACTCAGGATGAGGAGAGGCGAGGACGCCAGGCGGATCGACCCAAGAAGGGCAAACCGGGCGGCATTTGCCCGTGAGTCTCAACCCGGTGCCGCTGGTATCAGCAGGCGCGTATCGAAGGACGGTCCCGCCGGTGGTGCCGCCGTCCCCTTCGGCAAGCTCAGGACAGGCTCCCCTCGACAGGCTCACGATGAGGACAAAGGACCGGGGCTGCGGCAGGAAGGCCCGCGCCATCGGTTCCGATCAACGACCGCTGGTATCAGGGCTCCGGCTTGCGCATGCGCTCCAGGTCTTCGGCGAAGGCGGCGAGCACCCGTTCATAGACGGGGCGCTTGAAGGCAACGATGCTCGCCAGCAAATCCGGGGCCTGAACCCACCGCCAGGCGTCGAATTCGGGCGGCTTGTGCCGGAAGAGGTCGATATCTCCGTCGGTCCCGGTGAAGCGCATCAACACCCATTTCTGGGCCTGCCCCCTGTAGCGCCCGCCCCAGAGGCGCCGGGCCAGGTTCGCCGGCAGTTCGTAGGTCAGCCAGCCGGGGGTTTCCGCCAACGCCTCCGCCTTGTCCGTCCCGGTCTCTTCGGCGAGTTCGCGCGCGGCCGCGGCGCGGACCGTCTCGCCCCTGTCGATCCCGCCCTGGGGCATCTGCCAGGCGTCTTGCGTGTCGCGCCGCCGGCCGACGAATATCTCGCCGGCGGCGTTCACCAGCACGATGCCGACATTGGCCCGGTAGCCCGCAGGCGGATGAACGCTCACCGCTCCGGTGCCCCCAAATGCCCGGTTAGTGGGAAGCGCCGGCGTTGTAGAAGGACAGCGCCCGCAGGAGGTCCAGCGCGCGCGCCAATTGGTAGTCGGACGGCTCGGACGCCGCCTTCCCGTCTTCGGCCTCGGGCGTCTCGACCTTGTCAAGCGTGCCGGGCAGGTCCGCCTCGCGCACCCGGCGCCGTTCCTCCACCGGGGACAGCACTGCCTGCCTGACCTCGATGTCGGGCACGATGCCCTTGCCCTGTATCGACTCCCCGGACGGTGTGTAGTAGCGCGCCGTGGTGAGCTTGAGCGCGCCGTGTCCTGCAATCGGGATCATGGACTGCACCGAGCCCTTGCCGAACGAGCCCGTGCCCATCACGATCGCGCGGCGGTGGTCCCGGAGCGCGCCGGCCACGATCTCGGCCGCCGAGGCCGAACCCTCATTGATGAGCACCACCAGCGGCAGGCCGCCGGCAATGTCGCCCGGCTTGGCGTTGAAGCGCTGCGCCGAATCCTCGTCCCGGCCGCGCGTGGAGACGATCTCGCCCTGCTCCAGAAAGGCATCGGAGACCGAAATCGCCTGATCCAGAAGCCCGCCCGGATTGTTGCGCAGATCGATCACATAGCCTTTCAGCCCGTCGCCGACCTCCTCCTTGAGGCGCGAAACGGCGTTTTTGATCCCGCTCAGCGTATTGCCGTTGAAGGATGTGACGCGGATATAGCCGACATCGCCCTCGGCGCGGCGGCGGACCGACTGGATGCGGATGACCGCCCGCACGATGGTGACGTCGAAGGGCGCTTCGCCTTCGCGCCTGACGGTGACGGTAATCGGTGCATCGACCGGCCCGCGCATCCTGTCCACGGCCTGGCTCAGAGTAAGGCCCAGCACCCTCTCGCTGTCGATATGGGTAATCAGGTCTCCCGGCTTGAGGCCGGCGCGGAAGGCGGGCGTGTCGTCGATGGGAGACACGACCTTGACCACGCCGTTTTCCATCGTGACCTCAATGCCGAGCCCGCCGAACTCGCCTTTCGACTGCACCTGCATTTCCTTGAAGCTGCGCGGCGACAGATAGGCCGAATGGGGGTCCAGGGAGGAGAGCATGCCGTTGATGGCCGCCTCGATCAGCGCCTCGACTTCCGGCTCCGCCACATGGTCCGCGCGGATGCGCTCCAGCACCGCGCCGAACAGCGAGATCTGGTCGTAATTGTCGTCGTCCTGCGCCGCGGCCGAACCGGCGAAGGCCGCCAGCGCCAGCATGGCCAGAAAGCGAATGACCATAGCGGTTACCTGTCCTTTCCCGGCCGGTCGGAAGGGGTCTCCGGCCGATCCGAAGCGCGCGGGCGGCGCCCGCTGTCCGGCAGCTTATTCAACTGGCGCCGGCGCGAAAGGCCGGCCTCTGCGCGCCCCGGTGGTAGGGGTGGTCGGCGAGGATCGTCTCCGCCCGATAGAGCTGCTCTGCCAGCATAGCGCGGACCAGCAGATGGGGCCATGTCATGCGCCCGAGCGAAAGGCAGAAATCCGCTTTCTCCAGGACATTCTCGCCATGCCCCTCGGCGCCGCCGATCAGGAAGGCGCAATCCCGCCGCCCGCTGTCCCGCCAGCGCCCCAGGCGCCCGGCCAGGCCCTCGCTCGAGAGCATCTCGCCGCCTTCGTCCAGCGCCGCGACGACCGCGCCGGCCGGCACGGCGGCGAGCAGGCGTTCACCCTCGCGCCGGGCGCGCGCCGGCCCGGCCGGAACCTCGACTTCCGTGAGGGAGAGCGGGGCGCGCAGCCGCTTGCGGTAACGCTCGAACAGTGCCGCCGCCGGGTCGTCGCGCATCCGGCCGACCGCAATCACGGCAAGGCGCATTCAGGGTCCTTCCTGCGGCGGCGAGCCCCACATCTTCTCCAGCCGGTAGAAGGCGCGGACCTCGGGGCGGAAGAGGTGGACGATGACATCGCCGCCGTCTATGAGCACCCAGTCTCCCTGGGCGGCGCCCTCGACCGGCGGCGTGGCCGGCAGCAGCGGCTTCAGCGCCTCGACCAGCTTTTCTGCGATGGCCTGGACATGGCGCTGCGAACTGCCGGACGCGACGATCATGTCATCGCAGACAGCCGTCTTGCCGCGCATGTCGATTTCCACCACGTCGAGCGCCTTCATTTCGTCCAGCACCGCGCGCACGGCCCCCATCGGGTCGGGGTTGCCGGGCGGCGCAGTCGCGATGGATGTCTGCATCGACGAACGGAGGCTCCTTATCGCCGTCGCGGAGGCCGGGTGGCGACGGACCGGCAGGTAACACCACAGCGGAGGCTCGCCGCCGGCCAGAAGCGCGGCCCGCTCCGGGCGCAGCCGCGCCCAGGAGAACCGGAGCGCCGCCATACCGGAAACGGTGTTTGCATGATAGGGCGCACGCGCGAAGACGGCAATCGGCACCTCGCGGAACAGCTGCCGCCAGTCCCGCCAGCGGGGCATTTGCAGGAGGTTGTCAGCCCCCATCAACCAGACGAAGTCGGCCGCCGGGAACCGCTGTTTCAGCGCCTTCACGGTGTCGATCGTGTAGCGGGTGCCAAGCTCTGTTTCGAGCGAGGACACAGCGATGCGCGGATGGTCGGCGACGGCGGCGGCGGCAATCTCGCGCTCCGCCAGCGGCGCCATTCCGGCCTCGGCCTTGAGCGGGTTCTGCGGCGAGACCAGCCACCATACCCGGTCGAGACGCAGGCGCTTCAGCGCTTCCACGGAAATATGCCGGTGGCCGGCATGGGCCGGATTGAAGGAACCGCCGAGCAGCCCTATGCGCCCTGCCGCCGGCGTAATGCGGACGCGCGCCGCCGACGGCGCGGCGCGGACACGCCCCGGATGCACCGCTCAGGGCCTCACCGCGCCGTCGCCCCGCACCACATATTTGTAGCTCGTCAACTGCTCGGCCCCGACCGGCCCGCGCGCATGGAACTTGTCGGTCGAGATGCCGATCTCGGCCCCGAAGCCGAACTCGCCGCCATCCGCGAATTGCGTGGAGGCGTTGTGCAGCACGATGGCGCTGTCGACATGGGCGAGAAAATGCGCGGCTGCCGCGTCGTTCTCGGTCAGGATCGTGTCGGTGTGCCGGGAGCCGTAGCGCCGGATATGGCGGATCGCGCCCTCGACGCCGTCCACCACCCGGGCGGAGATCACGGCGTCCAGATATTCCGTGTTCCAGTCCTCCTCCTCCGCGGGCTGCGCACGGGCCTCGGCCGCGCAGACTTCCGTGTCGCCGCGCACTTCGCAACCGGCTGCAATCAGGTCGTCCAGGATCGCCGGCATATGGCTTTCGACGGCGGCGCGGTCGAACAGGATCGTCTCCGCCGCGCCGCAGACGCCGGTGCGGCGCATCTTGGCGTTGACAGCAACCCGCCGCGCCTTTTCCAGGTCCGCCGCGCCGTCCACATAGACATGGCAGAGCCCTTCCAGATGCCCGATCACGGGCACGCGCGCCTCGTCCAGCACGCGCTGGATCAGTCCCTTGCCGCCGCGCGGCACCACGACATCGACCGCGCCGCGCATGGACAGCATGGCACCGACGGCGGCGCGGTCCCGCACCGGCACGAGCTGGATGCAGCTTTTCGGCAGGCCGGCCGCCGCCAGCCCCTCATGCAGGGCCTCGACGATGGCCGTGCTGGAATGAAAGCTTTCCGACCCGCCGCGCAGGATCGCCGCATTGCCGGACTTGAGGCAGAGCCCGCCCGCATCCGCGGTCACATTGGGCCGGGACTCGTAGATGATGCCGACCACGCCGAGCGGCGTGCGGATGCGCTCGAACCGCAGCCCGTTCGGCCGCGTCCAGGAGGCGGCGACAGCGCCTACCGGGTCGGGCAGGGCGGCGACGTCCTCCAGCCCCTTTGCGATTGCCTCGACCCGCGCCTCGTCGAGCCGCAGACGGTCTGCAAGCGAGGCGCGCAGATGCGCCGCGGCCTCCATGTCGCGCGCATTCGCTTCCAGAAGCCGCGGGCAACTGTCCCGCACCGCTTCGGCCGCCGCGCGCAGCGCCCGGTCCTTCAACTGTCCCGGCGTCACCGCCAGCCGCTCGGCGGCGGCCCGTGCCTCTCGGCCGAGCCGGGCCACAATTTCGATTGCGTCTTCGCTCATGTCACCACCAGATCGTCGCGATGGATCATCTCGGTGCGGCCACGATAGCCGAGGACCGCCTCGATGTCCGCGCTTCTCAGGCCGAGGATGCGCCGCGCCTCCTCGGCGTCGTAGGCGACGAGGCCGCGCGCCAGTTCGCGTCCTGCCTCGTCCTCGACCGCGACCGCATCGCCGCGCCGGAAGGAGCCTTCGATGCCCGTGACGCCGGCCGGCAGCAGGCTCGTGCCGCGCTTCAGTGCAGCGGCCGCGCCTTCGTCCACGGTCAGGCGCCCGGCCGTGCCGAGCGAGCCCCGGATCCACTCCTTGTAAGCCTTGCGCGGGGTGGCCCTCGGGCGGAACCAGGTCGCGCGCGCGCCCTTTGCAAGCCGGCTGAGCGGCCGGTCGGCGCGGCCGTCGCAAATTGCCATCGCCGCGCCGGCGCCGAGCGCGATGCGCGCCGCCGCCAGCTTGGTCCTCATGCCGCCTTTGCCGTAATCGGAACTCGTCAACCCCGCCATCGCCTCGATCTCGTCCGTCACCTCATCGACATGGGCGATATGGGCCGCGTCCGGGTCGTGCGCGGGGTCGGCCGTGTAGAGCCCGTCGATATCGGAGAGCAGCACCAGCAGGTCCGCGCCGGCCATCTGGGCCACGCGGGCGGCCAGGCGGTCATTGTCGCCGAAACGGATCTCCTCGGTAGTGACCGTATCGTTCTCGTTGATGACCGGCACCGCACCGTGGCGCAGCAGCGTCGCCACCGTGCTGCGGGCGTTCAGATAGCTTCGCCGGTCCTCGGTGTCCGAGGGGGTCAGCAGCAATTGCGCCGCCGGCACGTCGCGGCGGCCGAGCGCCTGCCGCCAGGCCTGGGCGAGAACGATCTGGCCCATGGCCGCGGCTGCCTGGCTTTCCTCCAGCCTGAGCCGCCCGCGCGTCAGCCCGAGCGCGCCGCGGCCGAGCGCGATGGCGCCGGAAGACACCGCCAGCACCTCCTGCCCCGCGCCATGGAGCGCCGCTATGTCGTCGGCGAGCCCGTCGAGCCAGGCGCGCCGCAGGCGGCGCCGGTCGTCCACCAGCAGCGCCGAGCCGATCTTGACGACGATCCGCCGGGCCTGTTTCAGGGCGTCCATGCGGTTTCCTTCGCCGGGACGGCGGCCGTCCTGTCCGCCTTCGCCGCTTCGGACAGGCGGCGCAACAGGGGCTTGAGACCGGCGCCCGTCGCGCCCGAAATGCGGAAGACGGTCCGGCCGGAACGCTGCTCCAGCGCCGCCGCCAGTTCGGCCGCGGCCGCGCCGTCCGCCGCGTCGCACTTGTTGAGCGCGAGGAATTCCGGCTTGCCGGCGAGACCGCCGCCATAGGCCTCCAGTTCGCCACGCACGGTCCGCCACGCCGCGAGCGGGTCCTCGCCGGTCGCGTCCACCAGGTGCAGGAGTCCGCTGCAGCGCTCCACATGGCCGAGAAAGCGGTCGCCCAGCCCCGCGCCCTGGTGCGCGCCCTCGATCAGCCCTGGAATGTCGGCCATGGTGAAGGTGTCGTCGTCCGCGCCGACCACGCCGAGTTGCGGCGCGAGCGTCGTGAACGGGTAGTCGGCGATCTTCGGCCGGGCGCGCGAGACCGCGGCGAGCAGGGTCGATTTGCCGGCATTGGGCAAGCCGACAAGCCCGATCTCGGCGATCAGCTTGAGGCGCAGCCAGACCCAGCGCTCCTCGCCCGGCCAGCCGGGTTCGGCGCGGCGCGGCGCACGGTTGGTCGAGGATTTGAAGCGGGCATTGCCGCGCCCGCCGGCGCCGCCCCGGCAGAGCAGCACGCGCTCGCCGGGCCGCGTGAGGTCCGCGAGCAGCAGGCGTCGGTCCTCGTCGAGAATCTGGGTGCCGGGCGGCACGGGGAGCACCGCGCCTGCGCCGTCGCGGCCGGTGCGCCGCGCGCCGGCGCCATGGCCGCCGCGCTCCGCCTTGAAATGCTGGCGGTAGCGGAAGTCGATCAGTGTGTTGAGGTCCGGAACGCACTCCGCGAACACATCGCCGCCGCGCCCGCCATCGCCGCCATCCGGCCCGCCGAAGGGCACGTATTTCTCGCGCCGGAAGCCGATGGCGCCGGGGCCGCCGTCGCCGCTCTTCAGATAGACCTTCGCCTCGTCCAGAAAGCGCATCGGCGCCGCTGTCCCGGCAGCATCACGCCTCGGGCATCACCGAGACGTATTGGCGCCCGCCCGCGCGGCGGCGGAATTGCACCCGGCCTTCCGCGGTGGCGAACAGCGTGTGGTCGCGCCCGAGGCCCACATTGTCGCCCGGATGGAACCGCGTGCCGCGCTGGCGCACGATGATATTGCCTGGAATGACGAGCTCGCCGCCATATTTCTTGACGCCGAGGCGCTGCCCCGGACTGTCGCGCCCGTTGCGGGAGCTGCCGCCTGCCTTCTTATGCGCCATCGTTCTCTCCGGAAGCCTCTGTGCCGTCCGCGATGCCGTCGATGCGGACCAGGGAATAATGCTGGCGGTGGCCGTTCTTGCGCCGCGAATTCTGGCGCCTGCGTTTCTTGAACACGATGATCTTGGCGCCGCGCGCCTGTTCCACCAGCGTGGCGGAGACGCTGGCGCCCTCGACGAGCGGCGCGCCGACCCTGGCGCCATCGCCGCCGCCCAGCATCAGCACATCCTCGAATACGAGCCCGTCGCCGGCCTCTCCGGCCAGCCGCTCGACGCGGATGGTCTCTCCTTCGGCAACGCGATACTGCTTGCCGCCCGTGCGAATGACCGCGAACATGAAGCCCCTGAACCTGCCCGAAAATCCACCGCGCCCGCTGCGCAAGGCTCGCCAAAATACAGACGCCCGCCCGCCTGTCAACCGCGCTCGGGTGTGGTGTCGGGTGTGGGCCCGGGGGTGTGCGGACTGGGCTCCGCCGCCGGCCGATGCAGAAAGAGGTTGGCGGCGCGCGGCCCCGCCTGTATGTAGCCGCGCGACGGCCTGTCAACGGTGGGGTGCCGGAGCGGTTGAACGGGGCGGTCTCGAAAACCGTTGTACGCGCAAGCGTACCGTGGGTTCGAATCCCACCCCCACCGCCATTCGGAATTTTGTGGGATTTCCAATCCCGATCTTGCGGTTCGATGACGCCATTCCCCACAAGATCTTGAGTGCGCGCTGAGGTGAGGCTTCCGTTGCCTGTTTCGGAACCGGCTCTGGCACACGGCTGGGGGAATACGCATCCGCGCCTGTGCTATGCTCGTTCAGGCAAGGGGAGAGGATGGATGGAGATAGCGCAGTCCGGCGTGCTCCATGAGACCGGCAGCATGGGGTCCGAGTTCCGGAGCTGGCGTTTCCGCCCGCAGGAAATTCCCACCCTGGCGGAAAAGGTGGACTGGAACGCCCTCGGGCGCCGGGTGTTCATCGACCCTGTCACCGGGATCATCGCCATGATGAATCCGTCGCCAACGCATGAAGGCTATGCCGACGGCGTGGGGGACCTTGTCAAGGCGCTGGGGCGGGTCGCCAAGCGTCCTACCGTCTCGCTGCGCTCGACGCGCTGGCGCGGCCCGGGCGCCCCGAGGAACACCGGGGCGGAGCCCGACGCCTGCTTTTATTTCGGTGAGAAGGCTCTGGGGTGGCGGGAAGCCGCTGTCGCAGGCCATGGGGCGGCGGACGCCTTCGTGGACACTATGGCGCCCGACCTCGTGGTCGAGGTCGAGCGAAGCCACAGCGACGGGGACAAGCCCGGCTTTTACCGGGAAGTCGGCGTGGCCGAGATGTGGCGTATCGATGTCGACAGCATCGATGAAGGCCTGGCGGTCGAATTTCTCGATCTGCAGGCTGAAGACGGCCCCCGGCCCATGGACGGCTCCGCGCAACTCCCCCTCTGCACGAGGGCGTTCGTGCTGGAGGGCCTGGCGCTGGCCTGGCAGTCGGTAAACCTCGACGACCTCGACGAGCTGGTCCGGCGCGCCATGGAAACGGACAAAACATGCGAGCCCTGAGGCGCGGCCGCCTCTTGCGGGCCTGGCGCCGGATTCCAACGCAGGGCCTTGCCCCTGAAAGGGGCACGTAAGAGCCTGGCGAACCGGGAGGTCCGCCCGACGGAGCCGATGCCCGCGAAGTGAGGGCCTGTCCTGAGCTTGTCGAAGGGGACGGGCGAACTTCCGTTTCAGCCTGAAAGAGCTCCATGTTAGTGGACGATAATAATCACACTATATCAATATGTTAAGTTACAAATTTCGCGGAATTCGGAGCGGCTTTTCCACCGCCAGAGCCATTCCACCGGAACGGATCCGTGCTCTATCGGGCCGGAATCGGGCGCGCGCGGCGGAGCGCCTGGCCCGGGCGCGCGCCGGTAGCGGCGCCGGCCTCCCAGACCGCCTCGCCGGCCACGAGCACGGCGCTTATGCCGTCGGCAGGCGCCATCGGGTTCTCGAAAGTGGCCCGGTCTATGACGGTCTCCGGGTCGAACAAGCAAAGATCGGCCGCCGCGCCCGGCGCCACGATGCCGCGCCCGTCCAGCCCGAAACGGTCCGCCGGCAGGCCCGTCATGCGGCGCACGGCCTCCTCGAGCGGCATCAGGCCGAGCTCGCGGCTGTAATGCCCCAGCACGCGCGGGAAGGTGCCCCAGAGGCGCGGATGCGGGCGCGGGTCGTGGGGAATGCCGTCAGAGCCGATCATCGCGCGAGGGAAGCGGAGCACGCGCTGCACGTCGTCTTCCGACATGGCGAAATAGATCGCGCCAGCCGGCAGCAGACGCACTGCCATCTCCTCGTCGGACACGCCGTGCTCGGCGGCGATGTCCGAGAGGTCGCGGCCCGCCGCCTCCGGATGGGGCTCCGACCAGGTGATGAGGACGCGGCTGGAGTCGGCAAGGCGGTCGGGCAGCAGGACGGTCGAACTCATGGCGTAAGGATAGACGTCGAGCGACACCTGCTGCCGGGCCGCCGCCGCCTCGACCATGGGCAGGGACCGGGCGGTCTTGCCGTGGTGAGCAGCCCCGGAAGCCTTGTGGTGCGAGAGCACGACGGCGACGCCCGCTCGCCGGCCGATCTCCAGCGATTCCTCGACCGACTCCTCCAGATAGGCCCCTTCGTCGCGCATATGGGTCGCATAGAGGCCGCCCCAGGGCGCGGCCGCCTCGGCCAGCGCCACCACCTCGTCCGTCGGCGCGGCCCTGGAGGGAGGATAGAAGAGCCCGGTGGAGACGCCGACGGCGCCCGCCTGCATCGCCTGTTCGACGCCGGCGCGCATCTTCGCGATCTCGGCCTCGTTCGCGGGCCGCCCGAGATCCTCCACATGCTGCACGCGCAGCGTCTGGTGGCCGACCAGGAAAAGGCCGTTCAGGACCGGCCGGCGCGCGTCCAGCGCCTCCAGATAGGATGAGAATGTCGGGAAGCGGTAGTCGCCCTCGCCGCCCAGCAGGTCCATCGGCGGCGGCGGGCGCCCCTCCGGCCTGAAGGGCGCGAGCGAAATGCCGCAATTGCCCGCGACCACAGTGGTCACGCCCTGGCTTGCCTTGGCGGCCATGTCGCCGTCGAGCAGCGCGCGGTCGTCATGGGTGTGGACGTCGATGAAGCCGGGCGCGACGACAAGGCCGCGCGCGTCGATCTCCCGCTCGCCCCTTGCATCGCCGAGCGCGCCGACCTCGGCAATGCGCCCGCCGTCCACGGCGACATCGGCCCGGAAGGCCGGCACGCCCGTTCCGTCGATGATGGTCCCGCCCCGGATAACCAGATCGTGGCGCATCTCCGTTCGCCCTCCGCCCTTCGCTGGCGCCTTCTGTAGCATGCGCGTAAGGTCGCCGGAAATTCAGGAGACGCCCCCGTCATGGCCGTAAGCGCGATCGGCGATATCGCCGTTCACCGGGTCGAGGAAAACGCCGGCCCCTCTTTCCTGCCGGGCCAGCTCTATCCGGACTGGACACCGGACCATCTGGAGAAGCACCGGCACTGGATGGCGCCGCGCGCCTTTCACGAGAAGAGCGGCAGGCTGGTGATGAGCCTGCACAGCTGGCTGCTGCGCACGCCGCGCCACACCATCCTGGTGGATACCTGCGTCGGCAATTGCAAGGCCCGCTCACGCAAGATGTGGAATGATCTGAATACGCCCTGGCTCGAGCGGCTGAAGGCGGCCGGGATTGCCCCGGAGGAGGTCGATTTCGTCCTCTGCACCCACCTGCATACCGACCATGTGGGCTGGAACACCAGGCTCGAGGACGGGCGCTGGGTGCCGACCTTCCCGAACGCGAAATACCTGATCGGCAAGATCGACTACCAGTATCGCATGCAGCGGCTGGAGCTCTATCCCGACGAGGAGCCGATGGACGGCGCGTTCGCCGACAGCGTCCTGCCCGTTGTGGAGGCGGGGCAGGCGGTGATGGTGGAGGACGGCTACCGGATCGACGAGACCATGGTGATCGAGGCCGCGCCCGGCCACACGCCCGGCCATGTCACCATGGCGCTTTCTTCCGCCGGCGAGGAGGCGCTGTTCGTCGGCGACATCATGCATCACCCGATCCAGATCCATGAGCCGCACTGGAACTCATCCTTCTGCGAGTGGCCCGAACATGCCGTGGTCACACGACGCCGGGTGCTGGAGCGGGTGGCGGACACGCCGGCGCTGCTGATGCCGGCGCATTTCCCGGACCCGTCCTGCGGCCATGTGCTGAGCGCGGGCGACGGCTTCCGGTTCCGCTTCGCCGACTGAGCGCCGGCCGGGCTGACCCTTATCCCGATGCCCGCTTCGCCGAATGCCGGCCGCTATCCCTGGATAGTCTGCTTCACCTCGCTGCTGCTGGTCTTCTTCGGCCAGGGCGCGATGTTCGTGCTGAATGTGGAGCTGAAGCCGATTGCGGAGGATATGGGCTGGCCGCGCGAGCTGCCTTCGCTCGGTTATACCACCGCCTTTTTCGGCGCCGGGGTGGGGGCGCTCTATTTCGGCCCGCTGTCGGAACGCCTCGGCATGGGCAATGTCGCGCTGATCGGCGCGCTCTCGATAGGCTCCGGCACCTTCCTCGCCGGCTATGTCGAGACCCCCGGCCAGTTGATGCTGGTTTTCGGCGTGCTGATCGGCCTGTTGGGCAATGCCTGCATGTTCGCGCCGCTGATGGCGCATGTCATGCGCTGGTTCGACCGCAATCGGGGCCTGGCGCTCGGCATCGCGACGGCAGGGCAGAGCGTCGGCGGCGCGATCTGGCCCTATGTCATCACCTGGCTCGACGGCACGGTCGGCTGGCGCGACACCTTCCACATATACGGCCTGCTCTGCTTCGCGATCATGGTGCCGCTGACGCTGCTGCTGCGCCGTCCGGCGCCGCCGGCGGCATCGGGCAGTCCGCGCAAGGCCACACCCGACGGCCGCGCCTTCGGACTGCCGGGCGGGATCGCGACGGCGGTACTGTGCGCGGCGATCGTCGGCTGCTGCATCCCGATGTCGATTCCGCTGGTCCACCTCAAGGCTTACGGCACCGATCTCGGCCTGGCTCCGCAGGCGGCGGCGGCCGCGCTGTCGATGGCGCTGTTCGCCAGCCTCACCTCGCGCATTCTGGGCGGGATGCTGGCAGACCGCATCGGCGGGTTGAAGACGCTGCTGATCGGCTCGACGATCCAGTGCGCGATGCTGGCCGTCATCTCGCAGGCCCGCGAGATGTGGACGCTCTACGCCGCCTGCATCGTCTTCGGCCTCGGCTACGGCGGCATTATCGGCATGTATGCCTATATCGTGCGGGAGTATTTCCCGCCGGCCGGCGCGACCCGGCGCATCGCCTGGATCTTCCTGTTCGGCACGATGGGCATGGCGGCCGGCGGCTGGGTCGGCGGCCGGCTGTTCGACGCCACGGGCAGTTATGAGGCGGCGTTCCTGCTGGGCTCGGCGGTGAACGCGGTGCAGCTCGCCATCGTCGCCACCCTGCTCATCCGCGCCCGCCCGGTCGCGATGCGTCCGGCCGCAGCGTAGCAGGACCGCTCTGTCAGACATCCTCCGGCGGCGCGATAGCCTCCAGTTGCAGGATAATACCAGCGGCTGAGGTTTGAGACTCATTGAGGGGATTCCCAAGAAGGGGGACTTCTGACTCAATGCTGCTGCTGCGATTGGAGGATGGGTATGAGGGCAGCGATCCCATTGAGTGAGGATTTCGATGCGGAGCAGTTGCGCGGTTTGGCGCAGCGGAGCCGGGATGGGGCGCAGCACCGTCGGCTGCTTGCGCTTGCGGTGATTTACGACGGTGATCGTCGTTCGGATGCGGCGCGTTTTGCGGGTGTGGGCTTGCAGATCATCCGGGACTGGGTTCTTCGCTTCAACGCGGAAGGTCCGGAGGGATTGAAGGATCGCAAGGCCTCAGGTCCGCCGCGCAAGTTGAGCGAGGAGCAGCGCGCGGCGCTGGCGGCGATTGTGGAGAGCGGTCCGGACCCGGCGGTCGACGGCGTGGTGCGTTGGCGGCGCTGCGACCTGGCGGCATGGCTCAAGGAGCAGTTCGGCGTGTCCCTGGCGGAGACGACGGTCGGGCGGGAGCTGCGCCGGATGGGCTACGCGAAGCTGTCTGCGCGCCCGCACCACTATGCGCGGGACGAAGCCGCATTGGCGGCGTTCAAAAAACTTCCCCGCCCGCCTGAAGGAGATCCGCGCCACGCTGGACGACGGCGTTGAGGTCGAAGTCTGGTGGCAGGACGAGGCGCGCGTCGGACAGAAGAACAAGATCACCCGGCGCTGGGCAAAACGCGGCACGCGACCGTCAGCCCCCAAGGACCAGAGGACAACCTCCGCCTATATCTTCGGCGCCATATGCCCGAACAAGGGCAAGGCCGCCGGCCTTGTCATGCTCGACCGGGCCGGATGGCACACATTCCCGGCCCTCAAAGTCCCCGACAACATAACCCTGATGCCGCTCCCGCCCCGGTCCCCCGAGCTCAACCCGGTCGAGAACGTCTGGCAGTTCCTGCGCGACAACCGGCTCTCAAACCGCGTCTTCCAAAGCTACGACGATATCCTCGATCACTGCTGCCATGCCTGGAACAATCTCGTCTCACAACCGGCGCGAATCGCCTCCATCGGAAACCGAAAATGGACCAATGAGTTCTAAACCATGCCCGCTGGTATAATACCAACGGCATCGGGTTGAGACTCACGGGCAAATGCCGCCCGGCACCCCCGCCTCTCCTCATCCTGAGTAGCCGACCGGAGAGCCTGTCCTGAGCTTGCCGAAGGGGAGGCGTATCGAAGGATCGTCCCGCCGGTGGAACCGCGTCCCCTTCGGCAAGCTCAGGACAGGCCCTCGATACGCGGCTGGCGCCGCTGCTCGGGATGAAGACAAAGGACCGGGCTACGGCAGGGAGGCGCCGCGCCATCGGTTCCGATCAACGACCGCTGGTATAAACGATGTCCGCTGGTATGAGTCCACAGTCGAGGTCGCTGGTATAAGCCCTGTCCATTCCCGGCATTTGCCTCGGGCTTTCCACCGGCTCCGGAAGCGAAAAGGCGGCCCCCGGAGGAGGCCGCCCTGGCAACGGTCGCGGTTTTTTCTATGTCGAACGCCCCGGCGGCGGCGCCCGTGATTAACGAAACGTCGGAGCCGGGCGCGCCCGGTCAGTTGTCGAGGAAGCTCCGCAGCTTGCGCGAGCGCGTCGGATGCTTGAGCTTGCGCAGCGCCTTCGCCTCGATCTGGCGGATGCGCTCGCGCGTGACCGAGAATTGCTGGCCGACCTCTTCCAGCGTGTGGTCGGTGTTCATGCCGATGCCGAAGCGCATGCGCAGCACGCGCTCCTCCCGCGCGGTCAGCGAAGCGAGCACGCTCGTGGTGCTGGCGCGCAGGTTGGCGTGGATCGCCGCGTCGATGGGCTGGACGGCGTTCTTGTCCTCGATGAAGTCGCCGAGATGGCTGTCCTCGTCATCGCCGATGGGCGTGTCGAGACTGATCGGCTCCTTGGCGATCTTCAGCACCTTGCGCACCTTTTCCAGCGGCATGTGCAGCTTGGCCGCCAGCTCTTCCGGCGTCGGCTCGCGGCCGATCTCGTGCAGGATCTGGCGCGAGGTGCGCACCAGCTTGTTGATCGTCTCGATCATGTGCACCGGGATGCGGATGGTGCGCGCCTGGTCCGCGATCGAGCGCGTGATCGCCTGGCGGATCCACCAGGTGGCGTAGGTGGAGAATTTGTAGCCGCGGCGGTATTCGAATTTGTCCACCGCCTTCATCAGCCCGATATTGCCTTCCTGGATCAGGTCCAGGAACTGAAGGCCGCGATTGGTGTATTTCTTGGCGATGGAGATCACCAGCCTGAGATTGGCCTCGACCATTTCCTTCTTCGCGCGGGCCGCCTCGCGCTCGCCCTCCTGGACGCGCGCGACGATCCGCCGGAAGTCCGCCAGCGGCAGTTCGGACTCGGACGCGATGTCCATGATGCGGGTGCGAATGGTCTTGATCTCGTCGCGGTGGCGTTGCGAGAAGGTCTTCCAGTCCTTCTTCTGGCAAATACGCCGCACCCAGCGCTGGTCGAGTTCGCGCCCGCGCCACTCGCCCATGAAGGCGCTGCGGGAGAGTTTCGAGCGCGTGGCGCAGCGCAGCATACGCCCTTCCAGCCCGTTCAATTCCCGGTTCATGCCGTAGAGAATGTCCATCAACTCGTCGATGCGCGCATTGTTGAGCTTCAGCCCGCGCATCAGAAGCGCCATTTCCTCGGTCAGCTTGTCGTAGCGCCGGTTCTGAGCGGGCGTCGGTTCGGCTTCGCCGCGCGCCTCATCGAAGCGCAGCACGCGCAATTTCGCGAGGCGCCTGTCGAGCCTGGCAACGTCGTCAAGCACTTCCATCACATGCGGCAGCAGAGCGCGCTCCGTCGCCGCAAGCGAGAGATTGGGTTCGTCGTCCGCCTCGTCGTCCTTGTCGTCGCTGTTATCCCCGTTCGCGGCCTTGCGGGTGTTGTCGTTATCGGCCGCGCCATTGGCGGGCGGGGTCGCATTCGCCGGGCCGCCATGTAGCGCAGCCCAGGTTGCGTCAAGATCCACGACATCGCGGAGCAACCGGGCCTCGGCAAGCAGTTCCTGGCGCCAGTCGAGGATGCGGCCGATAGCGGTCGGCGTCCGGCAGATGGCCCGGATCATCTTTTCGCGCCCGGCCTCGATGCGCTTCGCGATGGCGATTTCGCCCTCGCGCGACAGCAGTTCAACCGAGCCCATCTCGCGCAGATACATGCGCACCGGATCGTCCGTGCGACCGATATCGTCGTCGATATTTCCGCGTTTCTCGCCCTCCGGTGCGGCGCCGCGCTCCGGGGGCGTCTCCTCGCTTTCCTCCGCCTCTACGACATTGATGCCGAGTTCGGAGAGCATGGCCATGGTGTCTTCGATCTGCTCGGCCGAGACCTGGTCAGAAGGCAACGCCGCATTCAGTTCCTCGTAGGAGACATAGCCGCGTTCCTTGCCGCTCTCGACAAGCTGTTTGACGGCCGCCTCCGGATCGACCGGGGCCTCCCGCGCCTCTTCCCGGGGCTCCGGCTCTCGAACCTGCTCCGCTGTCTTCGTCGCCATGCTTCAATCCGTCCCCGGTAATTGCTTCTTCACATTGCGTCTCCGGTGCGCAACCTGCGGACTTCCTCCGTCTGTGCAGTAATCCGCTCCAGCGACTCCTTGTCATCGGCGGACTCCGCCGCCGCCTTCAGATCGCGCTCGGCCGCCTTGCGCCGATACTCCGCGAACACCTGCTCCACCCCCTTTCGCGCGTCCGCTTCCGCAACCGCCGGACGGGCAAAAGGCGCAAGACTGTACACAGCCTCGCAGAGAACGCCGCGAACTGTATTGGACAGGCTGGCCGATTCTTCCAAATGGGCCCGCCAACCCGCCGGGTCAACTCCCTCCCCGCCAGCGGCTAGCCCTAAAATTTCATGACGCAGCCTGTCAAGCGGCGCAGCGCTGTCACAGTCGAGTTCGGCAAGTTCCTGCGCGAATTCCAACGCCAGTGCCGGATGATTGATCGTGGCGGCCAGTACGCCCCGCACCCACCGTTCCCGCAATCTGGCGGCCTGCGCCTCGCCGCGTTCCCGTCCGCCTCCCGACAGGGACGGCGAGGGGCGCCGGGCGACTGTCTCCGGCCTGAGGTTGACCCCGAACTGCTCCCGAAGGCGGGAAAGGATCTCGGCTTCGTAATAGCGCCGCACCGTCTCGTCCCGGACCCCGGAGGCGAGCGCCAGCAGGTTGCGGCTGAACCGGGCGCGGCGGTCGGGCGAATCCGGGCGCACCGCCTCAGCCTCGCTCGACCACAGGAGGTCCACCGGCGACTGCGCCCGTTCCACCACCGCGCGCAGCGCCGCCGCGCCGTCCTGGCGGACGAGGTCGTCCGGGTCGCGTTCGTCCGGCAGGCGGGCGAAGCGCAGCGACTTGCCGGGGGCAAGCAGCGGCAGCGCGCGTTCGGCGGCGCGCCGGGCCGCGCGCTGGCCTGCCTCGTCGCCGTCGAAGCAGAGCACCGGCTCATCGACGAGCCGCCACAGCGCCCTGAGCTGGTTCTCCCCGAAAGCCGTGCCGAGCGATGCCACGGTATGCGCGAATCCTGCCTGGGAAAGAGCGATGGCGTCCATATAGCCCTCGACGACAATCA
>JAJECF010000075.1 GCA_022822125.1 Alphaproteobacteria bacterium
ATAGCATCGACCCAGTCCGTCCCGAGGGAGGCCGCGATGGATCCGCGCATCGAGAACCTGGAAACCACCACCTTTTTCGGCAAGCGCCTGACGCGCAGGCAGATCGCGCTCATGAAGGAGACGGTCGAGCTGTTCCCGAACGACAGCCGGCGGGAACTTGCCCGCACGCTGTGCGAGAACCTCAGCTGGCACACGCCGTCCGGAACCTGCAGGGAGCAGTTCTGCCTGCGGGTTCTCGAGGAACTGGAGAGGCTGGGCGTCCTGTCCCTGCCGGAGCGGCGCGGGACGGGCGGGCGGCGCGGCGCTCCCGCCCGCACCGAGGCCGGCGAGCCCGGGGAGCCGATAGACGCGCCGCTCCGGGACCTGGAGCCGGTCACGCTGGAGATCGCCGCCGGCGGGCAGGAGCTGGCGGAATGGACCGAGCTCGTGGACCGGTACCATCCGCGCGGCTACAGGTCGCCCATCGGCTGCCATCTCGCGTATTTCGTCCTCGACGGCAGCGGCCGCCGCCTGGGCTGCCTGATGTTCGAGAGCTCGGGCGCGCTGCCGGTCCGCGACGCATGGATCGGATGGGACCGGCGGCAGCGCGACGCGGGCCTCGCCCGCGTTCTCAGGCACAGCCGGTTCCTGGTGTTTCCGTAGATGCCATCACAACACCCCACCTCGCTTCAGCATTGATTTATAACGATTTTCCATTTCGCCTCCCGTGTCAGCGGCGGATCGCCGCGCGTTTTTGCCCCGTTTCATGGAGAATCTCCCTCGCCGATGCCTGCCGGCGGGTCGCCGGACGGCGGACATGCGGTCTCGCAGGGCGGTCAAAACCCGAACTCGCCCTGGTTCGGGTCCGCGCCGGCGACGGCCCGGCAGCCGGACAGCGCCGCGAGGACCCGAGGAGCCTCCAGGTCCGCCGCGGCGATGGCCCAGGGCGCGCCGGTGCAGACCTGCCGCGCGGGCAGGATGCCCGCCCGGATCAGCCGGCGCACGACCGAGGGGTCGACGCCGAGCTGCGCCGACACCTCGCTTAGGGACAGTTCGCCGCGCTCCTGCCGTTCGCCCTCACGGTATCCCGGAATGCCGCGACGGGAACGGAACGCGCGCACCCGGCCCCTGTTCCAGCCGTTGCCCTTGCTCGTCCTGCGGCCCAGGCGGTTGAGAAGCCGGGCCGTCTGCTCGTCGGGCAGCTGCCGGGACAGCCCGGCGACCAGGTCCTCGACCTCCCTGTCGGACTTGTAGCGATGCTCGCCGGTGCGGAAGCGCCTCACCTCGATCTCGGTGTGGTCGCCGCCGCGCCAGTGCAGCAGCAGATGCACCGTGTCCTCCCGCAGGCTGGCGGTGATCTCCACCAGGGCCGCGCGCAGGACGTTCTTGCGCAGCTGCGGCGTCGCGTCCTCATGGGACCATGCGCGCTCCAGGTCGGCCCCCAGCGCCAGCCAGGCGTCGCGGTCGGCGGAACCTGCCTCCCGCGCCTCGCGGGCCGCCTCGAGGTCCCGGAGCCGCTCCTCGCGCTCGGAGACCTCGGCCAGGCAGGCCTCCCACCGCGCCGCCAGGTTGTGGATGATGTTGGCGTTGGCGGGATCGACGGCATCGAACTGCGCCTGCGCGCGGCCGGCCTTGTAGCGCGCCTCTTCCAGCGCCGAGGCGGCGAGCCCGATCCGGGCCGACGCGTCGTCGCCGCGCCGCTCGAACGCCTCCAGCGCGGCGGCCACGCCAAGCGGCTGCGCCGCGGCGAGAACGGCCGCGCCCACGGCCCCTTCGGCCCGCACGCCGCCGAAGCCGATGCAGACGCTCCCCCCCGTGCGCGCGTCGCCCGGGCATTGGTACCGGCGCGACCTGCCGTTGTTCACGACCTGCAGCCGCCCCCCGCAGCGGCCGCAGCGCAGAAGGCCCGCCAGAAGCGCGCTGCCGGCCCGCGGCGCCCCGCGGCCGCCGACGGTGTTCGCCTCGATCACCCTCCGGTTCCTCTCGTATTCGTCCCAGCCGATGTAGCCTTCGTGGCGGTCGCGCAGCAGAACCGACCATTCGGCCTCGGGCTTCATGATCCCCCCGCGTACCTTCTTGGTCCCGCTGGCGTCAACCGTCACCTCCTGGCGCCGCCGCCCGTACACGTAGGCGCCGGCGTAGACCGGATTGCGGAGCATCGAGGCCAGCGTCGAGTCGTGCGGGATCCGCCACGCGGTCCCGCCGCCCTTGAGGTCGCGGACCGGGATCCTGACGCCGCGCCTGCGGAACCAGAGATGGACCTGCCGGATGCTCCGCAGTTCGCGGAACTTCCGGAACACCATGTCGATCGCGTCGCGCTGGTGCTGGTCCGGCGTCTTCCCGATGCTGTGGCGGTCGACCTTCTCGAAGCCGGCCGGCAGGTGCAGGAACAGCTCCCCGCGCGCGGCCAGCGCCTGGCGGCTTTCCAGCGACCGCTGGCGGAACACCGCAAGCTCCATGTCCGCGAACTGGCCTTTCAGGCCGAGAAACGCCCGGTCGTCGACCGACGCCGGATCGTGGATCCGGTCGCGGTCGCCGATCAGGCAGCCGACGACGGCGCAGATCTCCAGAAGCGCGTGCCAGTCCCGGCCGTTCCTCGCGAGACGCGAGGGCTCGATGGCCAGGACCAGGCCGACGGAGCCGCTGCAGACGGCCTGCAGGAGGCGCTCGAAGCCAGGACGGCGGACGCCGCCGCCCGAGACGCCGAGATCGTCGTCGATCACCTCGACCTTCGCGAAGCCCAGCGCCCGGGCATGGCCCTCGAGGGCGTACTGCAGCCTGCGCCGCTCGACGTTGCTGCGCACCTGCATCTCGCTCGACTGGCGGATGTACACGATCGCCGAGCGCGCGAGGTGGCCGGCGGTCAGCTTCGGGTCATTCATCACCGTCATCGCCCGTCCCTCCCGTTCGCGCGGCCGTCATCACCCGCTCGACCAGCGCCGCGAGCGCCGGCTGCAGGGCCTGCCTCAGCTCCGGGGTCCGCCAGACCGGCGGCGTCTCCTGGAACAGGTCCGTCCGGAACGCCTGCCGTTCCGTGGGTTCGTCCTTCATCGGGATCCTCCTCGTTCTTCCCGACGGAACCCAGAAAGGATGTCGCGAGATCATGCAAATCCGCCAGAGCGTCCAGGGACAGCCTCGGTTCCGCGCGAAGCTCGAACCGCGCGGAATCCGGCGACGTCATCCATTCCGCGATCCGGTGCCGCGCACCCTGCGAATCAACGACTTCGAGAACAGGCATCCCGTGAAGCGACCGCCGCACCCGGCACGTGACGCGCTGCCCCGCAAGGGGATGGAAGCGGTACTGCACCGTGACCTCCACGCCGGGCGCAATGTGGGGTTTCACCTGATATCCTGCCATGGGTCGGCGTCAGGAACCTTGCCTCCCGCTCCCTGTCGCTGGCGGCCCGACGGGCCGCCGACGACTGGCACCGGCGCTGGGGCGTTCGCCCGCTCCTTGCGGAGACGTTCGTCGACCCGCAGGAGCAGGAGGGCAGCTGCTGCCGCGCGGCGGGATGGACGGAGATCGGCGCCACGGCCTCCCGCGCGCCCAAGGACGTGTACGTGCTCGAGCTGGAGCCGGACGCCCGGGCCGCGCTGCGCGGCGAGCGGAAGGAGACAGGACGCAGGCCGGCCCGCGCTCCGGAAAGCGCGCGGACGGCCGCCGGGATGTGGAGCGCGGTCGCCGCCGCCGCCGCCAGGACGGCCGAGCGCCACGACCGCAGGTGGCGGGTGCGCCGGCGGCTGGTCGGCACCTTCCTGGTCGTCCTCTTCGTCCTCCGCCCCGTGTTCGGGACGGAGCGCAGCTACGGCTCAGCCCTCGCCGAGATATGGGAGAGCGCCCGCAGGACGGGCGTGGCGCTGCCGCAGGACCGTCCGGTGACGCCCTCGGCGATGTCCCGGGCGCGCGCGAAGGTCGACCCGGAGGTCTTCAGGGAACTCCACCGGGAGATCCTGGCCCAGGCCCCCGACCGCCCGCTCTGGAAGGGGCGGCGGGTCTTCGGCGTCGACGGCGCCAAGGTCAACCTGCCGAGGCCGCTCGTGGACGCCGGATACGCGACGCCGGGCGAGCATGCGCACTACCCGCAGGGCCTGGTCAGCTGCCTCTACGAACTGGAGCCGCGGCTGCCGTCCGGCTTCTGCCTGCGCGCCGACACCAACGAGCGCAGCGCCGCCGCCGCGCATCTCAAGGCCCTGTCCGCCGGGGACGTGGTCGCCTGCGACCGGGGCTGCTTCTCCTACGAGATGCTTCTCGAACACATCGTCCGGGGCCAGGACGCCGTGTTCCGGCTCAAGCGGGACGCGAACGCCCGGACCGTCGCCTTCCTCGCCGGCCCGCTGGACGACCGGACGGTCGCGATCCGGCCCGGCGGCAGGGCGCTGGCCCGGCTGAAGGCCCGCCATCCCGGCGCCGCGTTCGGGCCGCTGAAGCTCAGGCTGGTCCGCTACGCCGCCGGCGACACCGTCTTCGCCCTCGGCACAACGCTCACGGAAGACGACGGCTTCGCCGTCGAGGACCTGGCCGAGATCTATCGGGCGCGCTGGCGCATCGAAGAGCAGTACAAGATCACAAAGTGGTTCCTGGCCGTAGAGTCCTTCCGCGCCGAAAGCGAGCGCGGCGTCCTGCAGGAACCCTGCGCCAACTTCGTCATGGTCACCGCCACCCGCCTGATGACCAACGGGACCGACGGGGAGATCAACGCCGCGCCCGGCGACGGACACCCGAAGAGGGTGAACTTCAGGAACGCAGCAGCAGCGGTCTTCCGCAACTTCGAGACCCTCGCGCTCGCCCAGGCCGACGCCCTCGCCGAAACCGTCTCGCGCATCGTCGACGATGTCGCCGCGCTCTGGCAGCGCGAAAGGCCCGGCCGAAGCTATCCGAGGATGTCACGCAAGCCCAGAAACAAATGGTCGCGAAAGGGGAAGGTCGCCGCCGCCAGCTGAACCACGCAAGACAAGCGGAAAAAACGCCTTCCGGTGAAGGACCTTCCACGTCCCGTTAAGTCAACAGCGCCGATTCCTTAAGTCAATGCCATTG
>JAJECF010000150.1 GCA_022822125.1 Alphaproteobacteria bacterium
TTCGATACGCGGCTTACGCCGCTACTCAGGATGAGGAGGTCGCGCGCCACCGCCCCTGTCCTCATCCCGAGCAGCGGCTGCGCCACCGCCCCCTCCTCATCCTGAGTAGCGACCGCGCTGGCGGGCGCGTATCGAAGGACGCCGCACAAAACATGACATATCATGACGCTTCGACGCCCCTCCCCGGACAGGAGGCGCGCTCCGCCGCCGCCCTGCCTATACTCACCGCCATTCCCCTGACGCCGGAGCCGCCATGCGCGATGCCTCATTCGATGTCCTTGCTGTTGGAAACGCCATGCTTGATGTGCTGGTCCCGACCGAGGACGCCTGGCTGGCCGCCCAGGGCATCGAAAAGGGCGTGATGACCCTTGTCGGCGAGGCGCGCGCCGCCGCGCTTCACGGCGAGGTCTCGCCCGCGGCCGAAAGGTCCGGCGGTTCGGCGGCCAACACCGCTGCCGGCCTGGCGTCGCTCGGGGCCCGGGCCGGCTATATCGGGCGGGTGCGGGACGACGATGCCGGTGCCGCCTTCCGCCGCGATATCCGCGAGGCGGGCGTCAGCTTCGACACGCCTGCGGCGACCGCCGGCGCGGCCACCGGGCGATGCCTGGTTTTCGTGACGCCGGACGCCGAGCGCAGCATGCTGACCATGCTGGGCGCCGCCGCCGAGATCGAGCCGGCGGACATAGACGAAGGCGCGGCGGCCGACGCGGCCGTCACCTATCTGGAAGGCTATCTGTGGGACGCGCCGGCCGCCAAGGCGGCGATGGTGAAGCTGGCGGACGCCGCCCGCGCCGCCGGGCGCAAGGTTGCGCTGACCCTCTCCGATCCGTTCTGCGTGGCGCGGCACCGGGAGACCTTCCTCGAACTGATCGCAGAGCGGGTGGACATCCTGTTTGCGAATGAGGAAGAGGCGGTGTCGCTGACCGGCGGCGGCGATCTCCGCGAAGCGGCGGGCGCGATCGCCGGCATGGTGGAAACAGCGGCGCTCACGCGAAGCGCGGCGGGCTCGCTGGTCATATCCGGAGACGAGCGGCAGGAAGTGCCGGCGGCCCCGGTTGTCCGGCTCGCGGATACGACCGGCGCCGGCGACCTCTACGCCGCGGGTTTCCTGCACGCCTATACCCGGCGCCGCCCGCTCGCCGAGTGCGCCTGGCTGGGCGGCCTCGCCGCCGCCCGGATCATCCAGCAGATCGGCGCGCGGCCCGCCGCCTCGCTCGCCGACCTGCCCGCCGCTGCGGCCGCCGGGAACCCATGCGAGGCCGCGTGATCCGGCAGCTCCGGCTCTGGAGCGGCGTCGTCCTGTTCGCCTATGTCGCGGGGCATCTGCTGAACCATAGTTTCGGCCTCGCCTCGGTGGAGGCGATGGAGGCCGGGCGGCGCGTCTTCGCCGGCATATGGCGCAGCCCGCCCGGAACGGCGCTGCTGGTCGGCAGCTTCGCCGTCCACGGCGCGCTCTCCATCGCGCGGCTGTTCCGCAAGCGCGGCCTGCGGATGCCGGCCTGGGAGGCGGCGCAGCAGCTTCTCGGCCTGGCGATCCCGTTCCTGCTCTGCCTGCACATGCTCGGCACGCTCGGGCTGTCGCTCCGGTTCGGCATGGACCCGAGCTACCCCTTCGTCCTCTGGGCGACCTGGAGCGACCCCTGGCAGCAGATCGCGCTCATGGCCGCAGCCTGGACGCATGGCTGCATCGGCATGCATTTCTGGCTGCGGCTGCAACCGTGGTACCGGCAGGGGCTGCCGTTCTTCTTCGCAGCCGCGCTGCTGCTGCCGGCGCTGGCGCTGGCGGGCTTCGCGGTCGGCGGGCGGGACGTGCTGGCGCTGGCGGCGGCGGACTCAGGCTGGGTCGGCGCCATGCTGGAGGCGATCCGCTTCCCGGGCGGCGCCGGCATCGCGTGGGTAGAGGGCATGGAGGCGCGGATGAGCGCCATGACCGGCATGGCGATCGCCGCGCTGGTCGCATGGCGGCTGGTTCGCGCGCTCCGGGCGCGGCGGCGACAGCCGGTGCGCGTCACCTATCCCGACGGACGCACGGTGCGCGCCGAGCCCGGCGCGACCCTGCTGGAAGTGAGCCGCGCCGCCGGCATTCCCCATGCCTCGGTCTGCGGCGGGCGCGGGCGCTGCTCCACCTGCCGGGTGCATGTGTCGCGGGGCTTCGAGGCGCTGCCGCCGCCGGAGGAGGGGGAACGCGCCCTGCTTGGCCGCATCGGCGCGCCGGAGCGGGTCAGGCTTGCCTGCCAGACGGTTCCCGCCGGCGATGTGACGCTCATGCCCCTGCTGCCAGCCTCGGCCGGGCCGGCGGAAGCGCGGGCGCGGACGGGCAGCGAGCAGGGCGCCGAGCGCGAGATCGCCATCCTGTTCGCGGACCTGCGCGCCTTCACCAAGCTCTCCGAGAACAAGCTGCCCTATGACGTGGTGTTCCTGCTGAACCGCTATTTCCTCGCCATGGGCCGCGCGGTGGAGGATGCCGGCGGCCATGTGGACAAATTCATCGGCGACGGGGTGATGGCGTTGTTCGGGATCGACGGCGACGCCCGCTCCGGCTGCCGGGACGCGCTCCGGGCGGTGCGCGCCATGGCGGCGGCGCTCAGCGATCTCAACGCCGCGCTCGGCGAGGAGCTCGCCGCGCCGCTGCGCATCGGGGTCGGCCTCCATGCCGGCCCGGTGATCGTCGGCGAAATGGGCTACAGCCGCGCCATCTCGGTCACCGCCATCGGGGACGCCGTCAATGTCGCGAGCCGGCTGGAGCCGATGACCAAGGAGTTCGCCTGCCAGGCCGTGATCTCGCAGCGCGTCGTGCGCCTCGCGGGGGCGGATTTCTCCGCAATGCCGACGCGCCTGGTCGAGATTCGCGGCCGCGAACGCCCGCTCCGCGTCTATCCCGTGGCCGACGGCAGCGACATTCCCCTGCCGGCGTGACGGGAATGGACATGCCGCTTCCCGAAACCCGACGCGGCCGGTTGCGGCGGGCGGCGGCAGCCTTCCGGAGCCGGCGCGTCGCCATGATGCTGGCGCTCGGCTTCTCCAGCGGCCTGCCCCTGATGCTGACCGTGAAGGTGTTGAGCGCCCGGCTGGCCGAGGCCGGCGTGGACCGGACCAGCATCGGCCTGTTCACGCTCGTCACGGCGATCTACGGGCTGAAATTCCTCTGGGCGCCTGCCATCGACCGGCTGCGCCTGCCCTGGCTGACGCGCCGGTTCGGCCGGCGGCGGGCCTGGATGCTGGCGACCCATGTCGCCTGCATGGCGGCGATTATCGGCCTCGGGCTGTCCGACCCTGTCACCGATCTCGCGGCGGTCGCGCTGTTCTCCTGCCTGGTCGCGTTTTCGTCCGCAAGCCAGGACATCGTGCTGGACGCCTACCGCATCGAGATCCTGGACGAAGGCCAGTACGGGCCCGGCGCCGCGGTCTTCGTCAAGGGCTTCCGGGTCGGCATGTTCGTCTCCGGCGCGGGCGAGCTGTTCCTGGCGGATGCGTTCGGCTGGGCGGGCGCGCATGCCGTCATGGCTGCGCTCCTGCTCATCGGCGTCGGCGTCGCGCTGACGGCGCCCGAGCCTGCGCCCGCCGTCGACCCCGAAGCCGATGCGCGGGAGCGACGCATCGCCGACAGGGCGGCGGCGTGGGGCGGAGCCCGGTTCGCCGGCGCCCTTCTCGCGCCGCTTGCCGAATTCGCCGCTCGGCCCGGATGGCGCGCCGTGCTGGCTTTCATCCTGCTCTACAAGCTGGGAGACGCCGCGCTCGCCGCCATGGCGATCCCGTTCTACATCGAGCTCGGCTTCTCGAAGTCGGAAATCGCGGCGGCGGTCGAGACGGGCGGCTTCATCGCGTCGCTCGCAGGCATTTTCGCGGGCGGCCTCGCCGTTCATGCGCTGGGCCTGCTGCCGAGCCTGCTGGCGGCGGGCATATTGCAGGCGCTCTCCAACCTCGTCTTCATCCCCCTCAACGAGGCGGGCAACGACATTGCGTGGCTGGCCGGGGTGGCGGCGCTGGAAGGCTTCACCGCCGGGCTCGGCACCACCGCCTTCCTCGCCTATCTGATGAGCCTCTGCAACATCTCCTACACGATGACGCAGTTCGCGCTCCTCTCCTCGCTGATGGCGTCGGCGCGGATCGCGCTCTCCGCGCCGTCCGGCTGGATCGTGGACAGCCTTGACGGGGACTGGAACGCGTTTTTCGCGCTGACGGCGCTTGCCTGCCTGCCGGGCCTGCTGCTGCTGCGCCCGCTCTGGAGGAGGCAGGAACGAGGAAAGGCCGGCCCATGACCGAGCTGTTCCGCGGAGACATCGCGACGCTCCAGGTGGACGCCATCGTCAACGCCGCCAACGAAACGCTGCTCGGCGGCGGCGGTGTGGACGGCGCCATCCACAGGGCCGCCGGACCGGAACTGCTGGCCGAATGCCGCACGCTCGGCGGCTGCCCGACCGGCGAGGCGCGCATCACCGCCGGTTACCGCCTGTCGGCCCGCCATGTCATCCACACGGTCGGACCCGTCTGGCGCGGCTTGGGAACCGAGGACGCGCTGCTGGCCGCCTGCTACCGCAATTGCTTCGCGCTCGCCCGCAGGCACGGCCTGGGTTCCATTGCGTTCCCCGCCATCTCCACCGGCGTTTACGGCTTCCCGCCGGACCGTGCGGCAGGCATTGCCGTCGCCGGCGCGCGCGCCCATGACGCAGGCTTTGCGCGCATCGTCTTCGCCTGTTTCGATGCGGCGACCGAGGCGCTTTACCGGAAGGCGCTCCGCGTCTGAGCCGCTTCAGGGCCAGAGGGCGTTAAGAGGAAAGGAGATGGCGTCGAAAGGCGGGACAGAAACCGCATCATCGCCATGCAGGGCGGCGATGAGCGTCCAGGCGCCCTCGCGCAGTTCGAAGGCTTCGAGGTCCCGCGCCAGCGGATCGACGAACCAGAGATGGCTGACGCCCTCGCGCGCATAGATAGGCCGTTTGCCATGGCGGTCGAAATCCCGGGTCGAGGACGAAAGCACCTCGCAGACCCAGTCGGGCGCCAGGCCGAAATAGGCGGTGTCGGGAAAGTCCGGCATCCGCTCCCGCCGCCAGCCGGCGATATCGGGCACAAGGATGTCCTCGCCAAGATGCAGTTCCGGTTCGTCCAGAATCCACCAGCCGCCAGGGCCGCCTCCATAGCCGAAGGGGTCGCCGATCTTGGCGCCGAGCGCCGAACTGGCATGCGCATGGCGCGGGGCCGGGCGCGGATTGGTATGGAGCGTCCCGGAGACAACCTCGGCCACCATATGCGGCGGAGCCTCCAGCACGTCGCGGTAGGTCGCGCGGCGTCGGGAACGGAGCGTCGCTGCCTGCTGTCCGGTCATGTCACGGGCCTCCCGGCGGCCTGGGCGGCGAGCATAGCACGACATCGCAGAGGAGCCCCGGCTATATGTCCAGCCCCAGGAGCCGGAAAGCGGTTCCGAGCAAGGGCGGCGCCGGAGCCTCGACTTCCAGCCTGCCCCGCCCGCGCGGATGGTTCAGCGCGGTGGCGCGGGCATGCAGATGCAGGCGCGGTTCGAGGCCGATGCCCTCGAGAAACGCCGCCCGCCCGCCATATTTGCCGTCGCCCAGGACCGGGCAGCCGATGGCGGCCAGATGCGCGCGGAGCTGGTGCGTGCGCCCGGTCAGCGGCCGGAGCGCGAGCCGGGCGGCGCGCTTGCCGGCGCGGGCGAGCGTTTCGTAGTCGGTGACGGCCCGCTTGCCCTGTTCGTCCACGCCGACCCGCTCGCCGCCGGGCCGCCCGCGCTTCGCCAGCGGCAGCGCGATGCGCCCGGCGGGCGGCTCCGGCGCGCCGGCGGTCACCGCCCAGTAGAGCTTCTCGGCTTCGCGCGCCCGGAAGGACGCCGTCAGCCGCGCCGCATCGGCGGCACTGCGCGCCAGCAGCAACACGCCGCTCGTGTCCTTGTCGAGCCGATGCACGAGGCGCGGGCGTTCCGGCGCTTCGAAGCGCAGCGCCTCCAGCATTCCGTCGAGGTGGCGCCCCGTGCCGCGGCCGCCCTGGACGGCGAGGCCGGCGGGCTTGTCGAGCGCGATCACCGCCTCGTCGAGATGGATCACCCAGCCGCGCACTTCCTCGACCAGCCGGTCGGGAAGCGGAGCCGGCCGGGCCTCCGGCGGCGGCGCGAAAGGCGGCAGCCGCACCGTCGCGCCGGCCTCCAGCCGGTCGCCGGCCCGCGCGCGGCGCCCGTCCACGCGCACCTGGCCCGTGCGTAGCAGTTTCTGGAGCCGTCCCTGCGGCAAGTCCGGCCGCCTGCGCGCAACCCAGCGGTCGAGCCGCTGGCCGGCCTCGTGGGCGGCAACCTCTTCAAATTGTGCGCCCATCACAGCAGCAGCCGCGCGAGCCGCGCGCCGGCAAGGAAGGCAAGGACGCCGAGCGCGACCGAACCTGCCGTGTAGAACGCGGCTCCCGCCCACTCGCCCCGCTCCGCCAGCCCGACGGCATCCAGCGAATAGGCGGAGAAGGTGGTGAAGCCGCCGAGAAAGCCGACGGTGAGGAAGGTGCGGAGCTCCGCAGAAAGTGAGAGCCCCTGCGCCAGCAGGGCGGCCACCAGCCCCATCGCCAGCGAGCCCAGCACATTGACGACCATCGTGCCTGCCGGGAAGCCCGCGCCGAGCAGCCGCGTCACCTGCACGACCATGAGCCAGCGCGCCAGCGCGCCCAGCGCCCCGCCTGCGGCGACCGCCAGCCAGAGAGTCATCCCTGCCGCCGTCGGGCCCAGGCCGTCAGCCGCTCGGCGATCTTCGCCTCGGCGCCGCGCCCGTCGGGCCGATAGAATTGCTGCCGCGCCATGCCGTCCGGGAAATAATTGCGGCCCGCAAAGGCGTCCGGGGCATCGTGGTTATAGGCATAACCATCGCCGTAGCCGAGGTCCTTCATCAGCCGGGTCGGAGCATTCAGGCTGTGCATCGGCGGCGTGAGCGAGCCGGTCTCGCGCGCTGCGCGCATGGCCTCGCCGAAGGCCGCATAGGCGGCGTTGGACTTGGGCGCGGTCGCCAGATGCAGCACGGTCTGCGCAAGCGCAAGCTCGCCTTCCGGGCTGCCGAGCCGCTCATAGGCCTTCCAGCCGGCAAGCGCCGCGGGCAGGGCCGCCGGATCCGCCAGCCCGACATCCTCCGAGGCGAAGCGGACCAGCCGGCGGGCGATGTAGCGCGGGTCCTCGCCGCCATCCAGCATCCGCGCGAGCCAGTAAAGCGCGGCATCCGGGTCCGAACCACGCAGCGATTTGTGCAGCGCGCTGATGAGATTGTAGTGGCCCTCGCGGTCCTTGTCGTAAACCGGCGCGCGGCGCTGGGCGGTGCGGGCCAGGCCGGCCGCGTCGAGCAGAGGCCCGCCCGCGACCTCCTCGGCGAGGTTGAGCAGATAACGACCGTCACCGTCCGCCAGCGCCTTGAGCGCTGTGCGTGCGCCATCGTCGAGCGGCAGCGGACCGCCCAGGTTCGCTTCGGCGCGCCCGAGCAATGTCTCCAGCCCGTCCTCGTCGAGGCGGCGCAGCACCATCACCTGCGCCCGCGAGAGCAGGGCGGCGTTCAACTCGAAGGACGGATTCTCCGTAGTCGCGCCGATCAGCACCACCGTGCCGTTCTCGACCCAGGGCAGGAAGCCGTCCTGCTGGGCGCGGTTGAAGCGGTGGATCTCGTCCACGAATAGCATGGTGCCCCGGCCGGCCTCGCGCCGGCTCTCGGCCTCGGCGAACACCTTGCGCAGGTCCGCCACGCCCGAGAAGACGGCCGAGAGGGCGGTGAAATGCAGGTTCGCCGCCCCGGCCAACAGGCGCGCAATCGTCGTCTTGCCGCAACCGGGCGGCCCCCAGAAGACGAGCGAAGCGAGCCGTCCGGCCGCCAGCATTCGACCGACCGGGCCCTCCGGCCCCAGAATGTGGTCCTGCCCGACGACATCCGCCAGCGACGCCGGGCGGAGCCGGTCGGCGAGCGGGCGGGGTGCTTCGTCGGCGAGCCCTGCCGCCTGGAACAGCGAATCCGTCATCGGAAGATTGTCGTCAGCGAACGCCCGCCGCGCCAGATCGAAATGCGCCACGGTCGGTCGCTGGCCTGGAGAATGGCCTCCGTCTCGGCCGTGCTTCCGGATTCCTGGCCGTCTATGCTGCGCAGCAGGTCGCCCGGGTGGAAGCCGTGGCGCCTGGCGGGTGAGCCGCGCGCCACATCGGTAATCAGCACGCCGGTGTCGGGCCCGCTGAAGGCGAATTCCTCGATGACGGCCGGTGACAGGTTGACGATTTCGGCGCCGGCGAGCGGATGCGGCCCTGTCAATTGCCGGCGGTCGCGCGGCGGCGTCTCCGGCGGAAGCTCCACCGGGACGACAAGCACCGCTTCCTCCCCGCGCCGGAGGATGCCGAACTCGGCGTTCGCGCCTGTCCGGAGCGTTGTCATGCGGAAACGCAGCGCCGCCTCATCGAGCACCGGATGCCCGTCTATGGACAGGATGACATCGCCCCGCGCCCCGCCGGCGCGCGCGAACGGCCCGTCGGCGCGGAGGCGCTTGACCAGAAGGCCGCCCGGCCGGGCAAGACCGAGCGCTTCCGCGAGGTCGGGCGTCACGGGCTGGCTTCCCACGCCGAGCCACGGGCGCACGACGCGCCCGCCATGCCGCGCCCGTTCGACCATGACGCGCACCAAGTTCGACGGGATGGCGAAGCCGACGCCGTGCGAGCCGCCGCTCCGGGAGAAAATCGCCGTGTTCACGCCGATCACCTCGCCGCCGAGATTGACCAGCGCGCCGCCCGAATTGCCGGGATTGATCGCGGCGTCCGTCTGGATGAAATAACCGGGGCCGCGCACCGAGGGGCCCGTGCGCGCCAGAGCGGAGACGATGCCGGAGGTCACCGTCTGCCCAATTCCGAAGGGATTGCCGATCGCCAGCACGATGTCGCCGACCTCAAGCTCGTCGGAATTGCCCAGCACCGCCGGCTGGAGCGTCTCGCCGTCGAGCGCCACCCGCAGCATGGCGAGGTCGCTGCGCTCGTCCGAAGCCACAATTCGGGCCGGGAATTCGCGCCGGTCGGCCAGCACCACCTTGATCTCGCCGGCATTCTCGACGACATGGTGGTTGGTCACGATAAGCCCGTCTGCGCCGACGATCACTCCGGAGCCGAGCGAGTTCTGCGCGCGACGCCGGGGCCGCTCGCCGAAGTCGAAGAAACGGCGGAAGAAGGGGTCCTCGAGGAAGGGGAAGCCGGAAAAGGGCGACCGACGTTCGGTCCTGCGTCCGGTGGCGAAAATGTTGACGACCGTAGGCCGGACGACGCGCGCCACTGGCGCGAAGGAAAGCCGCATTTGCCCGGCCGATTCCGGCACGACCGGGCGGGGCTCATGCGCGTTCGCCGGTGGGCAGGCAAGCAGCAGCGCCGCCAGAACCCATTGCAAGACTATCGGACGGCGCATGCGGGCTATGACAGCGCGTGCAGTTCCTCGTCCGTGGGGAAACGTCCTGCCGCCTTCTTCGAGAACAGCATCTTGCCGCCCCGCCGGATTTCGAAGACGCCGCCCCGGCCCTTCACCAGCGCCACCGCAAGGCCTGTATTCGCCTGCAGGATGTCCCTCGCACGGAGGGCGCGCGGCTCGTAGTTTCAAGCCACGCAATATTCGATCGACAGGGTCCGCTCGGACATGGGGGCGCCTCCTCGCGAGGGATGTACCGGCATGGCGACCCCAACGGGGATCGAACCCGTGTCTCCACCTTGAAAGGGTGGTGTCCTAACCTCTAGACGATGGGGTCTCGCCGAGGCCGGCGAGATAACGCGTCCCGCCTCGCTTGGCAAGCGTTGCGCAGATCGGCGCCTGCATAAACCGGCGCGATCCTCCGTCCCGCCGGCCCGATAACGCCGCGCAGACCGGGATATTCGCGAGAGATCCGGGCTAACGCTCCTCCACCGGATTGTCCCGACCGCTCCGCCTGTGTCCATTCCGCCGCAACTTTGCCTGTCTCAAGCGCTCGGGCGCGATGCGACAATCGGCACAGCCGCGCCTCCTTGAAGGCGGCCCGCGGACGACTATATGCTGCCAGTAATAAGCTTCCGCGCTCATGACCGCCTTGCCCCGACGCCGTTTCCGGCGGAGCGGGACGGGACAGGTGCAAGCGCGGACTGATGAATGGACCGAGAGATTGAAGGAAGGAGACCTGCCCCATGTCCGATCAGAAGCGCCTTTCCGGCATGACCGTCGCCGTGCTCGTCGCCAACGGCTTCGAGGAGATCATCATGACCGACACGCAGAAGGCGCTGGCCGCCGAAGGCGCCGCGATCCGCATCGTCAGCCATGAGATCGGGCTGGCCAATGGATGGCATGAAGGGACCTGGGGCCACAATTTCTATATCGACACCCGTATTTCGGACGCGCTGCCGAGCGATTTCGACGGCCTGCTTGTGCCTGGCGGCGAGCGGAATATTGCCGCGCTCAGGGAGAACGCCCATGCCCGCCGGGTGGTCAAGGGCATGGTGGATGCAGGCAAGCCGGTCGCCATGGTGGGCGACGCGATCGAAATGCTCGTGGCCGCCGAGGCCGCGAGAGGCCGCAAGGTCACCGGCGCCGAGGCGTCCCGCGCCCGCGTCGAGGCGGTGGGCGCTGTCTGGTCCGAAGCGCCGTTCGTTGCGGATGGAAGCCTGATTACCGCCGCGAGTTCAGAAGAGCTGGAAAGCCTTATCGCCGCCATGATCGACAGCCTTCTCGCCGCCCCAGAAGGCGAGCGCCAACAGGCCGCCTGACTCTTCGGCAGGAAACCGACCGGTGCCGGCGCCTCTCTGGCGCCGGTTGCCATCCGGAGCGCAGTCTGGCCGAAACAGGGCCAGGGGCCGCAGTCAGGAATCGATTATCCTCTCGTCGTCCGGGGCGGGCTCCTTCACGAATCGCAGCCCGGCGCCGCCAGTATCAGAACACGCCCGCTTCGAGGCCGGCGGCCAGCGTCATGCCGAGTTCCTCGCAATTTGCTGCGAATGCCTCCTGCCATTCCCCCCGGCAGAGCACCGGTTCCGCTACGGCGCGCCAGCGCAGGCCGGTGGTAATGGTCTCGATCGCGCGCCTCGTGCCCGTGCCGTCATGCCCCGCGCGGATATAGAAGCCGAAAGGACGACCCTGGGTCTCCTCCAGGCAGGGATAGTAGATGCGGTCGAAGAAGTCCTTCAGCGCGCCGCTCATATAGCCAAGATTTTCCGTCGTTCCGAGCAGCAGCGCATCGGCCGCGAGGACATGGTCCGGCGCCGCGTCGAAGGGGCTCATGACCTCCGTTTCGACGCTCTCGATATCGGGATGGCGCGCGCCGGCCGCCGCGGCGTCCCGCAGCCGGAGCGTATTCGGCGAGGGCGCGTGCGCGACGATCAGCAGGCGACGGCCGGACATGCCCGCTCCAGCAGGAAGGGGGCGCCCGAACCGGCGGCGACGGCGCGGATTTCCTCGAACAGCGTTTCCGTCATCGGGAGTCCAGTCCGCAGCCGCTCGCGGCGCGCTTCATGTTCGGGGTCGCCGGGCACAAGCACCGGCTGCGCCGGGTCAGCGGGCGGCGACGCCCTCAGTTCGGCCATCAGCCCGCCAAGGTCGGCGGCAAAGTCTGCGTTGAAAAAGGCGGGGTCGAGCGCAAGGAAGAAATGGCCGACCTCAATGAACCGGCCGGGTTCGCCCGTCCCGAGGTCGATGCCGCCGACATTTGCACCGCCGAGCACGCTGGCGAGGATATCCACCATCACCGCCAGGCCGTAACCTTTGTGGCTGCCGAGCGTGCGGTTGCCGCCGAGCGGCGTCAGGCGCTTCGGCTTCGCATCGAAGGCGGCGGCCGCGTCGGTCTCGGGCCGGCCGTCCGGGCGCAAGGCCCAGCCTTCCGGCAGCGGCTTGCCGGCCCGGCGCGCGATGTTGACCTTGCCGACCGCAACGGTGCTGGTCGCCATGTCGAGCGAGAACGGGTCGCCCTCCGCCGGGCTCGCGGCGAAGGCGATCGGATTGGTGGAGAAACGCGGCTCGCGGGCGCCGGTCGGCACCACGGAACGCTGGGTCGTGCCGGTGCAGGCGAAGCCGATAAGGCCGCGCTCGGCGGCTATCGTCGAATAGACGCCGGCCGCGCCGAAATGGTTGGAATGGACGACGACCGAGACGCCGAGACCAGCCAGAGCCGCCTTGTCGCAGGCCCGCTCCATGGCGAAGCGCGCCGCCGGATGGCCGAGGCCGTGGCCCGCATCGACCAGGGTCAGCACCGGCCCCTCGCGGAGTGTGCAAACCTCCGCCAGCGGGTCGATCTTGCCGTCGCGCCGGCGCTGGTCATAGGTCGGCAGCATGCCGATGCCGTGGCTGTCTATGCCGCGCAGATCGGCTTCGACCACCAGTTCCACGGCGGTTTCGACAGGCTCCGGGCGCATGCCCCAGGACAGAAACACCGCCCGGATCTGTTCCGCCAGCAGGGTGTGCGGGACGGTAATCATGATCGCTTCAGCAGCAAAGGGCGGCGGCGTGGATGCAAGCCGGCCGCTACCGGCTCTGCCGCGCCAGAAGAATGTCGATCTTGCGGTGCAGCTCGGTCTGGCCGGCCTCCACTTTCCCCAGGCGCGCGTCCATCGCCGCAATATTTGTCTGCAACACCGCGATTGCGACGCCGTTTTCGTGGATCGCCTCGCGGTCGGCCTGCGTTTCGAGCGCGATCCAGCCTACCGGCGCCAGAAAGGCGACGACGAGAGCCACCGCCATCGGGTTGCGGGTAAGATCGCCGCCGCCCGACTTCGCCAGCAAACGCCGAAGTGCCTGCCTTTCCGCAGCAGTGAGGGGGGCGTCGGTCGAATCCACAGCCATCCGTTCATTCTTTGACAGCCCGGCGAGGTTACAGGCCCGCCGCCTTTCTGTCAGCAGGAAACCGTCCGGCTGTCAGTCCTCCAGCATGAAAGGCGCGCCGGTGCGCGTGCAGACGTCGCGCAGTTCCTCGAACAGCGTATCCGTCATCGGGATGCCGTTCGCCTTGCGCTCCGCATGGGCCGCATATTCCGGGTCACCGGCCACCATGACGGGCTCTGCCGGGTCGGCGGGCGGCGTCGCGCGCAGCATGTCGAGCAGCCGGTCCATATCGGCCTCGAACGCGCCTTCCTCGCGCAGATGCGAGGGGTCGATGGCGAAGAAGAAATGCCCGGTCTCATGGCCGAGGCAGCCGGAGAGCGTCGCGCAGAGGATCTCCACCATGGCGCCGAGGCCGTAGCCCTTGTGGCCGCCGAGCGCGCGCGTGCCGCCGAGCGGTGTCAACAGCCCGACGTCATGCCCGAGCGGCGCATCCGTAATCGGCGCGCCGGTGCGGTCCACCATCCAGCCTTCCGGCAGCGGCTTGCCCGCGCGCCGCGCGATCGAGACCTTGCCGAAGGCGACCGTGCTCGTCGCCATGTCGAGGGCGAAGGGCCGGTTCGCTGCCGCCGGGGCCGCAAAGCCGATAGGGTTGGTGCCGAGCGCGGCGGCGGCGCCGAACATCGGGGCCACCTGCTTGGTCGGTGCATTGGTGAGCGAGAGGCCGACCAGCCCCTCCGCCGCCGCCATCCCGGAATAGTAGCCCGCCGCGCCGTAATGGTTGGAGTTGCGCACCGCAACCGCCGCCGCGCCGATCTCGCGCGCCTTGTCCATCGCCGTCCGCATGGCGAGCACGGCGGGCGGATGGCCGAGGCTCCGCCCGGCGTCGATCAGCGCCAGCGCGCCCGTCTCGCGCTCGATGCGGATCTCGGGACGAGGGTCGATGCGGCCCGTCTCCATCGCCGTCTGGTAGTGCGGCAGCATGCCGACCCCGTGGCTGTCTATGCCGGCGAGGTCCGTCTCGACCATGACATGGACGGTCGTCTCGATATGGTCCGGCGCCATGCCCCAGGTCCCGAAGACCGCGGCGATCTGGCGGCGGAGCAGGGCGTCGTCGATGGTGCGCATGGTCTCTCCCCCCTCTCCGGCGCATGATAAGCATGCTTGGGGAGGAAGCGCGATGGCCGATTTCGATATGCCCGACGAAGATGCGGAGGCGATCCGGGCCTGGTTCGACGAATGGGGGGCGGAGGTGGCGCGGCGGGATTTCGCCGCCGCGCGGCGGCGTTTCGACCCGGATGCGCTCGGCTTCGGCACCTGGATGGACCATGTCGAGGGGCTGGATGCGCTTGAGGCGCGGCAATGGCGCAGCATCTGGCCCCGTATCGAGGATTTCGAGCATCTGACGGACGGCCTGCGCTGCATGGTCTCGCCGGACCGGCTGATGGCCTTCGGGATGACGGTGTGGACCTCCACCGGCTTCCATGAGGACGGGACCGCCTATGAGCGGCCGGGCCGGACGACGGCGGTGTTTGCGCGGGAGAAGCCCGGCGACCCGTGGCGCTGCGTGCATACCCATGTTTCGCTCTTCCGGGACGTGCCGCAGCGCTCCTGGGGCCGCCGGACCTGACCGCAAGGCCCGCTCAGGCGGGCCGGGCGCCGCCATGCGCCGTCGGAGGGAGCAGACGGGCGAGGCCAGCGCGGATCGACCGTCCGAGCCGGGTGAAGGCGCCGGCGAAGGCATGGGCGCGCAACTGCCGGGCCCGGGCGATGCCCCGGTCGATTTCGGCCTGGGCGGGGATGGGTTGTCTCTGGATCATCGGTCCTGTCTCCGGGTTCGGATTTCCGTTGCCGCAAGATTTATTATCGCCATGAATATTTACAATAGAGGAAAAAATGATATGATATTTGCATATTTCGCAAAAGAGGGCGCGAGATGAATTCCCTGAACGCCATCCGGCTCTTCACCGCCGCCGTCGATGCCGGCAGCTTCTCCGAGGTCGGGCGCCGGCTCGGCATGGCGCCCTCCTCGGTGTCGCGGCAGGTCGCGGCGCTGGAGGACAGCGTGGGCGCGCAGCTCATCCACCGCACCACCCGCAAGCTCGGCCTGACGGAGGCCGGGCGGCTTTATTTCGAGCGCGTCTCGCGCATTCTGGCGGAACTCGACGAGGCGTCCGCCGCCGTCTCGCATCTGGAGCAGTCGCCGCGCGGCGTGCTGCATGTCAACGGGCCGACGGCCTTCGGCGTCCGCCATATCGCGCCAGCGCTGCCGGACTTCCTGGCGCGCTATCCGGAGGTCCGCATCGAGCTCACCCTCACCGACAATTTCGTGGACCTGCTGGAGGTGGGCGCGGATGTCGTCGTGCGCGTGGGCGAGCTTGAGGATTCGAGCCTGATCGCGCGCCGGCTCGCGCCCAACCGGCGCATACTCTGCGCGAGCCCCGGCTATCTGGCGCGGGCCGGGACGCCGGAGCGGCCGGAGGACCTCGCCGCGCATAACTGCCTCGTCTATACGCGCCACCACGGCAATGTGAACTGGAACCTGGGCGGCCCGGACGGCATTGCGGAAGTGCGCGCCGGCGGCAATCTGCGCACCAACAACACCGAGGCCGTCCATGCCGCGGCGCTTGGCGGGCTCGGCATCGCGCTGCTCCCGTCATGGCTGGTGGGGCAGGAGGTGCAGGCCGGCCGGCTGGCTGCGGTTCTTTCCGGCTACCGCGCCTCGCCCGGCGCGCTCGACACCGGCATCCACGCCCTTTATCCCGCCAACCGGCATCTCTCGACCAAGGTCCGCGCCTTCGTGGATTTCCTGGTCGCCCGCTACGGCCCCCGCCCCTATTGGGAAGACCCGCCAGCGGCCGGGGCGCCGCCGGGACGGGAACGCCCGTCGAACATGTCATGATATGTCATGTTTGGGGCGACGTCCTTCGATACGCGCCCGCCAGCGCGGTCGCTACTCAGGATGAGGAGGGGGCGGTGGCGCAGCCGCTGCTCGGGATGAGGACAGGGGCGGTGGCGCGCGACCTCCTCATCCTGAGTAGCGGCGTAAGCCGCGTATCGAA
>JAJECF010000068.1 GCA_022822125.1 Alphaproteobacteria bacterium
GCACAGCACCAGGACCTCGCGCTCAAGCTCCAGCGCCTCGCTGAACTGGCCCTCCGCAACAGCGCTCGCGATCATCCGCGCGATCGCCTCCCGCGGACACTCGAACACGCGAAGCACCGCCGGCTCATAGGCGATCACCACGGGCCCTTCCGGTTCGGTGGCCGGGGCGGCAGCAGGAGGAGGACTCTGCCGCCCCGGCTCGACGGCAACGGACGGCGCGGCCCCTTGCTCCGTTGCCGGCGTCCCCGAAACTTTCTGCGTCTCGTCTTCCCCACCCGGCAGGGCCTGCGAGGCCGGCGGCGGACTCTGGCCGGGACGAAGAACAGGCCTCGTTCCCTCCCGGCCCGTCGCCGCGGCCCCCGTACCGAAATCCGGAGGCCGGACCTGGACGGCCGGAGGCCGACCCTCCTCCGCGCCCTGAGCCTGCCCCCGGGAAGGCGCAAGCGCCACAGCCGCACAGACCAGAAGTGCCGTCCCCAGCCCGGCTCCGGCCCGCCGCCTCACCGGAGACACTCGGCGAACACGGCGGGCCGGCGGCGGGTGACGGCCCGCCGTTCCGTCTCCGGCGCCGGGAACGCCAGCCACCGGCCGGCGCCCCTCTATATCGAAGCCTCCGAACGACACCGCCCTGGCTCTACCCGGCCGTCCCGGACGCCGGCTTCCAGACCGCCGGCACCTTGCCGAGCTGATCGGCGAGCTCACGCCAGCCGACGCTGCGCGCACCTGCCGTGTCGCCGTCCACAGCGATTTCGAGACGGCCCCGGGTCCAGCGCCAGCTTCCCTCGACGATCAGATCGCCGGCGACGTCCACGACCGCCAGCCGCCCCGTGCCGTAGAACACGAAGCGATTGTCCGCGTAGGCCTCGCCCATGAACGCCAGCGCCGTGGGCTTCGGTTCAGCGACGAGCTCGCCGGTCAGCTGGAAGGCCGGATGACGATGGCCGGTGGGAAGCAACGGAACGGGATAGCCGACTGGGTAGCGGAGCACGGACTGGTCCGGAACCTCGATCAGGACCCAGTCGCCTTCCTCGCGCAGAACGCCGGTTGTTTCGACTTCACCGTCTGCGCCGAGCTCCCAGACCTCGTGCCCGACGCCGTCGCGGCCAAGCGCAAGCACGTAGCCCGTCTCGGAGGGCGACGTGACCACATAGCCGTTCTGCGCCCGAAGGTAGTCCCAGACTTCCTTCCGCGTCGTCGTCGGCCTGCCGCGCGACGCGCCGAGGCCGGTCCGGCCTGGCGTCGTCTGGTGCGAGACAGACAAGTCCCCGACCACCGGTGCGTCCGGGGCCTGCTGGCGCAGTTCAGCCAGATTTCCGGCCGTCTGGCGTCTCTCGACGGCGAGGCCGGACCAGTCTGTTTTCCTGCACTTTTCGGCCGCAACTTGGGGCAGTTCATGTTGCGCCCAGCCCCAGCTCGTCTGCATCCATTTGCCGGACCGGCGCCCGGCGCGGATCCGGATTTCTCCCGTTCCCGGATCGTAGTGCACGACATGAAGGCGCCTCCCCGGACGCCCGTCCACCGATGCGAACAGAGTTGCTTGTCCGCGCGCATCTTGGCCAACGCTCCACTCGCCAGAGGCTTCCCAAGCCGTCTTGCCTGCGGCGGAAATACCGCAGCCACGCCATTTTCCGTCCGGCGTTACATGCCGAACGCTCACGCCGCCCGGCAGGCCTTTCTGTTCGTGAACATAGATCGGGTGATCCACCAGCAATCGCCGGAGGGTTTCCGGTGCGAAGGGACCAGTTTCGGACAGTGGAACATTGCCGCTGTGCGCCGTGCAGGACGCCAGCGTCCCTCCCGCCAGAAGCAGCGCCAGCAGTCTTCCTGTTTTGTGTTTCCAGAACTTCATGACGTGATCTCCTTTCTCGGTGTCTCTCGATCACAACCATTTGTCGGCAAGCCGACGGACCATGCCGGTATAGATCGAAAGCGCGCGCTCATCCTCGCCCGCGCCGATCGCCTCCTCGGCCTCGTCGACCCGGCCTGCTATCCACTCCCAGTCGGAATGGCCTCTCGGGATCGCCGCCACGATCCTCGGTGCGGTCCGGTAGTAGTCCACAACCAGCCGACGACCCTCGGGCGTTGCCAGCATGTAGCTATCGCGGAATTCCCTGAGCGCGGTGAGGGTGGGTCCGTCGTCCGCCTCGCCACGCTTCTGAATGACTGCGGTCGTCAGGAAACACTCCCCCGTCGGGGAACCGTCCCCCACGCTGGCGTCCGTATCGTCCATATCATGACCGGCGGTGAAGCCATCCCCGTCATGGTCGGGATCGCCGTCCTCCCCGTCGCCGCCAGTGCTGGAGACCGGCTCGCAGTCCTCCTCCCTTCTCATCAACTGTTTCGTGCCGGGCCCGAACGCCGCCCCGGCCGAGTCCACGCACGCGAACCGCCGGGTCGTCACGACCGGAGCCCCCGGCCGCACCTGGAAGTCCCGGTTCCAAGTGTCCTGCTCGTAATGCAGCGTGCAGGTTCCCGTCTCGCCCGACGAACAACTGCAGGAGGCCGTCGTCTTGTGGACAGGCGCCGAGCTGCAATTGATGACCGGGTCCGGAATGGGCGTCGGAGCCGCCGCCTGAGCAAAGACATGCGGGCACTGGCCGCCGACCCGCTTCCAGCCCGTGCATTGCGCTTCCGGTCCCAGCCCCGCCCGCAGACCGCAGTCGGAAGGCCAGATATCGGGATTGCCCGGGTCCGTCACCGCCAGGTCCCGGCCGCGCGTCTCGCCGGGGCCACGAACGCTGGTCAGCTGGATCGGCATGCGCCGCGCCTCGCGGATCGAGTCAGACGGCGAGTTCACGCAGGCCACGTCCCGCGTTTCCGGATGCCAGCGGAACCCTGTCACCGTCCTGATGGGGTCCGCAACGGCCGAGACCAGGCCCACCCGGTCCCCCGTCGTCGAGGGAACGGCCATGCAGAGCGGCAGCGCCTCGTCGTCCCGCCCGTGCGCGCCGACCGCAATCCTGCTGTTCGACAGGATGATGTGCAGCCCGGTCCGCCCGTTGCCGTAGCGCGCGGGCGCCACCTGGACTTCCCTGTGGTCGCGCTGCACGCCTTTGAGCTCGTCGCTGGTCGCGTAGACCGCGAGCACCCCGTCGCAGTAGCGCGCCGTGAGCCCGCGCTCCGTCCACGACGAGAGCCACCATGACCCGGACGGAGGACCGACCAGGCCGGACCACTCATCCTCCCAGAGGTTGGCTGCGTCCGTCACGCGGATCCGTTCTCGGACGCTCCGCCAGGCCGTCTGAATGACGACCGCATGCGCCAGGGCTTCCTGCTGCCGCGTCCGCTCCGGATCGCCCGTCTGCGCGCCGGCGCCGGCTGCGATCCCGGCGAAACCCAACGCCACTATGGCCGTAATCGAGTGCTTCATCCTGCCCTCTCTTGCTCGCTGCGCATCTCGTCGGCTGCAGACGAACCCGTCAGCGCATGGAACTCGCTCTCCCGGACATGAAACGCCTGCGTCCGCCTGACGGCGAATAGCCAGTCGCGCTCCGGGCTCCAGGTAACCGACGCCACCTCAAGCCCTTCGATCGCCGTCAGCATGGCGACGGCTTCCCGGAGCGGCCGGCCGGTCTGGAGCTCGACCTCGACCTCCGCGCCCCAATCCTTGTATTCGAGTTCGAAACCCCGGAGCGCGAGGGCCATGTCCAGCCGACGGCGAAACTCGGCCGGCTCCGCCCAGGTCGCGTCTTCCGCGCGGTAGCGCTCGACCACCACCGGTAGCGCCATGAACGCCGCAGACGTTCCCTGGTCGTCTATGACCGCATCGGGCCAGCGCTTCAGCATGTCCTGCGCGAGCGGCACATAGACCCTGGGATCGAGCCCCTCCCGCAGTCCCCAGGACACCTCCAGCACAGGTCGTCCGGCCAAGCCCCCGGGGGCCATTTTCGACACCCCCTGCGCGAACCTCGGATGGCACGCCACCGCCAGCCGGTCGAACCCCGACATGCTGACGCGGCGCGCGTCCATGGCCGCCTGGCAGTGCCGCAGGAAATCCCCCGTGCGGACCACCGCCTCGACCAGCGGCTCTCCGACGTGATCGTGTGACTGGACGAGCCGCTCGTCTCGTCTCCGCCGCTGCCCTGCGTCGCCGTCGTTACGTTGTAGGTCTGCTTGCCCTGCAGCGCATGGACGTCGAACACAACCGTCTCGGACCGAACAACCTCCACGGTCCCGGCATCGGCGTCGTAGTGCCAGCGATAACCGGCAGCCTGTGTCCAGGCGTCCAGCAGCTGATCCAGCGGGCCGGCCCATACACCCGCCTCGCCCGCCATCTCGTCCGCCCAGGACGAAAGCCAGCCGTTCGCGTCGCCGCCGGCGGCCGCTTCACCCCCCGAAACGGAGACATCGTCTCCCGCCGCCAACCGGGCCGATCCCGAAACCCGGACGGAAATGCCGGCCGCGTCCTCAATCCGACGGGCCAGCACCTCGTCACTCGGAACCACGCTTTCCTGCGCTATCCCCTGATCGCCCGGCAGCCCGCCCCTCGCTCCATCCACAAGGGTCACGACCACGCCCGAGTCAGAACGCAGTTGCTCAGGCAGCAGCGAGCCCGGCGCCACTATCTCCTTCAACCCCAGATAGGGATGCCCGGACCGTATGAGAGAGCGAAAACCCGGCCGCTCCGGATTGACCGCTCCTACTCTGCCGAGCTTCTCCTCGACAGCGGCCGCCTCCCGCTCAACCGCTTGCTGGTCGAGCCAGCCGCAGCCCGGCAGGGTGATCGCCGCGGCCAGCAGCAGAACCCCGACACCCCTGCTGGAACTTGATGCCGAGCCGTTCGAACCGCCCGTAAGTCGCTGGCTTGCACCGCTTGACAGGACCGCGAATCCCTCACACGCTCGTTGTCGAATGCGAATTCCGGATGGCCTGTATTCAGGGACCCGCCGCCGCTCGACTTCGTCAAGTTCAGCGCGGGCGAGTAGCCGTGGCGGCGGCCGGGCCGCGCTGCGAGGCGATCGTCATCGGGGCCGGGCAGGGCGGCCTCGCCGCGAGCTATTTTCTCGGCAAGCTCGGCATCGGGCATGTCGTGCTGGAGCGCTCCGGCATCGCGGCGAGCTGGCGCGAACGCCGGTGGGACTCCTTCTGCGCCGTCACGCCGAACTGGTCGATCGCGTTGCCCGGCGCGGCCTATGCGGGCAATGACCCGGACGGCTTTCTCGCGCGCGACGAGTTGGTGCGCCATTTCGAGCGCTGGGCGGAGTCCTTCGGCGCGCCCGTGCGCTGCGGCGTCGAGGTGGGCGCCCTGCGGCCCTCGGGCGGCGGCTTCGAACTGGAGACCGGCGCCGGGCGCTGGCGCGCGCGCAATGTCGTCGTGGCGGTGGGCACCTACCAGGCGCCGCATATCCCGCCCGTCGCCGCCCGCCTGCCGCGCCGCTTGAAGCAGGTCGCGGCCGACGACTACAAGCGCCCGGACATGCTGCCGCCGGGCGGCGTCATGGTGGTGGGCGCCGGGCAGACCGGCTGCCAGATCGCGGAGGAGCTGCACGAGGCGGGCCGGAATGTGTGGCTCTGTGTCGGCCGGGCGGGCCGGCTGCCGAGGCGCTGGCGGGGGCGCGACTGCATCGCCTGGCAGCGCGACATGGGCTATCTCGACCGCACGCCGGCCATGCTGGAGCGCCCCGAATTGCGCTTCCGGGCGGACCCGCACCTGACCGGCCGGAACGGTGGCTACACGCTCAGCCTGCATGATTTCCACCGGCGCGGCATCCGCCTGCTCGGCCGGCTGGCGGATTGCGACGGCGAGCATGCGCGCCTCGACGGCGGGCTGCATGACGACATGCGCTTTGCGGACGAGTTCTGCGACAGGATTACCGCCGCATTCGACCGGCATATCGAAACGCACGGCATTGACGCGCCGCCGCCGACGGCTGACGAGCTTGCGGGCGGCCCGACCGGGGCCATGCCGGATATCCTGCGGGAGCTTGACCTTTCCGAGGCGGGCATCGCCAGCGTCGTCTGGGCCGCGGGCTACCGCTACGACTTCTCCTGGATCGAGGCCCCGGTGCTCGACGAGACCGGCTACCCGGTTGCGCCGGGGGGCGTGAGCGCTTGTCCGGGCCTCTATTTCACCGGCCTCAACTGGATGACCCGGCGGAAATCCGGCATCCTCTACGGCGTCGGCGAAGACGCCCGCAGCGCCGTCCGCCACCTCGCCGCGGAGCGAGGGCGCAGCTCCTAGAGCGGCAAGCGTGTTCTTCGCCGCCCGCATAGTGTTCCGCGAATGCGGCGCGTGACGGGAAGGCAGGCTATAATGCCGGCAGTCGGGGGCTGGCGGGAGACGGAGCCGTTGGGCGACACCATTGGCGTTGAGCGCTGCACGGGCAGTATGGGCTCCCGGTTTACGCTCTACCGTTTCGTCCCAGAGGAAATCCCGCGGCTTTCCAGGCTCGACTGGAGCATCATCGGTCGGCGGGTCTTTATCGACCCGGTTCGCGGACTGATCGCGCTCATGTCCCCGTCTCCCGAGCATGAGGAATATACTCGGGGCGTCGACCGGACGGTACAGGACATGTGCCGGGCGCTGGGCCTGCCGGTGGTCACGTTGGGTTCGACGCGCTGGCGCCGCCCGGACGATCCGGAGCACAGCGGGGCCGAGCCCGACGCCTGCTTCTATCTGGGAGACGCCGCCGAACGGCGGGACGAGGCGCGCCGGAAGGGCAAGGAGGCCCTGGCGGCGTTCTACCGCCTTACGCCGCCCGATCTGGTGGTCGAGGTCGAGCGGAGCCGCGGCGACGCAGACAAGCTGGCCTTCTACCGCCGGCTCGGCGCGGTCGAAATGTGGCGGCTCGACATTTCCGGAAACATCCGGGAAGCGGTGATGCTGGGCTTGCAGGCGCCGGAAGGGCCGGAAATCCTGCAGGCCTCCGGTGTGCTGGCTCCGGCCACGCCGGCCTTCGTCCTGGATGCGCTGGATCTGGCCGTCGACAACCGCCTGCCGGAACTGGAGGCCGCAATCGCGGACCATATTGCGCGTTTCACCACGGAATCGTCCGCCCTCGCCAGTCGAGGAAGGCGCCGGACTGGCGGTCGGTGAGCCTCTCGGCGATGCGGCGCATGCCGCGCGCGCTTTCCTCCGGCGTCACCGGGGCGTGTCGGCCGCCCATATCCGTGGCGACATGGCCCGGATGCAGGATCGCGACCCGCGCCCGGCCCGCCAGCTCCAGCGCCGCCGTGCGCGCCGCCATATTGAGCGCCGCCTTGGAGCTGCTATAGGCGTAGCGGCGCACGCCGGCAGCCTGCGCGATCGAGCCGAGCTGGCTCGTCACGAACACGATGGTGCGCCGCTCGCTTGCAGCGACATGCCCGGCGAAGGCGCTTGCGATCACCACGGGCGCAATCGTGTTGACGCGCAGGCACCGCGCCCACTCGTCGGTGTCCAGCGGCCGGGCCAGCGAGCGGGTATTGAGTGAATCCACGCCGGCATTGTTCCAGAGCACATCGATGCGCTCGCCCCGCCAGCGGTCGGCGAGCGCTGCAATGGCGCCGTCATCGGTGACATCGAGCCGTGCTGCATCGGCGATGCCGTCGAGGCCGGCAAGCGCCGCCGGATTGCGGCAGACGGCCAGCACCCGCCAGCCATCGGCGAGATAGTCGTTTGCGAGGGCGCGGCCGATGCCGCGCGCCGCGCCGGTAATCAGGGCGGTGGGCACTGGGCGGTGACTTCGATCTCGATCTTCATGGCCGGATCGACGAGGCCGGCGACGACCACCGCCGTGGCGGCCGGGCGGATGTCGCCGAAGACCGCGCCGAACACCGGCATGAGCGCCGGAAAATCGCCGGCGTCGGTCAGGTAATAGGTGACGCGCACGACATCCGCAAAGCCGGCCCCGGCCTCCGCCAGCGCGGCCCCGATAATGTCGAAGGCGAGACGCGCCTGCTCGGCGGCGTCTTCCGGAATCGCGCCCGTCTCCGGGTCCGCGCCGGTCGTGCCCGCGACATGGACCCAGCCGCCGAGCGCCACGGCGCGGGAATAGCCGGCGGCCGCCTCGTAGCGGCCACCGGAGGAGATCAGCCGGCGGGTCAAGCCGCGCGTTCGATGGCCATGGCCGTGGCCTCGCCGCCGCCGATGCAGATCGCCGCCACGCCCTTCCGCGCGCCGTTCTTCCACATGGCGTTGATGAGCGTCGCCACGATCCGCGCGCCCGAGGCGCCGACCGGGTGGCCCAGCGCGCAGGCGCCGCCATGCACGTTCACCTTCTCGGCCGGCAGCCCGAATTCGCGCATCGCCGCCATCGGCACCACCGCGAAGGCCTCGTTGATCTCGTAGAACCCGACCTCGTCCTTGTCCCAGCCGGTCTTCTCGAACAGCTTCCGCATCGCGCCGATGGGCGCGGTGGTGAACCAGCGCGGCTCCTGGCTGTGCGAGGTATGCGCGACGATGGTGGCGAGCGGGGTGAGCCCCCGGCGCTCGGCCTCGGACCGGCGCATCAGCACCAGCGCCGCCGCGCCGTCGGAGATCGAGCTGGAATTGGCCGGCGTCACCGACCCGTCCTTGGCGAAGGCCGGCCTCAGGCTCGGGATCTTCTCGATATTGGCGGTGAAGGGCTGTTCGTCCTGCTCCACGACCGTCTCGCCGCGCCGCGTCTTCACCGTCATCGGCACCATTTCGCCGGCGAAGGTGCCGTCCTCATTGGCGGTACGGGCGCGGTTCAGCGAGCGGATCGCGAACTCGTCCTGCTCCTCGCGGGTGAACTGGAAGTGCCGCGCCGTCTCCTCGGCGAAATGGCCCATGAGCGCGCCCGGCTCGTAAGCGTCCTCGAGCCCGTCGAGGAACATGGCGTCCTCGAAGCGCCCGTGGCCCATGCGCATGCCCCCGCGCGCCTTCTCCACCATATAGGGCACATTGGTCATGCTCTCGAAGCCGCCCGACACCATGACGTCGTTGGTGCCGGCGAGCAGCAGGTCGTGGCCGAGCATGGTGGCCTTCATGCCGGAGCCGCAGAGCTTGTTGATCGTGGTGGCGCCGGCCGCGTTCGGAATGCCGGCATGGATGGCGGCCTGGCGGGCCGGCCCCTGCCGCTGGCCGTGCGGCAGCACGCAGCCCAGGATCACCTCGTCCACATCCTCGGCCGCCACGCCCGCGCTTTGGAGCGCGCCGGTTATCGCGCGGGTGCCGAGCTCCGGGCCCGTCGCGTCCTTGAGCACGCCCTGGAAGCTTCCCATCGGCGTGCGCGCCATGCCCACAATGACAACCGGATCCGCGTTCATGACTCACTCCCTTGTTGCAGTGCAACATCGATCATAAGGCCTCCGCCGCGCATGTCCACTCCCCCGGCGCAATCAGTTGCAGGGTTGGAGGATGCGTCGGGAAACGACATGTCCTTGACTTCATATTCCGGCGACTCCACCCTGACTTCATGAGATGGCAGGTGGCGTTCCACGATGAGTTCGTCCCGGAGTTTCGCAATCTGCCCAGCCGGGTTCAGGATGAAGTCTATGCGATCGGCTGTTTGTTGGAGCAATTCGGTCCGCAACTGGGCCGGCCGCGGGCGGACACGCTGAACGGATCGCGGTATGCGAACATGAAGGAGATGCGGTTTGGCGCGGCAGGCGGAGAGTGGCGGGTCGCCTTCGCATTCGACCCGGAACGCAACGCTGTGCTGCTGGTCGCAGGCGACAAGTCCGGCGGCGGCGAGCGCCGGTTTTATCGCGCGCTTATAGCCAGGGCCGACGAGCGGTTCGACCGACACCTTGCCCGGCTCGCCGATAAAGGAGGAGTATGATGACCGTGAGCCTTGATGAGATGATGGCGGGCTTGGACCCCGAGCGGCGGCGCAGGATCGAGGAACGGGCGGCGGCGCTGATCGCCGAGGAAATGACGCTGCGCGAACTGCGCAAGGCCCGCGAGTTGACCCAGGCAAGCGTCGCGCGCGAGCTTGGCATCGGCCAGGATGCGGTTTCCCGGCTGGAGCAGCGCAGCGACCTGCTGCTGTCCACGCTGCGCAGGACGGTGGAGGCGATGGGCGGCAGTCTGTCGTTGATCGCGCGCTTCCCGGACCGCCCGCCGGTCGAGCTTGCCGGCATCGCCGACCGCGGCGCGCGCGATTGACGCCGGTGCGGAGGCAGCGGCATCGGGCCGCGGAGTCGCTATAGCCCGATCCGAGTTCAGCGCAGTCTGTCGGGACAATGTTGATCCGCTGCCCGTTAGGTTCTGAGCCAAGATGATACGGTGAAATCGCTTCATCCAGAGATTTCTTTAATTACTTCTTTGTAATTTTAATTTTAACTATTTTATAGAATTTTGTTTCTGTTTAGGTGAATCTATTCATGATGTTTATATCCTATATACCTACACAATATGCTTCCCATAGATCATTGAAAGCGAGCATCATGAAGTTGCCAATAAACAGCGCTACCTATTAAAGAATCATTTTGTTTCGCCAAATCCCAAGGTGTGTCACCATCCTCACTTTGCGCTGTCGGGTCTGCGCCAGCGTCAATCAGTATGGACAATATCTCATGATTTCTATTACAGCATGCGGCATTGTGTAAAGGTGTAAGGCCTCCCTCAGATCGAGCTGATATATTGGCCCCTGTCTCGAGAAGAAATTTCAGAATCTTCGGATTACGATTCCACTGCGCCGCACGATGGAGAGGCGTGCTACCCAACGCATCCCGAGCTTCCAAGTTCGCACCAAACTTCAGAAGTATTGCCAACACATCTGGGTTATCGTTGAAGCCTGCTGCTACATGTAAGGGTGTATAGCCCGCAGGAATTCTTAAACCAGATAGGTCGGATACAGACTCTGATTTAGTTCGGGCAGTCAAGCTAGCGCCAGCATTGAGGAGTGTTTCCAAAACAACCGGATCTCGATTTAGCCGTGCAGCAAGATGCAAGGGAGTCTCGCCCTTCTTGCTTCTAGCTTTCAAATTTGCCCTAGAATCCAGAAGTGCTCCTACTACACTATGGCTGCCATGTGCGGCAGCATAATGCAATGGTGTCCGAAAATATTTATCTCTTGCTTCTATAGCAGCTCCTGCCCGAATAAGCGCTTTCGTGACTGTTGGATTATGGTTCAGAGCTACATAATAATGTAGCGGTGTCATATCACGACTATCTCGTATATCTAGGTCAGCGCCCTCAGTAATACAGGTTTGAATATCTTCGGGTGTCGCCGCAATGATGAACTTCCGGGTAATCCAGCTTTCGCAATTAGCCGCAGAAGCAGTAGTCGACCATATGAGCGGACAAAGGGCGAAGCAGATGACGATGTAGTAAGGCATGGGCAATTTCGAGGTCAAGCGTATTTCATTGTAATCGATACTACTCACATACGCAAGTAGCTAAAGGATATACATAATTAGCGAATGATCGAGCGGAAGCGAAGCTAATCTCCCGCCCCGCGTCGGCGCCACTCCATCCAGGAGCCGTCATAGAGGCTGAGGCGTTCTTCGGGATAGCCCATCAGGTAGAGCGCGAGCAGGGGCGTGGCGGCGCGCACGCCGGAATGGCAGTAGAAGATGTGCTCCTGCCCCGGCTCGAAGCCCGCTTCGGCGAGCAGGGCGCGGATTTCGGCGGCGGTGCGGAACTCCGCCGGCCGGCCCTCATCCGCCCGGCGGAACGCCCGCCAGCCGATGAAGCGGGCCCGGCCGATGGGGCCCGTATCCCTCCACTCCGGCGGGTCGCGCGCGTCCCAGACATGGACCCCCGCCTCCGGTCGGGCCGCTTCCTCCATGCCGGCCGTCCAGCCGGCGCGCGCGGGCGCGGCGGTGAAATTCCCGGCTTTCGGCGCCGCCCGGCCGGGGCCGCGCTCCACCGGATAGCCCGCCTCGTCCCAGGCCCGCCAGCCGCCGTCCAGCACCCTTATGTCGTCCTTGCCGTAAAGCCGGAACAGCCACCAGAGGCGCGCGGCGTCATAGCCGTTGTCATAGACGACCACGGGCGTGTGGCCGTCTATGCCGAGGCCGCGCGCGAAGGCCTGGAAGCGCGCGCGGTCCACGGCCATGCCGTCGCGGTCGGTATAGGCGCGGCGGCGACGCGGCGCGCATCCGGAACATGCCCGAGCAGCCAGGGCACCCGACCGACCGCCGCCAGCACGACGGGCTTCGGCTCCGGGCCGTCCAGCAGCGCCTTCAGTTCGGCGGCGGAAATCAGCGCATGGCCGCGCGGGAAGCCCTTGTAGCCCTCCGCCGCCAGCGGCCCGGCCGCAAGCAGCAGGACGAGCGACAGCAGGAAGGAACGAAGAATGGCCCGCGCGCCTACAGCCCGCCGCTGCCGAACAGGTCGTAGAGAATGGCCGCGACCTCGCCCTCCAGCGGGAAGGACAGCATGCCGAGCACGGAATAGCCGAGCAGCCAGGGCATGGCGTAGAAGCGGAACAGGAAGAAGAACCAGGCGACATAGAGCGGCACGACGGGATCGATGAGGAAGCCCGGCGTGACCGGCCGGAAGACGCGCAGGATCGGGTCCGTCATCTTCACGAAGGCCTTCATGAAGAAGAAATCGGAGGTGACGGGCAGAAAGAGGTTCATGGCGGCGCGGCCGACCAGCGTCCACATCGCCACGCCCAGCGCGTAGTCCAGGAGCACCACCCAGCCGGGCAATGCGTGCGCGAGGCTATCCACGGCGCCTCGCCGGCGTCCCGGCCGGACAGCGCGCGGAAGGCGGGGCCGGGGCCCCGCCTCCCTTCACGCTTGCAGGCCGGCCTGCGGTCAATGCGTCTCGGCCAGGATGGAATCGCCCGTCGGGATACGGGTTTCGTCCACCATGGCCTGCGTTTCCGCATCCGGCTCCGGCGTCATCAGCGACACGACCACCATGACCACCAGCGAGACCGGCATGCCGATCATGCCGAAGCGCAGATGGTCGATGGACCAGAGCTGCGCCCCGCCGCCATAGACATGCCAGAGATAGAGCGAGCCCGCCACGAAGCCGGCGATCATGCCGGCAATGGCCCCTTCGCGGTTGGCCCTCTTCCACCAGATGCCGAGCACAAGGGGGAAGAACAGCCCCGAGCAGGCGAAGCAGAACGCCCATGCCACCGCGCCGAGGATGCCGGTGAGCTTCAGCGAAGCCACCGCGGCAGCCAGGGCGCCGATACCGACCAGCAACACGCGGGCCACCACCAGACGGCGGCGCGTATCGGCCTGCGGGTCGATGATCTTGTAGTAGAGATCGTGGCTGAGCGCGTTGGC
>JAJECF010000095.1 GCA_022822125.1 Alphaproteobacteria bacterium
TGGTCGTGGTGCCGTCGGTGCCAATGATATAGGTCCAGTACTCCTCATAAGGTCCGTCGCCGCGCCGCTGATTGTATTGCCATCCGGTAATGCCGGTGACGGCGGGGTCGCCGGGATCGTCCCACTCCAGCAGCACCTGCCCGTTGCCGGGCGTCGCGGTAAAGCCGGACGGTTTGCCGGGCAGAGCGAACGGGGTTGCGGTCGCCTCGTCTGATTCCAGCCCGGAACCGCTGCCGTTCACGGCCCTGATGCGGAACTTGTAGGTCGTTCCGTTGTCGAGCCCTGTCACTTCGTGGCTCTTTGTCGCCGCATCGCTGCCGGGGATATCCGTCCAGTCGCTGTAAGCGCCATCGGTCCTGTAGCTGTATTGCCAGAGGGTCACTGTGGAATCGCCTAAGGCGGTCCATTCCAGCAGGACCATGCCATCGCCCGGCGTCGCCGCCAGTCCCGCCGGCTTGGCGGGAAGCAATGGCAGTGTCACGGTCGCTTCGTCCGATTCCTTGCCGATGCCCTCACCGGTTACGGCCCGGATCTTGAAGCCATAGGAAACGCCGGCATCGAGTCCGATGACCGTGTGGCTGGTCGTGGCGGCGGCGCTACCCAGGATATAGGTCCAGTCCTCCTCAAACGCCCCGCTGCCGCGCCGCTGATTATATTGCCATCCGGTAATGCCGGAGTCGCCGGGATCGTCCCATTCCAGCACCACCTGCCGATTGCCGGGCGTCGCGGTAAAGCCGGACGGTTTACCGGGCAGGGCGAACGGCACCGCCGTCGCCTCGTTCGATTCCGGCCCGGAACCGCTGCCGTTCGCGGCCCTGATGCGGAACTTGTAGGTCGTTCCGTTGTCGAGCCCCGTTACGTCATGTTCGACGGTTGCCGCGCCGCTGCCCGGGATATCCGTCCAGTCTCCGTAAGCGCCGCCCGCCGCCATCCTGTATTGCCAACGGGCGATGGTCGGGTCGTTCGGATCGTTCCAGGAGAGCCGCGCCTGTCCGTCGCCCGGCGTTGCGGCGAAGCCCGCCGGCTTGCCCGGAACAGCGACGGGCGTCGCAGTCGCTTCGTCGGATTCCGCCCCGTCGCCGCTGGCGTTCACGGCGCGGATCTTGAAGACATACGCCACCCCATTCTTCAGGCCGGTCACCGCATGTTGTGCGGTCATCGCCCCGCTGCCGGACATGGTTATCCAGCCCGCTTCATAGTCCCCGTCCGCATGTCTTTGGCTGTATTCCCAACCGGTGATGGTCGGGTCGTCCGGGTCGTCCCATTGGAGCACGGCTTTCCCGTCGCCGGCCCTCGCCGCGAAGCCCGCGGGTTTGGCGGGAACCGGGACGGGCGTTGCGGCCGCCTCGTCTGATTCCGGCCCGACGCCGCTTGCGTTCCGCGCCCGGACCCTGAAGCGGTAGGCGACGCCGTTCTTGAGGCCGGTTACAATGTGCCCTGCGGTTTCCGCGCCGCTGCCCGGCACATCCGCCCAGTTTCCGTTTTCGCCAGCGGCCGTGGCCTTGTATTGCCAGCCGGCGACGGTCGGGTCGTTCGGATTGTCCCATGCAAGCGCAACCTCCGCATCGCCCGGGGTTGCGGTCAGGCCGGAAGGTTTGGCCGGGATCGCAACCGGCGTGGCGGAAACCTCGCCGGACTCGACTCCGCCGCCATGTTCGTTCACGGCGCGCAGCTTGAAGCCGTATTCGACGCCGTTCTCGAGCCCCGTGACCGTGTGGGCCGTTGTGGACGCCGCGCTGCCGGGAATGTCCGTCCATTCGCTGAAGGCGCCTGTCGTCCGGACAGCATATTGCCAGCCCGAGATCGTCGGATCGCCGGGATCGTCCCAGGCAAGCGCAACCTCCGCATCGCCGGGCCGGGCGTTCAACCCCGCAGGCGCCGCCGGCCGCAGCGACCGGGGCGTGGCGGACACCTCCTCCGACTCGTAACCGGTGAAGGCGTTAACCGCCCGGATCTTGAAAGTGTATACCGCGCCGTTTTCGAGGCCCGTTACAGTGTGCCGGACAGTCTTTGCACCGCTGCCCGGAATATTGTTCCACAGCGCCCCAAATTGACCGTCCGATTTTCTGCTCCTGTATTGCCAACCCTGGATGCTGGCATCATCCGGGTCGTCCCAGGCAAGCAACAGCTCGCCATCGCCGGCCTGGACCTGGAACCCCGTCGGCTTCGCCGGCGGCGCCGCTTTCGGCGTGGCGGATTTTTCCTCCGACTCGGGCCCGGCGCCACTGCCGTTCAGCGCCCGAATTCTGAAAGCGTGGGCTGTATCGTTGGCCAGCCCGGTCACCGTATGGCGAACCGTTGCGGCGCTGCCGCCGGGGATATCCGTCCATGTGCCATAAGCCCCGGCGGTCCTGAATTTGTACTGCCAGCTGGTTATGCTGCTGTCGTTCGGGTCGCTCCATAGGAGCCTGACCTGGGTATTGCCCGCCTCTGTCCGGAACCCGGTCGGCTTACCCGGGACCGGTCGGGGTGTGGCGGCCACGGCGTCGGATTCCGCGCCCAAGCCGCTGCCGTTTACCGCGCGAATTTTGAATGTATGCTCGGCGCCGTTGGAGAGGCCCGTAACGATATGGCCGGCAGTGGTGGCGCTGCTGCCGGGGATATCCGTCCAGGAGCCGTAACCGCCCGAGGTCCTGTAGGAATACTGCCAGCCGGTAATCGAGGAATTCCGCGGGTCGTTCCACCCAAGCGCCACCCGGGCGTCTCCCGCCGTCACCGTAAATCCCGAGGGCTTCGCCGGGACGGACAGCGGTGTTGCGGAGGCCTCGTCCGAGTCCGGCCCGGCCCCGACATCGTTTACCGCGCGAATCTTGAATGTGTAGGCCGCGCCATTCGTCAGTCCGGATACGGTATGGCGCGTGGTCGCAGCGGCGCTGTCCGGAATATCGATCCAGTTCCCGAACGCGCTCCCCGTTCTATAGGCGTATTGCCATTTCAGGATCGAAGCGTCGACCGGGTCCGTCCACGAAAGGACGACCTGCCTGTCGCTCGCAAACGCGACGAGCCCGGCCGGCTTCCCGGGCGCGCTCGCCATCGGCGTCGCCGAAACCGCGTCGGACCCAATGCCTGCGCCGACACTGTTCACGGCCCGGATCCTGAACTTGTAAACTATGTCGTTTTCCAGCATGGCAACGACGTGCCGCACGGTTTCCGCGCCGCTGCCCGCCATATCCGTCCAGTCCCGATTGCCGGTCACGGCCTCATAGGCATACTGCCACTTGTCGATGGTGTCGTTTCCCGGATCGCGCCAGGTCAGCAATGCCCTTCTGTGGCCAGGCTCAACCGAAAGACCTGTCGGTTTTCCCGGAACCGCCGGCATGGGTATTACCGATATTTCATCAGACCAATAACCGTTACCGGAACCGTTAAATGCCTTAATCTGGAATATATATTCTTCGCCGTTTTGAAGATTTTCGACGATATGGCTCGTGGTGTTTTCGTCAGAGGTTATAATGGCTGTCCAGTGTCCATAACGGCCTCCGGGTTTTTTCTGCCTGTATTCCCAGCCATGAATGCTGATATCGTCCGGATGGTTCCATGACAGAATGGCTTTCTTGTCTCCCGGCATGACCTGGAAGCCAGTAGGCTTTCCCGGAACTGCCGGATAGGGGTTGCCGGTCGCCTCATCGGATTCCCGGCCGGGACCGATAGCGTTCACAGCCCGGATTTTGAATTTGTATGTTCGATTGTTCCGGAGGCCGGTTACTGTATGGCGCCTGGTGTCGGCATCGCTTCCCGTCATATCCGTCCATGCGCCGAATGATGCGGTTTGCTGCGGAGAAAAGGGCTCGAGCTTCTGAGCGAATTGCCATCGCGTAATTGTTGTGTCGCTCGGGCTGGTCCAATGCAGGCGCACCTGCGTGTTGCCGGCTTCGGTCGTAAGTCCGGTCGGCTTGGCCGGCAGGGATTGCGCTTGGGACTGGCCGGGAGGCGCGGCCAAGGCAGATACCGACAGGACAATCGCCAGGCTCCGGCGAAAGGCGCATGACCATATAGCGCGATGCGCTCTATTATACACCGATAAAGTGCCGGCATATTTCGAGAGCAAGTGGATTCCCCTTTTTGCACGCCTGGACCGAATGTCGCGGCGCTTGTGACGGTCGTTCCGCCGGAGACTCCACCCTGAATGAAGAAGATAGTAAATAAACTAAGAGGTATATCTACAAGTATAATTAGGCATATCTGCAGGTTGATTTTAGAGAATTTAAGACCAAAAAACGGGGGCATAGCGACATTAATATCATCGCACAGACGCCGATATTCGTATCGATAACCCGAACATTTTTTTTGAAATCAACGCAGAAGCGGCAATCGGTCCCAGGGCGGGGCTCCCTGCAGCAGGAACTGCGGGGCCACCCCCGGACAGCTTTCAGTCCGGCCGGATCAGCCGCTGCAGGCGGGGCAGTCCGGGCGGCGCTTGAAGCGGATGGTCCGCGTCGAGGCGGCAAGGGCGTCGTAAAGCACGAGGCGCCCGGAAAGGCTCTCGCCGACGCCGATCAACTCCTTCAACGCCTCCACCGCCATGAGCGTGCCGACAACGCCGGCGACGGCGCCGAGTATGCCGGCTTCCGAGCAGGCCGGCACGGCGCCGGGCGGCGGGGGCTCCGGGAACAGGCAGCGATAGCAGGGATGTGCCGGCCCGGCATGGGGCTTGAAGGTGGAGACCTGCCCGTCGAAGCGCAGCACCGCGCCGGAGACGAGCGTCCGCCCGGCGGCGATGGCGGCGTCATTGACGAGGTAACGCGTGGTGAAATTGTCGCTGCCGTCGAGGACGAGGTCATAGTCCCGGAAGAGCCGGGCGGCATTGGCCTCGGTCAGCCGCTCGGCATGGGTCTCGACGCGGATGGCCGGATCGAGCGTCCCGATGGCGGCCGCCGCGCTCTCGGCCTTGGGCTGGCCTACGCGGTCCGTGCTGTGAATCACCTGGCGCTGCAGGTTGGAGACATCGACATTGTCGTCGTCGATGACGCCGAGCGTGCCGACACCGGCGGCGGCAAGATAGAGCAGGACAGGCGCGCCAAGGCCGCCCGCGCCCACGACCAGCACGCGCGAGGCCAGCAGCGTCTGCTGCCCCGCCCCCCCGACCTCCGGCAGGATCAGGTGCCGCGCATAACGATCGAGCTGGGCGTCGGTCAGCATCAGAACCGTCCGATGCTGTAGGGGGCCATGTCGATCCCGGATGGACGCCCGGCCACAAGGTCAGCGATATGCCGGCCGCTGATCGGCCCGGCCGTCAAACCCAGATGGCCGTGGCCAAAGCCGTACCAGACATTGTCGTGCAGCAGGGACGCGCCGAGTACGGGCAGCGAGTCCGGCGTAGCCGGCCGGTTGCCCATCCAGGGCGAGCCGTCTTCGGCGCGGATGCCGCGGAACGCCTTGCGGGCATGGGCGCGGAGCGGCTCGACCCGCTTCCAGTTGGGCGGCGCGTCGAGGCCGGCGAACTCGGCCGTGCCGGCGAGCCGGAGGCCCATCTCCATCGGCGTCGCCATGAATTTCCGGTCGTAGAAGGAGATCGGGCGGCGCGTCTCGACGCCGGGCTCGGCTAGCGTGAGATGGTAGCCGCGCTCGGATTCGAGCACCGCCTTCTCGCCGAGCATTTCGGCGAGGCCCGCCGACCAGGCCCCGGCCGCGACGACAAAGCCGTCCGCCGGCAGTTGGCCCCTTGAGGTGCGGACCGCGACGGCGCGGTCGTCGGCGAAGTTGAAGCCGGTGACATACGCCGCCAACATGCGCCCGCCCCCGCGCGCAAAGGCTTCCGCCAGGCCGGCGGTGAGCGCGCCCGGATTTATCGAATGCGCCCCCCCGGGAAAGAAGACCGCATGCGGGAAGATCGGCGCGAGCCCCGGTTCGAGCTGGCGCAGCTCGTCGCCCGAGAGTTCCTCCACCTCGAAGCCCCGCTGCCGCTGGCCCTCCCGGTCGCCTGCCGCCGCCCGGAAGCTGCGCTCGCTCTCATAGACGGTGAGCGTACCGTTCTGCCGGATAAAGCCGGTCGTGCCGGCCTCGGCCGCGAGGTCCCGATGCGCGTCGAGCGCCAGGCGATGGAGCGCCGCCATGGCGTCCATCTGCCGGCGCATCGGCTCGGGCCGGCCGGCGCGCAGGAAGCGGATGAGCCAGGGCAGGAATTCGGGCAGGTGGCGCCAGCGGATAGAGAGCGGCCCCATCGGGTCCAGCAGCCAGCGGGGCGCCTTCAGCATCAGGCCGGGACCGGTCTGCGGCAGGCAGGAGTGCGAACTGATCGCGCCCGCATTGCCGAAGGAGGTCATCGTGCCGGGCGGCTCCGGGTCGATCAGCGTCACCTCATGCCCATCCCGGCGCAGGTAGCAGGCCGTCGCCGTGCCGACAATGCCCGCCCCGATCACCGCTATATGCCGCGCACCGCTCATGGCGCGGCATATAGCACGGAGCCGGCCGGCGGGGCAGACGGTTTGGTCCGGCGCGGAAACACTCTAATGTCTCGGCCGTGAACGCAGGAGGCGCGGAGCCATGAGCGGGCCGTTGTCGGGGTTTCGGGTGGTCGATCTCACCAATGTGATTTCGGGGCCGATGGCGACGCAGATTCTCGGGGACCAGGGCGCCGATATCGTCAAGGTCGAGGCGCGGGGCGGGGACCTGACGCGCGGCGGCGGCAACCGGCAGGGCGGGCTCTCCGCGGCGTTCCTCAACAACAACCGCAACAAGCGCTCCATCGTGCTCGACCTGAAGCAGCCCGAAGGCGCAGCCCTGCTGAAGCGCCTGGCGGCGACGGCGGATGTCTTCATTCAGAACTTCCGCCCCGGCGTGGTGGAGCGCCTCGGCGTCGGCGAGGCGGACATCCGCGCCGTGAAGCCGGACATCGTCTATGTCTCGATCAGCGGCTTCGGCGAGAAGGGACCGTTCGCCTCCAAGCCTACCTACGACCCCATCGTGCAGGCGATATCGGGTCTCACCACCGTGCAGGCGGGTTCCGACGAGGAGCGGCCCCGCCTGGTGCGCACCATCCTGCCGGACAAGGTGACCGCGCTCACCGCCGCCCAGGCGGTGACGGCGGCGTTGCTGCACCGGGCTGCGACCGGCGAGGGCCAGCATGTGCGCGTCTCCATGCTCGATTCCGTCGTCGCCTTCCTCTGGAACTCGGACATGGGCTCGCAGACCTTCGTGGACGCGCCGGTCTCGATCCAGCGGGCGGCGAGCTTCATAGACCTCATCTACGAGACCGCCGACGGCTATATGAGCGTCTCGCTGATGACCGACCGGCAATGGCTGGGCTTCTGCAAGGTCTCCGGGCGCGAGGACCTGGCGACGGATCCGCGCTTCGCCACCGGGGCGCTGCGCGACGAGAATATCGACGCGCGCCTGGAGCAGGTGCAGGAGGAGCTGCGCAAGCGCACGACGGCGGACTGGACGGCTGCGTTCGACGCCGCGCATGTGCCGTCCGCGCCGGTGCTGACCCGCAGCCAGATGGTCCGGCATCCCCAGGTCGCCGCCAACGGCACCCTGGTGGAATACGACCATCCGCTTGCCGGGCGGCTGCGGCAGGCGCGGCCGGCCATCCGCTTCGAGGGCTCGCCCTCCGGCATCAGGCGCGGCGGCTCCGTGCTCGGCGCCGATACGCGCGAGATTCTGGCGGAAGCCGGCATGGAGGATAACGAGATCGAGGCGGCCATCGCGTGCGGCGCGGCAGTCGCTCCGGACTAGGGGCAGCGCGAATGCCGATCCCGGTCATCGATATCGGGCCTTACCTGGAGAGCGGGGAGGAAGGCAAAGGAAGGATTGCCCGCGAGATTGCCGCGGCATGCACGGAGGCGGGATTCTTCTGCATCACCGGCCACGGGGTGTCCGAAGACCTCATCGCCCGCACGCGGCGCGCCGCCGTGGAATTCTTCGCCCTGCCGCTCGCCGAAAAACGCCGGATTCTGCGACCCGCAAACCGGGTTGGCCGCGGCTATTACCCGTTCGCCGACCGCTCGCTCGCCCACACGCTGGGCGAAGAGACGCCGCCCGACCTCCAGGAGGCCTTCGCCATGGGGCCGCCCGACATACCCGATGACGACTACTACCGGGGCGAGGTGGCGGCCTATTTCTTCGCGGAAAACCGTTATCCCGCCCGGCCTGGAGACTTCCGGAAAACGGTCGACGACTATTTCCGCGCCCTGGCCGGGCTTTGCGACCGGCTCATGGGCGCCATGGCGCTGGCGCTCGGGCTCAGGGAGGATTTCTTCGCCGACCGGATCGACCGTCCCGCCTGCGGCCTCAGGCTCATCCGCTATCCCGCGCAGACGGCTGCTCCCGAGAGTCGCCAGCTTCGCGCCGGCGCGCATACCGATTACGGCACGCTGACCGTGCTGCGCGGCGACGATGCGCCGGGCACCCTGCAGATAAAGCTGCCGCAGGGCGGCTGGACCGACCTGCATCCACCCGGCGACGCCTTTGTCTGCAATCTGGGGGACGCGATGGCGCGCTGGACCGGCGGGCGCTGGGCATCGACGCTGCACCGGGTGGCGAACCCGCCCGCCGGCGCGCCGCAACGCGACCGCCTCTCGCTCGTCTTCTTCCACCAGCCCAATTACGACGCCTTGCTGAACGGGATTTTCGAAGACGCCGGAGACGCCGTGACCCTCGCGGACCACTATATCGAGAAAATCCACCTGGCCGCCGGGACCGGCGGACCGCCGCGCGCCGCGAGGGACGAATAGCGCGGGCGGCTTCCGGGCCGCCGTCATAATTCCCCGTTCCGCCGCGCCGCGCGCAATATTTGTGTCACACAACTGAAATAATGACATAACCGCCACGCGCGAGCGTCCGGCCGTGCGGCGAGGCACAAGCTGCCCGACGCCATGTCGAAGTCAACAAGGAAAGTTCCAAGGATGAAGAAAACGCTGATCGCCGGGCTGCTCGCCGGCGTGGCGGTTGCGGGCGCCGCAGAGGCTCGCGACCAGATCCGCATTGTCGGGTCGTCGACCGTGTTTCCGTTCTCGACGGCGGTCGCCGAACGGTTCGGCAAGACCACCTCCTTCAAGACCCCGATCGTCGAGTCGACCGGCTCGGGCGGCGGGCTCAAGCTGTTCTGCGCCGGCGTCGGCGAAGGGCATCCCGACATCACCAACGCGTCGCGGCGCATCAAGACGAAGGAAGTCGAGACCTGCGCCAAGAACGGCGTCGCCGACGTCGTCGAGGTCAAGGTGGGCTATGACGGCATCGTGCTCGCCAATTCCCGCGACACCGCGCAGTTCTCCCTGACGCTCAAGGATGTCTTCCTCGCGCTCGCGCATGAGGTGCCGGAAGGCGACTGCGGGGCGGCGGATGCCTGCCCGATGGTCGCGAACCCGAACCGCACCTGGAAGGACGTCAATCCGGACCTGCCGGATGTGCGCATCGAGGTGCTGGGCCCGCCGGCGACCTCCGGCACGCGCGACGCCTTCGTCGAGCTCGCCATGGAAGGCGGTTGCAAGGCCTTCAAGGGCATCAAGGCCATGAAGAAGGCCGACAAGAAGGCCTACAAGAAGGTCTGCCATACGATCCGCGAAGACGGCATGTATATCGAGGCCGGCGAGAACGACAATCTGATCGTCCAGAAACTGACGACCAATCCGCGCGCGCTCGGAATTTTCGGTTTCAGCTTCCTCGACCAGAACTCCGACAAGCTGCAGGGCAGCACGGTCGATGGCGTGGCGCCGGAGTTCGAGGAAATCGCGGCGGGCAACTATCCTGTCTCCCGCGCTCTCTTCTTCTATGTGAAGAAGGCGCATATCGGCCAGGTGCCCGGCATCGCCGAGTTCATCGCCGAGTTCACGAACGAGGCGACCTGGGGCCCTGAGGGCTATCTGGCCGACAAGGGCCTGATCCCGATGTCCGACGCCGAGCGCAAGGAGTGGAGCGCGTCGGCCAACGGCCTTCAAAACCTGTCGATGTAAGGCCGCGGCGGAGCCCGGCATGGCGCAGACAGCTACTGAGGCGAGGGGCGGAACCCGCCCCTCGCTTCTGGCGGCGGCCGAAGGACGGCGCGCGCGCCAGATCCTGGGCGAGCGCGTCCTGCTGGGGCTCCTCCTCGCCAGTTCCCTCGTTGCGATCCTGACAACGATCGGGATCGTGCTTTCGCTTCTCTTCGAGACCATTCGTTTCCTCGACGCCGTCCCGCTGTTCGACTTCCTGTTCGGGCTGAACTGGAGCCCGCAGATCGCCATTCGGGAAGACCAGGTGGGGTCGTCCGGCGCGTTCGGCGTGGTGCCGCTTCTGGTCGGCACCGGCCTCATCGCCGCCGTCGCGATGACCGTCGCAGGGCCTTTGGGATTGCTGTCCGCCGTCTATCTGGCGGAATACGCCAGCCCGCGCGCCCGTTCCGTCGCCAAGCCGATCCTGGAAATCCTCGCCGGTATCCCGACCGTGGTTTACGGCTTCTTCGCCGTATTGGTCGTCGCGCCCTTCGTGCGCGACTCTTCCGAATCCATCGGCTTCGAAGTCTCTTCGGAAAGCGCGCTCGCCGCCGGCATGGTGATGGGCGTGATGATTATTCCCATTGTCTCCTCGCTCGCCGACGATGTGATTGCCGCCGTGCCTCAATCGCTGCGCGAAGGCGCTTACGGCCTCGGCGCCACCAAGTCCGAAACCGTCCGCGACGTCGTGCTTCCCGCAGCGCTTCCCGGAATCGGCGGCGCGCTGCTGCTCGGCGTCTCGCGCGCCATCGGGGAGACCATGATCGTCGTCATGGCGGCGGGATTGTCCGCCCACCTTACCGTCAATCCGCTGCAGGCCGTGACGACCATCACCGTGCAGATGGTGGCGCTGCTCACCGGCGATCAGGAGTTCGACAGCCCGAAGACGCTGGCCGCTTTCGCGCTCGGCCTGCTGCTGTTCATCGCGACGCTGATTCTCAACCTGATCGCACTCATGCTCGTGCGCCGCTATCAGGAACGCTATGACTGACCCGCGACAGAGCCCGTCCGGGATTATCCTGGCCTCTCTGCCCCGGCGCCGGAGGGCGGAGGCACGCTTCCGCTTCTACGGCATCGCGGCCATCGGCATTGCGCTCGCCTTCCTCCTCCTGCTGGTCGGCGCCATCGGCTACCAGAGCATCGGCGCGTTCACGCAGACCGAGATCGCTCTCGATGCGACCCTCGACGAGAGCGTGCTCGACCCGGGCGGCGGCCGTGACCCCGAAACCCTTTCGACCGCGAACTACCGCGCCGTCGTGCGCGCAGCACTCGGAAACATCTTCCCGGAAGCGGTGCAGAAGCGCCGGGACCGGCGCAGGCTCATGGCGCTGGTCAGCGTCGGCGCCGGATTCGAACTGCGCAAGCTGGTGCTCGAAGATCCCGATCAGATCGGCAGGACGGTGCGCGTCTGGGTGCCGGCCGACGATGAAGTGGACCTGTTGCTCAAGGGCGCGACGCCCCGCGATTCCGGCCGCTTCACGGAAAAGCAGCTCGGCTGGCTGGACCGGCTCGAGGAGGAGGGGCGCATCCGCAACGCCTTCAATTGGCGCTTCTTCTCGAACGGCGACAGCCGGGAACCGGAGCTTGCCGGCATACTGGGCGCGATTTCGGGTTCGTTCTTCGCGCTCCTGACCTGCCTCGTGCTGAGCTTCCCGCTCGGCGTGATGGCGGCGATTTATCTGGAGGAGTTCGCGCCGCGCAACCGCTGGACCGATCTCATCGAGATCAACATCAACAATCTGGCTGCCGTTCCCTCAATCGTCTTCGGCCTGCTGGGCCTTGCGATTTTCCTCGGCTTTATGGGGCTCACGCGCTCGGCGCCGCTGGTCGGCGGCATGGTGCTCGCATTGATGACGCTGCCGACCGTCATCATCGCCACGCGGGCTTCGCTCCGCGCCGTGCCGCCCTCGATCCGAGAAGCTGCCATCGGCCTCGGCGCCAGCCGGATGCAGGCCATGCTGCATCACACGCTTCCGCTCGCCATGCCGGGCATTATGACGGGCACGATCATCGGCATGGCTCAGGCGCTGGGCGAATCGGCGCCGCTCATCATGATCGGCATGGTCGCCTTCATCGTGGACGTGCCCCAGGGCCTGTTCGACCCCGCGTCGGCCCTGCCGGTGCAAATCTATATCTGGGCGGACAGCCCCGAACGCGCCTTCGCCGAGAAGACCGCCGCGGCTATCGTCGTCCTGCTGGCTTTCCTGGTCGTCATGAATCTGGCGGCCGTCATTCTGCGCCGGCGTTTCGAGCGCCGCTGGTAGGAGGTTCGGTCCTGTTGGATATGTCCCCGAGCAATGCCATGCCCAAGCTGACGGCGCGCGGCGTCAATGTCTTCTACGACGATGCGCATGCGCTGAAACAGGTCGATCTCGACATCCGCGCCCATGAAGTCACGGCGCTCATCGGCCCGTCCGGCTGCGGCAAATCCACCTTCCTGCGCTGCCTCAACCGGATGAACGACCTGATCGAGATCTGCCGGGTGGACGGCGATATCCGCCTCGACGGCGAGGACATCTACGATCCGGCGGTGGACCTCGTCTATCTCCGCGCACGCATCGGAATGGTGTTCCAGAAGCCCAACCCGTTCCCGAAGTCGGTCTTCGACAATGTCGCCTACGGGCCGAAAATCCACGGTCTGGCGGGCTCGCGCGCCGAGATGGACGAGATCGTCGTCTCGAGCCTGGAGCGCGCCGGCCTCTTCGAGGAGGTGAAGGACCGCCTCGATGCGCCTGCAACCGGCCTGTCGGGCGGGCAGCAGCAGCGCCTGTGCATCGCGCGCGCGATCGCCGTGCGCCCGGAGGTCATCCTGATGGACGAGCCCTGTTCCGCGCTCGATCCCATCGCCACGGCGCGCATTGAGGCGCTGATCGACGAACTCAAGCAGAATTTCACCATCGTGATCGTCACCCACTCCATGCAGCAGGCGGCGCGCGTCTCGCAGCGCACCGCGTTTTTCCATCTGGGCGATCTGGTCGAGGTCGGCGACACCGACACGGTGTTCACCAAGCCTGTCGATCCGCGCACGGAATCCTATATCTCCGGCCATATCGGCTGACGGGGAGCAGGAGGCACCTTCCCATGAACGACCGCGCCGAGCATATCTCCAAGGCCTTCGACGAGGAGTTGCGCCTTCTGGACAACCGGCTGGCCGAAATGGGCGGCCTGGTGGAAACGCAGCTCGCCGGCGCCATGGAAGCTCTCCAGCGCGGCAATACCGAGCTTGCGGAGCGGATCGTCGCCCGCGACAAGGATATCGACGCGCTCGACATCGAAATAGACCTGTTCAGCGTCCGCCTCGTGGCGCTGCGCCAGCCTGTGGCGGCCGATCTCAGGACGATCTTCGCCGCCATAAAAATCTCCTCCGACCTTGAGCGCATCGGCGACCTCGCCAAGAATATCGCCAGGCGGACACAGGCGGTGAGCCGCTTTCCGCCCTTGCCGACGACGGTCTCCATCGCGTCGATGGCGCATGTCGTGCAGACGATGATCAAGCAGGTGCTGGATGCCTGGACGGCCCGCGACACGGAGGCCGCGGCGGATGTCTGCGCCCGCGACGCCGAGGTGGACCAGCACTATGCGAGCCTCTTCCGGGAACTGCTGACCTACATGATGGAGGATCCCCGCTATATCGGGCCATGCACGCACTTGCTCTTCGTGGCCAAGAACCTGGAGCGCGTCGGCGATCACACGACCAATATCGCCGAGCAGATCGACTATGTCGTGCTGGGCACGCGGCCGTCGGACCGCCAGACGCACGACCCGACCAACACTCTCGTTCCGGAGGCCGACAGCCAATGACAGCAGAACGGCCGCATGTCCTCGTGGTCGAGGATGAGGCCCCCATCGTCGAACTGCTCCGCTACAATCTGGAGGCTTCCGGCTATTCGGTTTCGGTGGCTGCCGACGGCGAAGAAGCTCTGATCCAGGTCTCCGAGGCGCCGCCGGATGCAGTGCTGCTGGACTGGATGCTGCCGCGCAAGTCGGGAATCGAGGTCTGCCGGCAATTGCGCGCCAGGCCGGAAACGCGGACGCTGCCGGTCATTCTGCTGACGGCGCGGGGCGAGGAGGCGGACCGGGTTCGCGGCCTCGAGACCGGCGCCGACGACTATATCGTCAAGCCCTTCTCGCCGCGGGAACTGGAAGCGCGCCTCAAGGCGGTGCTGCGCCGTTCGCATCCTGCGCTGGTGGAGGAGGCGCTGGAATACCGGGGCATCGTCATGGACCTTGTCCGCCACCGCGTCTCGCGCGATGGCCGCAATGTGCATCTTGGCCCCAAGGAATACCGCCTGCTGCGCACATTCATGGAGCGGCCGACGCGGGTGCTGACGCGCTCGCAATTGCTCGACTTCGTCTGGGGCCGGGACGTCTATGTCGAGGAACGGACGGTCGATGTCCATATCCGCCGACTGCGCAAGGCGCTGAACGGCGAAGGCGAGCCGGACGCCATCCGCACCGTGCGCTCGGGCGGCTACGCGCTCGACCTCGACCGCTGAGCCGGGCCGCAACTGTCATGGCGGGGCGTCCAGGCCTCGCGCTATAGTGACGGATCGCTGGCGGAGCGCCCTTGTCATGATCGACGCCCATTACTGGCCGACCCCGAACGGCTGGAAGATTTCCATCGCGCTTGAGGAGATGGAGCTGGATTACCGCATCCTGCCGGTGAATATCGGCCGCGGCGACCAGTTCGAGCCGGATTTCCTGAAGATCAGCCCCAACAACCGCATGCCGGCCATCGTGGACCATGACCCGCCGGGCGGCGGCGCGGCGGTCTCGGTGTTCGAGAGCGGGGCGATCCTGCTTTACCTCGCGGAGAAGACGGGCCGGTTCATACCGACCGACCTGCGCGGCCGCATGGAGGTGGTCGAGTGGGTGATGTGGCAGATGGGCGGCCTCGGGCCGATGCTCGGTCAGTCAGGCCATTTCCGCTTCTACGCGCCCGAGACGATCCCCTATGCCGTCGAGCGCTACACCAACGAGATGCTGCGGCTTTACGGGGTGCTCGACCGTCGGCTGGAGGGGCGCGAGTTCATCGCCGGCGACTATTCCATCGCCGACATGGCCTGCTGGCCCTGGATCATCACCTACAAGCGCCAGCAGGTCGATCTCGACAGCTTCCCCAATGTGAAGCGCTGGTACAAGGGCCTCCAACAGCGCCCGGCGCTCCGGCGCGGCTACGAGGTCGGACGCGAATTCGGCAGGCCCACCGGCCAGTGGGACGAGGAGGCGCGCAAGAATCTTTATGCCCACCCCAATCCGGGAGCCGCTAAATGATCCAGATCAACGGCATGGCGCATGTCATCCTGACCGTGAGCCGGTTCGAGGAGGCGCGCGAATTCTACTGCGGCCTCCTGCCCTTCCTTGGCTTGCAGAAGGTCTATGACGGCAATAATTTCGTCTATCATGTGGGCGGGCGCACCGCGCTCGGCATCCAGCGCCCGGCGCCGGAATATGAAGGCGAGCACTTCGTGCAGAACCGGGTCGGGCTGCACCATCTCTGCCTCCGGGCGCGTTCGCGCGAGGATGTGGACGCGGCCGCAGCCAGGGTCCGCGAGCTCGGCGGGAAGATCGACCGCGGCCCGCTGGAGGCCGATTTCGCGCCCGGCTACTACTATTTCGTCTTCGAGGACCCGGACGGCATCCGGCTGGAGGTCAACTACGTCCCCGGCAAGGGCCTGCTGGCCACCGACACGCCGATGTCGCCCAGCGACGACCCCGACTGGGACCAGAACCCACCCGCAGGGTGAGTTCGCCATGTCGGCTATCGTGCGGGCCGACTGCGGAGGCTTGGCCCTTACCCGGGCAGCGAGTCGAGGAAGCCCTGGAGGATATAGACGGCGGCGAGCGTGTCCTTGGCGGCGCGGCGGCGGCGGCGGGTGGCGTCGTCCGCGAGCATGGCGCGCTCAACGGCGTTGGTGGAGAAGCGCTCGTCCCACATCAGCACGGCTAGGTCGCGATGCGCCATCAGGTTGAGCGCGAACTGGCGCACCTGCCGGGCCCGCCGGCCCTCGCGGCCGTCGAGGTCGAGCGGCAGGCCGACCACCAGCGCCGCCGCGCCGCGCTCGTCCAGCGCCGCCAGCAACATCGCGGCCGTGTCCGCAAACCGCTTCGCGCGACGGACCGTGCCCGCCGGGGAAGCAACGCGCCGGTCCGGGTCCGAGACCGCGAGCCCGACCGTCCGGTCCCCCACATCCAGCGCCATGAGCCGCCCGGACGCCGGCAGATCTTCAGCTTCGACGAAAGGCATTAACCAGCCGGCTCAATCTTCCTGCGCCAGCAATTCGCGTTGCGTGCGGCCCTTGTATTCGGTGCGGAAGCGGCCGCGGCGCTGGAGGATGGGCACCACCTGGTCCACGAACTCCTCGATGGCGCCGGGCGAGTAGATCGAGGACAGCATGAAGCCGTCGCCGCCGGCCGCGTCGAAGAACGCCTCCATCTGGTCCGCGACGCTCTCCGGCGTGCCGACGAATTGCGGCAGGCTCACGCTCTGGCCGTGGCGGCGCGCGACCTCCGCGAGCGTCATGGGCGTGCCGTCCTTCTTGCGGAAGCGGGTGCGCATCCGCACCAGCTCCGGCTCCGGGCGCTCAAGCATGATGTCGTCATCGCCGATCCCGGCGAGGTCCATGTTGAGATGGGCGGAGAGGATGGCCTTGCCGCCCTCGACCGGCACCAGCTCGTTATGCTCCTCCTGCTTCTCGCGCGCATGCGCCTCGCTCTCGCCCAGGATGGGCTGCATGCCGAACAGGATGCGGCAGGCCTCCGGCGGGCGCCCGAAGCCCGCCATGCGCTCCTTGATGTCAGAGAGATAGACCCCGGCATCCTCCGCCCGCGGCTGGATGGCGAACACGGCATCGGCATAGCGCGCGGCGAAGTCGCGCCCGCCGGGCGAGGTGCCGGCCTGGAGGATCGCCGGGCCGTTCTGCGGCGAGCGCACCACGTTGAGCGGCCCGCGCGAGCGGAAGAACTCGCCCTCATGCTCAATCCGGCGCACCTTGGAGGCGTCGGCGAAGCGCGCGCCCTCGCGGTCGAGCAGCACCGCGTCCTCATCCCAGCTGCTCCAGAGCTTGCGGCAGACCTGCATATATTCGTGCGCGCGCTCATAGCGGCGTTCCGTCGCCTCGCGCTCGACGCCGTAATTGGCCGCCTGGTTGCTGTTGATGGAGGTCACCACATTCCAGCCGACGCGCCCGGAGGTCATGTGGTCGAGCGTGGCCCAGAGGCGCGCGGCGTAGAAGGGATGCTGGTTGGAGACCGAGAAGGTCGCCGCGAGGCCGATGCGCTCCGTCACCGCACCGAGCCAGCCGAGCAGCGGCACCGGGTCGTGCTCGGGCGCCTGGACGGCGTAGCGCAGCGACGGCTCCAGCGAGCCCTGGTAGGTGTCCGAGATGTAGTTGAGGTCGGCGAAGAACACCATGTCGAACAGGCCGCGTTCGCAGGTGCGCGCAATATGCTCGTAGAGCCCCGGGCGGGCCCAGTCCCATGCGGGGTCCGTCTTCGGGTGCCGCCACATGGCGAGGCTGTGATAGGTGGGCCCGTGGGTCAGGAACTGGGCCAGGTGCATCTTGCCGCCGCGCGCCACCCGCCCCTCCCTAGCCGCCCGCCAGCGGCTCGCCGCCGAAGCGTTCGCGGGTCGCGATTTCGGCGACGCTCCGGCGGCGGAGCTTCGTCAGTTGCCGCACCGGCCTGCCGAGCGGCACGACGGCCGCCACGGCGAATTCGTCCGGGATGTCGAGCAGGCGCTTGACCTCCGGCTCCTCGGCGACGGCGAGCGTGGTGATCGTGCCGCCGAGCCCGGCCTGGCGCGCCGCCAGCAGCGTGTTCCAGACGAAGGGGTAGATCGAGGCGCCGGAGATGACGCCGACGCGGTCCAGATAGCGGTCCATCGAGGCGACAGCGCCCAGATCAACGATAAAGACCAGCACCACCGGCGCGTCCCGGAACGGCTCGGTCAGGCGCGACGGCGGACGGGTGGCAGCGGCCTCCTCGTCCGTCACCGCCGAGGGATGCACCGTATTCCAGGGGCTCTCGCCGCGCTTGACCTGGGCCGCGTAGCGCTTCGCCGCCGGCTCTGCGAGCGCCGCCAGCCGGGCCTTGATCCCGGGGTCGCGGACGACGATCACCCGGTTGCCCTGCCGGTTGCCGCCGCTCGGCGCAAAGCGCGCCGCGTCCAGCAGCCGGTAGATCGTCTCGTCCGATACCGGGTCGTCCGTGAAGTCCCGGCAGGCGAAGGTCGTCCGCATCGCCTCGTCGAGTTCCATGGCCCTTCGTCTCCCCCGATTGCTTCGCCAAGCGGGACTCTTGCAGCATCCTCCCTTCCCGGCAAGGGAGCGCGCCGGTCAGGCGCCGTCGTCGATCCTGTGCAGTTCGCGGCGCAGGATCTTGCCGGTCGAGTTGACCGGGAGGTCCGGGACGAACTGGACCTTGCGCGGCATCTTGTAAGGGGCGAGGTGCTTGCGGCAATGGGCCATGATGTCGTCCGCCGTCGGCTCGGCGCCGGGTCGGGGCACGATATAGGCCTTGGCGAGCTCGCCCTTCTCGCGGTCCGGCACGCCGCCGACAGCGGCCATCGAGACATCGGGATGGGCCGCCAGCACCCGCTCCAGTTCCGCCGGATAGACGTTGAAGCCGGCGGTGTTGATCATGTCCTTCTTGCGGTCCACCACCCAGAGGAACCCGTCCTCGTCCCGGGTGGCGACATCGCCGGTGCGGAACCAGCCGTCCTCGTCGAAGGCGTCCTTCGTCGCCGCCTCATTGCCGTAATAGCCCATGGGCGCGATCGGGCCGCGGATCAGCAATTCGCCCGGCTCACCCACCGGCGCGGTCGCCCTGCTGTCCTCCAGGGCGCCGATGCGCGCCTCCACATAGGGTATGGCGACGCCGATGGAGCCGAGCCGGCGCTCGCAGGCCCAGGCATGGGTCGTGCCGGGTCCAGCCAGTTCCGTCATGCCCCAGAGCTCCAGCAGGGTCGCGCCGAACCTCTCCTCGACCTCGGCGGCGGTGGCCGGCGGAATGGTCTGCCCACCGGTCGTCATACGCTCGAGGCTCGACAGGTCGCATGTCCCCATCGCAGGGTCGGCCAGCATGTACATGAAGCCCGTCGGCACGGCCTCCAGCATGGTCGCCTTGTAGCGTTCGACCGAGCGCAGCATGGTTTCGGCCTCGAACCGCTCCAGCAGCACCAGCGTCGCGCCGCAGAGCAGGCCGCAATTCATCACCGCCATGCCATAGACATG